>SFLG01000012.1 GCA_004553485.1 Bacteroidales bacterium | reverse complement strand
GGCGGTAGCCTCGATGGAGCCTTTGGGGACATTCGACTCGGCGGTACCTTTGAGGTTTACCGATACGCTCTGGGCGTCCTTCGAGGTCAGGGTGATAACAGCCTCGTGTGTGCCGGCTGCCTCGGGATGGTAGGTAACGGTGATTGTACCGCTGGCTGACAGGTTATTGGGTGAGATGGTGAAGGCGTTGGCGCCCGAGCCGCTGAGGTTGGCCATGACATTCTCGCGCAGGTCGCTGACGGTGACAGCGATTGTGCCTTCGGCTGTCTCTCCTACCTTTGAGGCAAGCGACAGCGAAGTCTTGTCAACCTTGATGACGGGAGTCTTCTCGACAGCGGCGGGAGTGAATTCCGAGGGGTTCTGTGCGGGCGGGTTGCCTACGGTGTAGTAACCGAGGCCCTGACCGGTGATGAGCACCCAAGACTCTAAATATTCCTGACCGTCGGTGTTGACCATGCAGTCGCCGGTACCGTTGACATTGGAGTTAGCCGGGCCGAGGCCTGCAGCGGGCCATTTGCCGATTTCGCTGGTCGACGAGAAGTCGCCGGCCTTGTCCTGGATGATACGCATGCGGCCGTTCGCGCCGTTTACGTCGTCATAAACGGTGTTGATGGCATATTTGAGGCCCTTCCAGTTGAACTCATGGTGGTCCGAACCGCGGTTCTGGCCGGTGTTGTTCTGGCACTGTACGGTGCAGGTGCCGTCGCCGAGGTTGTTGGTCCAGGCGGGGAAGTTGCCCTTGCCGTTTACCCACCAGCCCGAGCCTTTGGGATATGCACGTGCCGTCGAGCTGAGCTTGTACTGCTTGCCGTCCTTGAGCACCTTGGTGTTCTTGGCGGTCCAGACACCGTCCTTACGGTGGTACTCGATGATGCGCGTATTGGTGCCGTCGTCGTTGGCGAAGGCAAACCAGCAGTCGGTCTTGAACGTACCGCTCATCTCAAGGCAGTCGCCGACACGCGGTGCGCCCTGGAAATCCTTGGTCTCGAACAGCAGATAGGGAGCGGCCTCGTCGCTCTCCCAGGCATAGAGACGCAGCGACTCGCCATTGGCGGCGGTAGCGATGTTGGAGGCAACGATAACGCCGTCGATAACCTTGACGTCGGCCAGAGTGGCCGAACCGCCCTTGACTACCGTTCCGTTGGAGAGGACGCCCAGCTTTTTGCCGGTCTGGGCGGCCAGCACGAGAATCTCCTTGCTGTCGTATACGCAGTACAGCTTGCCGTTGTGGTATACAAAGTTGCGGATTTTGGAGAAGTCATAGCCGTTGGCAGAGGCATTGCCCTTGTTGACCGAGTAAACGTACTTTTCGGTGACGCCCGTCAGCGGCGGAGCGGTGACGTCGGCGGTGATGTTGATGGTCTGCTCTGCCGTGCCGCTCTTGACGCGCACATAGAAGGTGCCGGCGATGGCCGTACCGTACTGGCCGTATGTACCGGCCTTTTCGGAGTGCGCCATCTTGATTTTGATTGTGCCGCCGGTCTTGGGCAGAGTTGTGGGCGAAACCTCGAAACGCCAGCTGTGGCTCGATGCTACGGAGATGTCGCCGGCGAGGTCCTTACCGGTGACATTCACCGAAATGGTGGGAGTCTCGTTGAGCTGGCAGGTGAATTTAACGTCTTTGGGGCTTACTGTGATGGTGGGGTTGGTGGTGGGAGCCGAACCCGTTGCCTTGGTCACGCAGCCCCAGTAGAATGTGCCGATGTTTGCGCGGCCGTTGTTGTAGCCGGGCCAGTCGTACGACGAGTAGCGGCCGTCCCAGTTGGGGTATGACGAGCCGTTGTAGTCGCCGTAGGGGTCGTGGCAGACAAACGAGCCGGTCTTGGCGTATGTGCCCGAACCGTTGTTGTAGGCAATCTGGTTGGCGCGGAACACCATTACCACGTGGCCGCCGGTGCCGTTGGCAAGACAGATGATGTAGGGGCGGTTGGCGCCGCACTCGGTGGTCAGCGTACTCCAGCTTGAGGAGAAAGATGAACTGGTGGCGCCGTTATTAATGTGGAACTTGGCCATCATCGAGGCGGGCGAGCCGTTGCCCCACATGTAGCCGTAACCGCCCTTGACGTTGTAGGTGTAACCCCAGTATCCACCGCCGCTGGCGCTGGTCTTGAAGTTATAGCCTGTTACCGACGTATACTGCAGAGCGATGAACTTTGAGTAGTTGGTACCCTTGGCGGGGTTGGCGCTCGAACGCGAGGCCGTCCAGCTTTCCATGCCCTTGAACTTGCCGTACCAGGCCAGCATCATACACGACGAGGTGGGGGCGCAGCAAACGTAGCCGTAGGCCGTGCTGCCGCCGAGGGCGGGGGTATCCCATACCTGGTTGATGTAGGGGATGGCGGTGAGGCCGATGTCGTTACCCTTGAGGGGAGCCTTGTTGGGGTTTTTCTGCTCTTCCTCGAGCTGCTTGGCGTATTCCTTGAAGCCTTCGACACCTAAGCTCTCTACCGAGGGACGCTCGTAGCCGCCGAAGTTGTTGGCGACGTAGCGGCCCACGCGCTGGCCGCGGGCAAACTTGGCGAGGCGTTTCACCTTGGCGGGGGCGCCCATGCGGACGTCGCCGGTGAAGGTGGTCTCGGTGATGCCGCGCTCGTCGCCGTTGGCGTACGAGACGACGAGCTTCTTGCCTTCGAGGGTGGCCGAGACGGGTGTGCCTTCGGTGAGGGCGACGAGGGTCTCGGCGTTCTTGCCGTCAAAACGCATCTTCATAACCGAGGCACCTTTGACCAGCAGCTCGTTCTCGCGCTGCGCGCGGGTAATTACCAGGTCGCTGTTGCCGACCCAGCTTACCGAGTTGGCGGCGCCGAGGTTGTATATACGCTTGGCGGCCTTGTCGTAGCTGAGCAGGTCGCCGTTGACCTTCTGAATAGCCAGCTTGGTGCCGTCGGGCGACCAGTGGGGGCGGTAGGCCTGCTGGTTGCCCAGGGCCTGCTTGGCGCCGGTGGCGAGGTCGAGGATGAACATGTCACCGTCGATGGTGGCGTAGGCGGCCTCGGTGCCGGCGGGGTTGAGGTTGACGATGTTCATCACGCCGCCGAGGTCGTACGACTTCGACTGGCTGCCCTTGCGGACGATGAGATTGGTGCCCACGGGATAGGCGATGGTGCCGTCGTCGGCAAACGATACCTGTCCGCACTGGTCAGTGTAATTCTCGAGCAGAGTGACTTTGCCGGTGGCGACTTCGAGCAGGGCGGGAGCCTGTTCGCCGTTGGCGTTGATACTCTTAAAGCCCACGTAGCGACCGTCCTTGCTGACGTTGACATACATGCCGGCGCCGGGCGATGCCACAAGCGACTTCATGGCATTGCTGCCGTCGACCAGGAAGATCTCGGAGCCCTTATTGGACACGGCCACCATACCGGCCTTCGTGTTGAAGGTCTCGGTGACATAGCCTAAGTCCTGGCACTCGTAATAGTTTACTTGTGCCGTCGCCGAAACAGCGCACACGCCGGCCAGAGCCAGCAGCGTGCCGCGGTAGAGCGACCGGGAAAGATGCTTTAGGTGCATAGGTTTTAGAATTAAAGTTTATGATTTGAATTTTAATAATTTTCTCGTCGGTATCTGAAGTTTCTTCTGTATCAAAAGTTTCGTCGGTATCTGAAGTTGTTTTCTTTGTCGGATACGGCCTGCCGGTTTGGCGCAGCCTGTTTGTCGCTTGTCTGTTTTAAGCGGATTTTCCTCTGTTTTTTTCAAGAAAAACCACGCCTAAGCCGGCAATTTTTAAGGTTATTTTCCAATACGCTCTTATTTAGCCTGTAAAGTTACAATTTTTTTTGCACACCTAAACAAAAAAAGGGCAAATTATGCAAGCCCGCATTGTTAAGTATTGGCCGGCCGGGGGGCGGCATCACAAAACGGGGACGGGTCGGGCAAAACGGGGACGGGCGGGGCAGAACGAAACCGGGCACCGCGGCAGGGAGGCTGCGGTGCCCGGTTATGTGGGCGCACTTCAGGGCGTGCGGGGAGGGGAGGCTTACTTGACGGTTACCTTGGTGACGGTAGTGCCTTGGCGGCGGAGGTAGAGGCCGGGGGCCGGGGTGCCGGTGACGGGACGGCCCTGGAGGTCGTAGTAGACGGCATCGCCGGTGGCGTTGTCAACGGTGATGTCGGTGACTGCGCCGGGCTCGCTGACAACTTTGACCATGACGTAGCCGATGACGCTGTTGTCCTTGACGGCGGCAAGGATGTACTCGCCGGGGGTGAGGGTGGAGGGCACTGTGCAGTCAACGTCGTAGGTCTGGCCGCTGGCACCGCCCATCACAAACATGCTGGTGGAGCCGGCTTGGCCGTAGTCGATGACCTCGTCGGCATTGTCGGGGTTTTCCTGGCAGAAGTGCAGGGACACGGTGGCGCGCTCCAGCGACGACGAGGTGTTGGAGACGGTGAGGGTGGCCTTGAAGGCGTCGCCGATGACAAGCTCGGTGGGGTTGGTGGTGATGGAGGTGACGCGCAGGCCGGCGGGGCCCGAGGCGGTCTCGACATTGACATACCAGCCCACAAGGATGACGTTCGTATCGGGGTCGATGATGGCGGCGATGTACTCGCCGGCGGTGACGTCGCCGTCGATTTCGCCGTTAAAGGTCAGCCTGCTTTTCTGGCCGGCATCGAGGGTGTACGAGCGGATGTAGCTCTTGTAGCTGCCCTGGATGTAATAGTTCTTGTCAAGGATCACGGCAACCAGCTTCTTTGTCTGCTTCTCGCCGTTGGGGTTGGTGACGTCCACCGACAGGTCGAAGGTGCTGCCGGCGACAAAGCCGGTGGTGCTGCTTGCGTTGTCAAACTCCCATTCGACGATCTCGCCGGGGCGCTGCGACGACGGGCCGTCCTCGACGGTGACGCTGGTGCCGTTGACGGTGACGATGACATACTGCGGGTAGTAGGGGTTGTTCTTCATCGGCAGCCAGGCCGAGCCCTTGCCGTTGATGCGGTATACGGGCACCAGGCTGTATGTGCCGTTGGCAAGGGTGGAGGGGAGGCTGCAGCTCATCTGGGTGAAGCCCCACATCGGGTTGATGTTCTGGCCCGTGTAGATGCTGTAGCCGGTGGTGGTGCCGGCCTGGTCGGTGAGGGTGTAGCCGATATCTAAGTTGGCCGGCTTGTACGAGCAGTTGCGGAAGGCTCCGTCATTCGTTACCGTGAGGGTGACGCGACGGCCCGAGACCGTGCCGGTGAGCTTGCCGCCGGAGATACCCATATAGGCATCGGGCGACACCGAGCCGGAGACGGCGGGACGCACGCCGGTGAGCATGTCCTGGCCCTGGGTGAAGCCGTCGCTGTTGCCGCCGGCACCCATGCCCGAGGGGACGAGGTTGCTGAGGGCGTAGTAGCCGTCGTAGGCGCCGCTCCAGCCCCAGTTGAAGTGGAAGAAGCCGTCCTTGACGCGGTAGCCGTCGCAGATGAACTGGTGGCCGCCGTCCGAGCCGTGGCCGCCGTAGATGATGGGGCGCTTGGCCTGGAGCTCGGCGTAGACCAGATCCTCCCACGCCTCGTTGGTGTAGAACTCGCGGTATACGTAGTCGATGCCCTGGTCGTAGCCGAAGTTGTTGATGAGGGCCGGGGGGACGTCGGCGGTGAGGGCGCCCGAGGCGTCGGTGCCGTAGTTCATCTTCACGGCATAGCCCACGGCCTGCATCAGGTAGGCCACGGCGTTCTTCTGGTTGGTGGTGGCCGACGAGGTGTACGAGTTGAGCATGTTGGTCCAGTCGAACTTCTTCGACGACAGGCTGAGCGTGAGGGTTGTGCCGTTATACGACGTCGACACCGTGCCCGTGCCTTTCTCGGGGAAGGTATAGTGCTTCATCACCATCGCCGTTGCCGTTGCCACGCAGCCGGTGTAGCAGCGTGCGCTGCCCGAAGTGGGGCACAGCAGGTTGTAGGGGTTGCCCTGGTCCCAGTATATACTGAGCAGGGGGGCGATGTCGGTCTTGGCGGCGGTGCGGGGCTGCGCGGCGTTGCCGGCGAAGCGCACCTTTTTGCCGGCGATACCGGCGTTGCCGCTGACAGTCAGGCCCGACAGGCTGAAAGACTGCGGGGCGGCCTCGGCCTCGGCGATGGCCTTGCCGATGTTGCCGAGCCACCACTTTAGCTGTTCGGGCATCGGGGTGGACGCGGTGACAGGGCGGTCGAGCGAGCCTATCACGGGAGCGGCAAGGCTGCTGGCCGAGACGATGACGGCGGCCTTGTCGTTGGAGAACACGTAGTAGGATGGCGAACCCTTGTAGCTGCCCTCGGCGACGAGCTCGGGGGCGGTGAGGGCCACGGCCTTGGCCTGCGACGACGCACCGCTCAGGGCACGCTGCAGGGCCTCTTCGGGACTAAGGGTGCGGGCCTGGGCGGCGGCGACAGCCGTCAGTGCCAGTGCACCGAGTAACAATTTTTTCATATCTCTGAGGTTTTTGATTATATTTTCGACTGCAATATTCTGTTCTTCAGCAACCTGCCCGCCGTCAAACCGGCTCGGCGGTCAGCCGCAGGGTGCGCACGGGGCGCGCGGGGTCGTTTGTTATAAGCTGGATGCGGATGTTCAGCGGGGCGGCGGTGACGGGGGCGGTGACGGTGATTTTGCCCGTCTGGCCCGGCTTTATCTTGTCCGGGGCGTCGAAGGTGACGCCGGGGGCGGTGGTGTACACACGCCTTATCAGCAACGGTTTGCGCCCGTTGTTGGTGATGCTGAAGACGCCGGTGGCGTCCGTGCCGGCGGGCACGCGTCCCAGGGCCTGTGTGTCCTTGTCGACCGAGGCCGCGGGAGCCTCGGCGAGCTCTTTGTCTGTGAGGTGCGAGAAGTCCTCCTCAAAAGTCACCACCACGGGCAGGCGGAACGACTCGTCGGAGTGCTCGGGGTCGGGAACCAGTGTCACCGTGTCGGTGACGATGCCGTAGAGGGGCGTCTTGTCGGGCTGGATGAAGAAGTTGAGCGAGGCGAAGTCGCCGGCCCCTACCGAGTCGCCCGGGCACCGCACGTCCAGCCACTTCGGCGTGTCGCGCACGACGGGGCGCAGGGTGTGGCCCGAGGTGTTGTAGCCCTGCTCGAACGACGATTTGACGTGGCCCTTCGTCACCTGTCCCAGCAGCGCCGCCGGGTGCGCCAGGCGCAGGGGCCCGAACACCGCCGGGTAGCGCACGGCCACCGTCTCGGGCGCACCGATTATCACGCCCTTGATGGTGAGCTTGGTGCGCGACGGCTCGGTGTTGGTGTCGACGTAGACATATTTCGTGAACCGTCCGGGGCGTCCCGTCGGGTCGTAGGTGACAGATACCGTCAGCGTGTCGCCGGGGGCAATCTCGCCGTGGTCGTACTCGGGCCTGGTGCAGCCGCAGTTGGCGCGCGCGCCAAGCACGACCAGGGGCGCGTCGCCGGTGTTGACGGCGCGGAAGACGGCGATGGCGGGGCCGTTCGACTCGGCAAAGGCGCCGAAGTCGGCCGTCGTCTGCAGCCACGTCAGGATGGGACGTGCCGAGGCGCCGAGGGCGAGGGCAAGAATGGCGGTAAACAGAAAAATCCTTTTCATGGAGCGGTATGTGTTGAATTCAGCGGCAGGATGCCGGGCAGGGGGTCGGGCAACGGTGCCATTATGCGCCGGTTGGCGGCGAGCAGGTTGTTAGCACGGTTACCGATATTCTTAACAAATCCGAGCGGCCGACGGTTGAATGTCAGCAGCACAAATCCGCGGTCGGCGCCGTCGAGGTGCAGCGGCTCGCCGCGCAGAAAGGCCAGCGCCTGCGGCAGATCCGCCTCGCAGCAGGGGAAGGCATCGGACTTCAGCGCCGTCGTCAGCGCCAGCGGCTGCGCGGGCACGATGTCGCGGCCCTTGCGCGTGCCCACAGTCACTCCCGTCAGGCGCGTCTGCACCTTGGAGGCGATGTGCAGCATCGCCGCGGCGTTGTCCTTAGGCAGGGCGCCGAGCGTGTCGCCGTATTCGACGCCGACAAAGGGTCCGTCGAGCCACGCGGGCAGTGCGGCGGGTCTGAACTTGCCGGGCATCGTCGCCTTTGCCGACGCGCCGTCGCCGGGCTTGCGCAGCACGCAGACAAAGAGGCCCTCGCCGCGTATGCGCCCCGGCAGAAAACGTGCCACGGGCAGGCCGTGGCCGGTGATGTCGCCGACGACACCAGGGTAGCCGTCAAGGCCGAGGTCGACGGGCTCGGCGCCAAATTCTTCGGTCATCCACATCACATTTTCCTCGTTCTCGCGCACGTTGAAGGTGCAGGTGCTGTACACCATAAAACCGCCCGGGCGCAGGGCGGGCCACAGGTCGGCGGCAATCTGTCTCTGCAAGGCCGCGCAGCGTGCCGTCAGGGCGGGAGTCCACTGCGTCACGGCCACCTCCTCCTTGCGCATCATGCCTTCGCCCGAGCAGGGGGCGTCCAGGGCGATGACGTCGTAGAAGCTCTTCAGCGCCGTCAGCTGCGACGTGTCGCCTCGGGTGACGACGACGTCGGGGCATCCCCAGCGCTCGACATTCTCCACCAGGGCGGCGCATCGGCGCGGGTCGAACTCGTGGGCGTGGACAAGGCTGCCCGGGGCGAGGGCGTCGACGGCGCAGAGGGTCTTGCCGCCGGGAGCGGCGCAGGCGTCGAGCCAGCGCAGAGGTCCCGCGCCGGCCATGGCCCCGGTGTTGAGGCGCCGCGCTATCTGCCACAGTATCATCGACGAGGCGTCCTGCACATAGTACAGCCCCTGGTGCAGCTGCGGGTCAAAGGTGAACGACGGCCGCCGGTCGAGGTAGAAGCCCAACGGACACCAGGGCACGGCCTGCGTGCCCGCGGCGGGCAGCATGCCCTTGATGCCACTGACGCGCACCGACACCTCCGGCGCGGTGGTCGCCAGAGCCTCGGCCAAGCCGTCGAGCTGCGGATAAGCCGACAGACCGTTTACAAATTCGTCGGGAAGGGTGCGCATCTGTTTAATATGGACTTTTACTGGTCTAATCAGTCTAATTGGTCTGATTAGTCTAATTTGAAGTTGGGCCTTACGACTTGCCGGTGATGATTGTGCGGATGTCGTGCAGTTTGTTGAGGGCCTCGATGGGGGTGAGCGAGTTGATGTCGAGGCCGGCAATCTCGTCGCGGACAGCCGACAGCACGGGGTCGTCGAGCTGGAAGAAGCTCAGCTGCATGCCCTCGTCCTTTGACGGCGCCGGCGCCGTCAGCTTTGTGGTGTCGGGGGTGTCGGCGGCCGGGGTGCCCTGGGCGTGCTCGGCCTCAAGCTGGTGAAGCACCTGGTCGGCGCGGCGCACGATGCCGGCGGGCATGCCGGCCAGGCGTGCCACATGGATGCCGAACGAGTGCTCCGAGCCGCCGCGCTCGAGCTTGCGCACAAACACCACGCGCCCGTCTATCTCGCGCACCGACACGTGGTAGTTGACGATGCGGCCGTACGACTTCTCCATCTCGTTAAGCTCGTGGTAATGTGTGGCAAACAGCGTCTTGGGGCGGATTTTGTCGAGGTTGTGGATATGCTCGACGATGGCCCAGGCGATGGAGATGCCGTCGTAGGTGGACGTGCCGCGGCCGAGCTCGTCGAAGAGCACCAGCGAGCGGTCGCTGAGATTGTTGATGATAGCGGCGGCCTCGTTCATCTCCACCATGAAGGTCGACTCGCCCAGCGAGATGTTGTCTGAGGCTCCCACGCGGGTAAAAATCTTGTCGACATATCCGATGCGGGCGCTGTCGGCGGCGACGAAGCAGCCTATCTGCGCCATCAGCACGTTCAGGGCCGTCTGGCGCAATAGGGCCGACTTACCCGACATGTTGGGGCCGGTGAGCATGATAATCTGCGTGTTGTCGCGGTCGAGGCGGACGGTGTTCGAGATGTACGGCTCGTCGGCGGGCAGCTGCCGCTCGATGACGGGATGACGCGCCTCGACAAGCTCGATGACGTCGCCGTCGTCGACGACGGGCCGGCAGTAGCGGTTCTCCTCGGCAACGACGGTGAACGACAGCAGGCAGTCGAGCCGCGCCAGCGCGCGGGCGTCGGCCATCATTGTCTGCAGATGCGCCGCCACCTTGACTATCAGGTCGTTGAACAGCGATGTCTCGAGCGACTGGATACGGTCCTGGGCGGTGAGGATCTGCTCCTCGTACTGTTTCAGCTCGGGGGTGATGTACCGCTCGGCGTTGACCAGCGTCTGCTTGCGCACCCACTCGGCGGGCACTTTGTCGCGGTGGGTGTTTGTCACCTCTATATAATAGCCGAAGACGTTGTTGAACCCTATTTTGAGGCTGGGGATGCCGCTTGCGCGGCTCTCGCGCTCCTTCAGCTCGGCAAGATACTCGCGTCCCGAGCCGGCGATTTTGCGCAGGCGGTCCAGCTCCTCGCTCACGCCGGGGGCGATGACGTCGCCGCCGCCGGTTTTGGACGGGGCGTCGGGCTGCAGCGTGCTCTCTATCTTTTCAGCGACCTCGTCAAGGGGGTCGAGCTGCGTGCCTATCGACGACAGCGACTCGTCGTCGTCGGCGGTGAGGGCGGCCCTTACGGGACCGATGGCGCGCAGGGCCGACGCTATCTGCAACATCTCGCGCGGGGTGACGCGCAGCGCCGCCACCTTGCCCACAAGGCGCTCGAGGTCGCCTATGCGCGACAGCTGCGTGGCCACGGTCATGCGCACGTCGGGGCAGCGGAAAAAGTACTCCACCACGTCGAGACGCCGGTTGATGGCACCGATGTCGCGCAGGGGCTGCTGCACCCACCGCAGCATCAGGCGGGCGCCCATGGGGGTGAGGGTGCGGTCGAGGACGCTGAGCAGGCTCTTGCCGTCGTGGCACAGCGGCTCGACGAGCTCGAGGTTGCGCACGGTAAAGCGGTCCATACGCACGGCGCTGTCGCGCTCGATGGCGGTGAGGGTGGTGATGTGGCCCGTGCGCGTGTGGCCGGTGACGTCGAGGTAGTGGAGGCAGGCGCCGGCGGCAACTATGCCGTCGTCGAGGGCGCCGATGCCGAAGCCTTTGAGCGAGGTGGTGCCGAACTGCTTGAGCAGGCGCTCGCGGGCGGCCGAGTCGGTGAAGACCCAGTCGTCGAGCTCAAAGGTGAGGAAGTGGCCGTGTATGGTATCCTCGATGCGGCGCTTGGTGCCGCGCTCGATGAGCACCTCCTTGGGGGCGTAGGTGCTGAGCAGCTTGCTCACGTACTCGGGGTTGCCCTGCGAGGCCATGAACTCGCCCGTCGAGATGTCGAGGAAGGCCACGCCCCAGCACGATTTGTCGCGCCCCGATACGTGCAGCGCGCCAAGAAAGTTGTTGCTGCCGCGCTCGAGCACGTTGTCGTTGAGGGTGACACCGGGGGTGACCAGCTCGGTGATGCCGCGCTTGACCAGCTTTTTGGTGAGCTTGGGGTCCTCGAGCTGCTCGCAGATGGCCACGCGTTTGCCGGCGCGGACGAGCTTGGGCAGGTACGAGTCGAGGGCGTGATGCGGGAAGCCGGCCAGCTCGACGTAGGCGGCGGCACCGTTGGCGCGTCGCGTAAGGGTGATGCCCAAAATCTCGCTGGCGGCGATGGCGTCGTCGCTGAAGGTCTCGTAGAAGTCGCCCACCCTGAACAGCAGCACGGCATCGGGATGTTTTTTCTTCATCTCGATGTACTGCTTCATCAGTGGAGTCTCTACAATCTTCTTGGCCATAGGGAGTGGGAGGTGTGATGTTGGGGGTATAAGCGGTCAAGGGCGCCCGTGGGCGCCCTGTGTGTGGTGCCGCGGAGGCGGAGATTACTCTTCGTCGCTGTCGTCTTCGCGCATGTTGTGGAAGACGTTCTGCACGTCCTCGTCCTCCTCGATCTTCTCGAGCAGCTTCTCGATCTTCTCGCGCTGTTCGGGGGTGACGTCCTTGAGGTCGTTGGGGATGCGCTCAAACTCGGTGGAGATAATCTCGTAGCCGTTGTCCTCGAGGTACTTCTGGATGTTGGAGTTTTCCTCGTAGGCGCCGTAGAGAACGATGTGTCCGTCCTCGTCCTGCTCCAGCTCGTCCACGCCGTAGTCGATGAGCTCAAGCTCGAGGTCGTCCAGGCCCACGCCGTCCTTGGGGACAATCTTGAAGACGGCCTTGTGGTCGAACAGGAAGGTCAGCGAGCCCTGTGTGCCCAGGCTGCCGCCGAACTTGGTGAAGTAGGAGCGCACGTTGGCGACGGTGCGGGTGTTGTTGTCGGTGGCGGCCTCTACGAAGATGGCGATGCCGTGGGGGCCGTAACCCTCGTAGTTGATTTCCTTGTAGTCGCCGGCCTCTTTGTCAGTGGCTTTCTTGATGGCGCGCTCGATGGTGTCCTTGGGCATGTTGGCGGCCTTGGCGTTCTGCATGAGCTGACGCAGACGCGGGTTCAGGTCGGGGTCGGGACCGCCGGCCTTGGCGGCGATGGTGATTTCCTTGCCCAGGCGGGTAAAGGTACGGCTCATATTGCCCCAGCGTTTCAGCTTGCGGGCTTTGCGGAATTCAAATGCTCTTCCCATAGTGGGTATCTTTTGTTTTTGTGGTTTGGATAATCGTTGTGTGTATTGTTGTGACGGCTCAGCGCAGCTCGGCGCCGACGCGCTTGCGCAGCTGGGCGATGATTTTGTTCATCATGGCGTCGATGGCCTTGTCGTTGAGGGTCTTTTCGTCGTCCTGGAGGGCGATGGCGATGGCGTAGCTCTTTTTGCCTTCGGGGAGGTTTTTGCCCTCGTAGACATCGAAGAGCGTCACGCCGCGGAGGTTCTTGCGCTCGGTCTCGCGCACGACGGCCTCGATGTCGGCCATGGTGACGGCGTTGTCGACCAGCAGGGCCAGGTCGCGGCGCACGGGCAGCGTGCGGGGCAGGTCGCGGAAGGTGACGGTGCGCTTGAGGGCCAGGGCTGCCAGGGCGTCCCAGTCGAGCTCGGCGTAGAAGACGGGAGCCTTGACGCCGCACTTGTGGGCCTGGGCCTTTGACACGATGCCGAGGGTGCCCAGCTCCTTGCCGTTGCGGGTGGCGATGACCAGGCAGGCCGAGTAGAGGTCGCTGGCGCCGTTGCCGACGGTCAGCGTGTACTCGCGCTCCGAGATGCCCAGACGGGCCAGCAGATTGAGCACCTGTGCCTTGAGGTGGTAGACCGTGGCCTCGCGGCTGCCCTCGAGCCAGGCGCCGGTGCTGACGTCGCCGGTCATCCACAGGGCCAGGCGGCTGTGCTGGCTGTAGGGTGCCAGGGGACACTCGTCGGTGGACGGCTTGTCGGCGTTATAGTCGTAGACGTTGCCGAACTCGTAGAAGGCAAGGTCCTTGTTCTTGCGGTTGATGTTGTGGCCGAGGCTCTCAAGACCGCCGAAGAGCAGGGTGCGGCGCATGACGTTGAGGTCCTGGCTCAGCGGGTTGAGCAGGGCCACGCAGCCGTCGGCGGGGTACGACTTGAGGTCCTCGTAGTAGGCGCGGGCAGTGAGCGAGTTGTTGAGGATTTCGTTGAAGCCGGCGCTGGTAAGCTGCCCGCTGACAAGACGGCGCAGGTCGTCGGCGGCGTCGGTGTCGGTCTTGTACGACAGCGACGAGTGCACGGCCTGCGGCATCTCGATTTTGTTGTAGCCGTAGATGCGCAGGATGTCCTCCACCACGTCGCAGGGACGGGTGACGTCGACGCGGTAGGTGGGCACGAGCAGGTCGCGGCTGACGGTGCGGCCGTCCACGGCCACCTTGTCGACAACCTCAATCTCGAGGCCCGAGAGGATGCTGTCGACGGTCTCGTCGGGGATGTGCCGGCCCAGCAGGCTGTCCATATAATCTGTGTCGAGCTTGACGGCGAAGGGTTTCACCGGCTCGGGGTAGTAGTCGACGGTCTCGCCCGTGATTTCGCCTCCGGCAAGCTCTTTCACCATCAGAGCGGCGAGCTTGAGGGCGTACATACAGCCGTTGGCGTCGACACCGCGCTCAAAGCGGAACGAGGCGTCGGTGCTGAGTCCGTGGCGGCGTGCCGTGCGGCGCACGCGGGTGGCGTTGAAGCAGGCGCTCTCGAGGAAGACCGAGGTGGTCTTTTCGGTGACGCCCGAGCCCAGGCCGCCGAAGACGCCGGCGATGCACATCTCCTTCTCGGCGTCGCAGATCATCAGATCGGTGGGGTCGAGCTTGCGCTCCACCTCGTCGAGGGTGACGAATTTGGTGTCCTTGGGAGCGGTGCGAACAACGACCTTGTCGCCGGCAATCCGGCTGCGGTCGAAGCAGTGCAGGGGCTGGCCCATGGCCATGAGCACGTAGTTGGTGATATCGACGACGTTGTTGATGGGACGCAGGCCTATGGCGATGAGGCGGTGGCGCAGCCACTCGGGGCTCTCCTTGACGGTGACGCCCTCGATGGTGCATCCGCAGTAGCGCACGCAGCCTTCCTTGTCGACCACCTCCACTTCCACGCCCTTGGCATCGGGGCGGTCTACCTTGTACGACTCCACCGACCGGCGCGTCAGCAGGGGCTTGTTGTCGGTGTTGACAGCCATCCAGGCGGCCAGGTCGCGGGCCACGCCGTAGTGGCTGGCGGCGTCGATGCGGTTGGGGGTGAGGTCGACCTCGAGCACGTAGTCGCTGGTGAGGTGGAAATATTCGGCGGCGGGAGTGCCGGGGGCGGGAGCCTCGGCGGGGTCGATGACGATGATGCCGTCGTGGCTTGTGCCCACGCCGATCTCGTCCTCGGCGCATATCATGCCGTTGGAGGCCACGCCGCGCATCTTGGCCTTTTTGATGGTGAACTCCTTGTCGCCGTCATAGAGGGTTGTGCCCACGGTGGCGACAATCACCGACTGGCCGGCCGCCACGTTGGGGGCGCCGCAGACAATCTGCTCGACGACACCTCCGCCCAGGTCGACGGTGGTGACATGCAGATGGTCGCTGTCGGGATGAGCCTCACAGGTGAGCACCTTGCCCACCACCAGTCCGCGCAGGCCGCCGCGGACGACGTCGACGGTCTCTACGCCGTCGCACTCCAGTCCTTCCGAGGTGAGGGCCGCGGCAAGCTGCTGCGGCGTCATGTCGAAATCGATGTAGTCTTTAAGCCACTTGTATGAAATATTCATAAAAACAATTTTTTTGCAAGAATTGCACACGTCGACCCGAGCCATCGGCGACGCGTGACTACAATTAGCACGCAAAGTTAGCAATTTTTTGCCGTTTCGTCCCTATCATTCACACATTTTAGATTACCCACTTGGCCCGTCAGTCCATTTTTATGGCAAAAAACGGGTGCACGCAGGGCAAAAACAAGGAAATAAAAGAATATTTTGTACCTTTGCGTACTTTACTAATAAAGTTTACATACTTTAACGGTAATGTTTGCTTGCTTTAGCATTAGAGTAAGCACCCTACGCCAGTTCGACAATAAATACAACCAATCAATGGCAACCATAAAAATAGCGGGCATAATGCGCGCCGGAGCGTATTCGCCCAACCATATCGGCAACGACGCCGCCATCTTCAACATCACGGCCGAGGAGCTGCGCAAACGCGGCTGCGAGGTAAACACTTACACCGAGGAGCAGTTCATCGCCGGAGCGGCCACCGAGGACATCATCGTCAACATGTGCCGCGAGCGCCGCTCGATAGAGCTGCTGCAGAAGCGCGAGGACGAGGGCGCCCTGGTGATAAACTCGGGCTACGGCATCGAAAACTGCACCCGCGAGCGCATGACGCGCATCCTCCTGGGCTCGGGCATCCCCTACCCCGAGTCGCTGATGGTCAACACCGACGAGGCCGTCGTGAACCTGCTCGAGCAGCACGGTTTTGACCGCTGCTGGATAAAGCGCGGCGACTTCCACGCCATGCACAAGGAGGACGTCAGCTATGTGCGCCACGCCGCCGAGGCACAGGAGGTGCTGCAAGAATACTTTCTGCGCGGCATCCCCCGCGCCGTCATCAACCGCCACCTCGAGGGCGACCTGGTGAAATTCTACGGCATCGCCGGCACCGACTTCTTCTACTGGTTCTATCCCCTCGAGTCGGGCCACAGCAAATTCGGCGCCGAGAACATCAACGGCATGCCTCACTACGAGGCCTTCGACGCCGACGCCCTCAAAGAGACCTGCCAGCAGGCCGCCGACGTGCTGGGCGTGTCGGTATACGGCGGCGACTGCATCGTGGGCCACAACGGCGAGTATTCGATTATCGACTTCAACGACTGGCCCAGCTTCGCCCCCTGCCGCAAGGAGGCCGGTCTGGTGATCGCCCGCCATATAATGAACCGCATAAAGGACTGGCAGAATCACTGAAAAAATGGAAAACCAGACTGAAAACCAGGCAGAAAACCAGGTTAAACCCGATGTCCTCAACTACGACGACATCAGCAAGATGGTGCCGGCGCTGAAAGGGCACCGCAAACTCGTAAACTGGCTGCTGCACGCCCTCAAGGTAGACCTGGTGAACAAGTGGCACGGCGCCTGCTGCGACACGCCCGGGCCCGAGTTTGTAAAACGCCTGCTGCAGGAGCAGCTCGACGTCAAGGTGCGCGTAGACGGCCAGGAGGTCCTCGACAATCTGCCCGAAGGCGCCTTCATCACCGTCAGCAACCACCCCTTCGGTGCCCTCGACGGCATTATCCTCATCTACCTCATCACGCGCCACCGCCCCGAGTTCCGCGTGATGGTGAACATGATCCTCAGCCACATCTCGGCCATGCGCCCCAACTTCATCGCCGTCGACCCTTCGGCCTCGGGCGAGGCCTCGAAGCGCGCCACGTCGGTACAGGGCATACGCCAGGTGCTGCGCATGCTGCACGACAACGAGCCGGTGGGATTTTTCCCCGCCGGAGCGATGAGCAAGACCACCTGCCACGACGGCCTGCAGGACCGCCCCTGGCTGCCCAGCGTGCTGCAGATTATCCACCGCTCAAAAGTGCCCGTCATCCCCATCTACTTCCACGGCAGCAACAGCCGCTGGTTCAACTTCCTGGGCCACGCCTGCTGGCAGGCCCGCTCGCTGTGTCTGCCCTCCGAGGTAAACAAAAAACGTCACACCACAATCCACGTCAGCGTCGGCAACCCCATCATGCCCGCCGAACAGGCCGAGCACGGCGCGACGCCCCAGGAGCTGGGCGACTACCTGCGCCAGAAAACCTACGAGCTGAGAGAACGTCCCTGAAAAAAACACATTCGTAACTAATGAAACAAGAGATAAAACAAGGTTATCGTGACTCGCTGAAGTCGCTCGACACCGAAGAGCACATCGACCTGTACTTCTACCGCCCCCTCGGCTTTGCCTGGGCCAAGCTGGCCGCCCGGCTGGGCGTGACGCCCAACGTGATAACGGTGGCGTCGATATTTCTGGGCATAGGCGCCGGCGTGGCCTTCTACTTCAATAATATATGGATCAACGTCGTGGGCATGCTGCTGCTGATATGGGCCAACTCGTTCGACTCGGCCGACGGCCAGCTGGCACGCCTGACCCACCAGTACTCGCGCCTGGGCCGCATCCTCGACGGTATGGCCGGCGACCTGTGGTTCGCCTCGATATACATCGCCATCTGCCTGCGCGAGAACCAGACGTCAGAGTTCTTCATGGACCACGCCTGGCTAATCTGGGTAATCGCCGTCGTCACCGGCATCTGCCACGCCACCCAGGCCGCCATGGCCGACTACTACCGCCAGTTCCACCTCTTCTTCCTCAAAGGCGAGAGCGGCAGCGAGCTGGAGAAGTCGGAGAACCTTGACGACACGCTTAAATCGCTGAGCTGGAAAAAGGACTTCTGGCGCAAGCTCACCCTCACCTTCTACACCCGCTACACGCGCAACCAGGAGCGGCGCACCCCGGCCATGCAGGCCCTGCGCCACGAGCTGACGGAGAAGTGGCCGGGCGAAATTCCCATGAGCTTCCGCCGCGCCTTCCGCCGCGCCTCGCTGCCGCTGATGAAGTACACCAACATCCTCAGCTTCAACTGGCGCAGCATCGCCCTCTTCGTGGCCATCTTCGCACAGATGCCCTGGCTTTACTTCGCCTTCGAGCTGGTAGTGCTCAACATCCTGCTGGTGTACATGGTATGCCGCCACGAGGCTATTTGCCGCAACCTGCTTAAAGAGGTGAAAGATGGAGACTTCGACAAATAACGGCAGCATAATCCCCGCCGATGTCAAGGGCATAATCTTTGACTACGGCGGCACCCTCGACACCCGCGGCGACCACTGGAGCCACATCCTCGAGCAGGGCTGGCGCCACGCCGGCATCGAGGTTGCCCTGCCCACCTTCCGCCACTGCTATGTCTTTGCCGAGCGCGAGCTGGCACGCGAGCGCCACATCCTCCCCGGCGACGACTTCGCCGCCCTGCTGTACAAAAAGGCCCTCATCGAGCTTGACGAGTTGGGCCGCATCAACCCGGAGGCCGCCCCCGCCGACGCGCAGAAGGCCGCCGCCGACATCGCCGCCTACTGCGACGCATACGCCCGCGCCTGCATCGAGGAGGCACGGCCCGTCCTCGAGGCCCTGAGCGAGCGCTACCCGCTGATGCTCGTCAGCAACTTCTACGGCAATGTCGACTCGGTGCTGCGCGCCTACGACCTGCGCCGCTACTTCCGCGGCGTCATCGAGAGCGCCGTCGTGGGCGTGCGCAAGCCCGACCCCGCCATCTTCATGCTCGGCGTGGTGGCCCTCGGCCTCGAGCCCCGGCAGGTGCTCGTTGTCGGCGACAGCCTGCGCAAGGACATCCTCCCCGCCCGCTCGATAGGCTGCCACACCGCCTGGATAAAAGGCCGCGGCTGGGACCAGGCCGAAGACGACGCCCAAGACCCCGCCCAAATCCCCTCCCTCGCCGCCCTCACCGCCGCCCTCTGACCCCCGGGCTCCCGGTGGAGCGGCACGGAAAAGCGGGCAAAAGAAAAAAAATTCATCAAAAATGAAAATTTTTGCCTCCAACCCTTGCACGGTCCAAAAAAAGAATGTACCTTTGCATCGCTAAACAAGGCAAGACACTCTCCACAGTTGTCGATAGCGACAAAAAACGGTGTGGTAGTTCAGCTGGTTAGAATACCTGCCTGTCACGCAGGGGGTCGCGGGTTCGAGTCCCGTCCATACCGCCAGAGGAGAGAGGAGAATGAGTAATCGTCAAACTTTTCTACAAGTTTACGCTTGCTCATTCTTTTTTTTGCATATACCTATTGCAAAATGTCACAGCCTTTTGTATCTTTGCACATAACATTGGCGCCACATCTTCCAGGCGCCCCGCATAACCGCATATACCATTGACAAATAGCCACTGACATATTTTTAACAAACCAAACCCAATAACATAAACTAACTGACATGGATTTCCTTACTAACGAAAAACTCGTCATCGTGGGCGCAGCCGGCATGATCGGCTCCAACATGGCCCAGACCGCATGCATGATGCGCCTCACCAACAACATTTGCCTCTACGACGTTTTCAGCGCCGAGGGCGTTGCCAAAGAAATGCGCCAGTGCGGCTTCGATGACATCAACATCACCAGCACCACCGACCCCGCCGAGGCTTTTAAAGATGCCAAATACATCATCTCGTCGGGCGGCGCTCCCCGCAAGGAAGGCATGACCCGCGAAGACCTCCTCGCCGGCAACTCCAAGGTAGCCGAAGAGCTGGGCCAGAACATCAAGAAGTACTGCCCCGACGCCAAGTTCCTCGTCGTCATCTTCAACCCCGCCGACATCACCGGTCTGGTAGCCCTCATCCACTCGGGCCTCAAGCCCAACCAGGTGGCCACCCTCGCCGCCCTCGACTCAACCCGTCTCAAAGAGGCCCTCGCCCTCCACTTCGACATTCCCCAGACCGAAATCAAGAACGCCTACACCTACGGCGGCCACGGCGAAAAGATGGCCGTATTTGCTTCGCCCACAACCGTAGCCGGCAAGAAGCTCGTCGACATCATCGCCGGCAAGGAGACCGTCAACGGCAAGGGTCTCTCGGCAGCCGAGTGGGAGCAGATGCAGAAAGAGGTTACCCAGGGTGGTGCCAAGATTATCGAGCTCCGTCGCCGCAGCTCGTTCCAGAGCCCCGCTTACCTCTCGGTAGAGATGGTAGCAGCTGCCATGGGTGGCAAAGAATTTGACTACCCCGTAGGCACTTACGCCGACACCGCCCGCTTCAACCACGTGATGATGGCTATGCCCAGCCGCATCACCGCCGACGGCGTATACACCAAGGCCATCACCGGCACACCCGAGGAGATGGCAGCCCTGCAGGCCAGCTACGAGCACCTCTGCAAGATGCGCGACGAGGTTATCGCCATGGGCGTTCTGCCTCCCGTAGCCGAGTGGCACACCTACAACCCCAACATCGACTGATAAACGTCACTGTACCACAAAAGGCCGCGCCGGCACATCCGGCCGCGGCCTTTTTTTTGCCGCGCGACAATACGCTTTTTGCTCCCAAGTTGTGGTTTTCTCGCTTTTTTAAACTAAATTTGTGGCAAACACCCGTACACCATGAGCAACAGCCTCCCCGACAAATATGTCATCACCATCGGACGGCAGATGGGAAGCGGCGGACGCATCCTCGGCCGCATCCTGGCCAACCGTCTCGGTATCGATTTCTACGACCGCGAGCTGCTGATGCAGGCGGCCCGCGACAGCGGCCTCTCGCCCGAATTTTTCGAGCAGAAGGACGAACGCCGCCCCCAGCTTTTCTCGGGTCTCTTCTCGATAAACATGGGCCTGTGCCCCATAACATGGTTCGACAACGCCGCCGGCAACAACGACGACGCCCTGTACAAGGCGCAGTGCGACTTCATGCACCGCATAACGACGGACAAGCCCTGCGTGATTGTGGGACGCTCGGCCGACTACGTGCTGCGCGACCTGCCCAACCTGGTCAACATCTTTGTGCACGCCGACCCGGACGACTGCGCCCGCCGCGTGCTCGAACGCGACCCTCAGGGACGCACCCTCGAGCAGTGCCGCGCATACTGCGAGAAGACAAACAAGCTGCGCGCAAACTTCTACAACTTCTACACCGACAAGCGCTGGGGCGACTCGACAAGCTACGACCTATGCTTCAACTCGTCGGTGATGAGCCTCGAAGACATCGCCGACATCACCATCGAATACCTAAAAAAACGTTTTAACCCTACACAGCCCAACCGCGGCTGACAAAAACAATCGCAATGAAAAGACTGATAATGCGCGCCTTTGCCACACTGGCCCTCGCCGCCGTCTCCACGCTCGGCGCCAGCGCCTTCACCGTCGATACCCTTACCGTCGCCTCGAAGCATAACCGTCTTCCCGAACCCATGAAGGTGGTGGTGATAACCCCCGACGCCGCCGACCTTGCCTGCGACACATGCAGCATTCCGGTGGTGTACCTGCTCAACGGCTACGGGGGCGACTACACGCAGTGGCTGCGCGTGCGTCCCGATATGGGCGAGCTGGCCGACAACTACGGCATGTTCATGGTCATGCCCTCGGGCATGGACTCGTGGTACTGGGACAGCCCGGTCGACCCGTCGATGCAGATGGAGTCGTTCATCACCCTCGAGCTCGTCCCCGAGCTGCGCGCACGCTACCGTGCCATGAGCGCCGACCCGGCACGCAACGCCATCACCGGCCTGTCGATGGGCGGCCACGGCGCGATGTGGCTGGCCATGCGCCATCCCGACCTTTGGGGTAGCATGGGCTCGAACAGCGGAGGCGTGGACATCATGCCCTTCCCCACCAAATGGAAGATGGCCGAGCGCCTCGGCCCGCAGGACGATAACTTCAAGCGCTGGCAGGAGTCGACGGTGATAAACAACCTCGACCTGCTCAAGCAGAACGGCCAGAACATCATCTTTGACTGCGGCAGCGAAGACTTCTTCCACGACGTCAACGCCGACCTGCACAACAAGATGCTCGAGCTCAAAGTCCCCCACACTTACATCTCGCGCCCCGGCAAACACAACCATAAATACTGGAGCAACTCAATCCTGCACCAGCTGCTCTACTTCGACCGCTGTTTCGCGGGCGCCGACAAAGCCACCGCAAAATGACTCTTGACGAAATCTCCCTCACCAACTTCAAGAACATCGGCTCGGCACACCTGGCCTTCTCGCCCAAGCTTAACTGCTTCCTCGGCAACAACGGCATGGGCAAGAGCAACATGGTGGACGCCATCCACTACCTGAGCTTCTGCCGCAGCTTCTCGGGTGCCCCCGACCGGCTGCTGGTGCGTCGCGGCGACAACTTTGCCATGCTCAAGGGCCGCTACACCCGCAAGGGTGCCCCCGAGGAGGTTGCCATAGGCTTCGCCGAAGGGCGGCGCAAGTCGGTCAAGCGCAGCGGCAAGGACTACACACGCATCACCGAGCACATCGGCAGCTTCCCCTGCGTGCTGATTTCGCCCGCCGACATGGACCTCGTCAACGGCTCGGGCGAAGACCGGCGCCGCTTTGTCGACATGGCCATCTCGCAGTCTGACCAGCGATACCTGGCCAGCCTTGTGCGCTACAACAACGCCCTGCAGCAGCGCAACCGCCTCCTGCGCGACAACCTCACCGCCGACCGCAACCTCTTCGCCGCCCTCGAGATGTCGATGGACGTCGCCGCCACATACATCACCGGCGCGCGCCGCGCCTTTGTCGACCGCCTGCGCGACATCCACCGCCGCTACTACAGCGCCATCGCCGGACCCGACGCCGAGGCCACCGACATCACCTACCACGACGCCGCCCTCGCCAACCCGGAGGTGCAGGGGCTCGACACCACGGCGCCGGGATGGCTGCAGAAGCTGCTCGACGCCAACCGCGCCCGCGACATCGTCATGCGCCACACCACCGCCGGACCACATCGCGACGACATCCTCTTCGCCCTCAACGACCTGCCCCTGCGCCGCACAGGCTCGCAGGGACAGCAAAAGACATTCACGATAGCCCTGCGCCTCGCCCAGTACGACTTCCTCAGCGCCGTCTCGGGCCTGAAGCCGCTACTGCTGCTCGACGACATCTTTGACAAACTCGACGCCGACCGCGTGGAGAGCATCATCCGCGTCGTCGGCGGCGACACCTTCGGCCAGATTTTCATCACCGACACCAACCGGCGCCACCTCGACGACATCGTCAGCCACATCCCCTCGCAGCACTCGCTGTGGCACGTCACCAACGGCGACTTCTCCCCCCTCTGATACCCGATAGCCGCCCCCGCCGCCCGTCCCCGATACATCTGATAACTATAATTCCTCTGATAACTCCCACCCCCTCTTCATGAAACGCAACGACCCCCTGCCTGTAGGCGAGATAATCCGCCTTGCCTTTGAAAAGGCCGGCCAGCTCGATACCATCGAGCGCCAGCAGGTGTGCTCGATGTGGCCGCAGGTAGTGGGGCCTACCATCAACCGCATGACCGTCCGCCGATGGGTCGACGGCGACACGCTGCACGTGGTAATATCAAACCCGGCCTTACGCAACGACCTGTCGTTCATGCAGGACAAACTCATCGAGGCCCTCAACAAAACCGCCGGCAAACAGATTATAAGCCATATAAAGTTTCACTGATACACCCTGTCCCCCCGGCCCGGATCTTCGGACCATTATTTACTGATACTGAAATGTTTACGGTAGACATACAGCCCCGCTTCACCGACTACGACATGTTTGGCCATGTCAACAACACCGTTTTGCTGCAGTACCTTGACTTAGGCAAGGCGCTGTTTTTCAACTCTATCACCGACAAGCCCAACGACCCCGCCAATATCGGCTCGGTGATTGTCAACGTCAACATCAACTTCACCGCCCCCACCGTCCTCGGCGAGCCCCTTCAGGTCAGCACCGCCGTCAGCCACATCGGCAACCGCAGCTTTGTGCTCCACCAGCGCGTGTACAACCCCGAAACCGGCGCCACCAAAGCCGACGCCCTCACCACCATGGCCGGCTTTGACATGCACACCCAAACCGGCGCCGACCTCCCCGCCCCCCTCCGTCGCGCCCTCGAATCCCACCTCGAGGCCTAACCCCCACCCTCCCCCTTGCCAATACCGCAGCCCCGGCCTGCCAATACCGCGCCGCAGGCGCCAACACCGCAGGCCCCGGCCTGCCAACACCGCTCCGCAGGCGCCAATACCGCAGGCCCCCGGCCTGCCAATACTTTTTAAGTGGCGGCCTCGGCCGCCACTTAAACCGCCCGCCTGGTTCTGTGCGCGAGCTTTAGCTCGCGGCCTCCCTGCCCCCTCTCCCGCCTGCCTAAGTTAGCTATTTTAGCTATAATAGCCTCACCCGGCCATGCGCCCGGCCCCCAAAACCAACACCCACAAAAAAAGCCACCCAAAAGGGTGGCTTTTTTTATTGTGCCTAATTAAATTAGCCGTTGATCTTAACCATGGTGGCGATGAGGTCGAGAACCTTGTTCGAGTAGCCGATCTCGTTGTCGTACCACGAAACAACCTTTACGAAGTTGGGGGTAAGATATACACCGGCGTTGGCGTCGAAGATCGAGGTCAGGGGGCAGCCCAGGAAATCGCTCGATACAACTGCATCCTCGGTGTAGCCGAGTACGCCCTTCAGCTCGCCTTCGGCAGCTTCCTTCATGGCAGCGCAAATCTCCTCTTTGGTGGCACCCTTCTTCAGGTTGACGGTGAGGTCAACTACAGAAACGTCGAGGGTGGGGACACGCATCGAGATGCCGGTGAGTTTGCCGTTGAGCTCGGGGATAACTTTGCCCACAGCCTTGGCAGCGCCGGTGCTCGAGGGGATGATGTTGCCGCTGGCAGCACGACCGCCGCGCCAGTCCTTCATCGAGGGACCGTCAACGGTCTTCTGGGTAGCGGTGGTCGAGTGTACGGTGGTCATAAGACCGGTCTCGATGCCGAACTTGTCGTTGAGGACCTTGGCGATGGGAGCAAGGCAGTTGGTGGTGCAGCTGGCGTTCGATACGAACTGTGTGCCCTTCTTGTAGGTCTCGGCGTTAACACCGCAGACGAACATGGGGGTGTCGTCCTTTGAGGGAGCCGACATTACAACATATTTGGCACCTGCCTCGATGTGGGCCTGTGCTTTTTCTTTGGTCAGGAAGAGGCCGGTGGACTCTACTACGTACTCGGCACCTACTGCACCCCAGTTGATTTCTTTCGGGTCGCGGCATGCGGTTACGCGGATGTGCTTGCCGTTTACGATGAGCTCGCTCTTTTCTACGTCGCAGCTAACTTCGCCCTCGAAGCGGCCGTGCATGGTGTCATACTTCAGCATGTAAGCCATGTAGTCAACGGGGAGGAGGTCGTTGATAGCAACAACTTCGATGTCGTCACGCTTGGTCGAGGCGCGGAAAACGAAACGACCGATGCGGCCGAAACCGTTAATACCAATTTTAGTCATAGTGTTTGTGTTTTTTTATTGGGTTGTTAATATTGTCAGTTACTACACTGTGTTTTGGCATTTTTGCCAGCAGAACGGCTCATTTGCCAACCTTTTGGCTGCAACGCCGTTCGAGATATGTATTTTCTTCAATGCAAAATTACTAAATATTTTGAAATTCTCAAACACAACGTCAACCAATACTAAGTTAAACAGCGCTAAAAAGGCACAATTTCTTTCAAAAAGCTTGCCTCACCGCCTTGTCCTCCCGCACTTTATGGCATAATGATGCCTACCCCGGCCCGCCTGCCCCCTACCCGGCCTGTTTGTCACCCCTCCGGGCGGCACGGCGGCCCTCACTCGTCGGCGGGGGCTATGATGTACAGGCGGGTGCGGGCGCGGGTGACGGCGGTGTAGAGCCAGCGGTACAGCTCGGCCATCTCGCCGTCCTCGGGTATGTAGCCCAGGTCGACAAAAACGTTCTGCCACTGTCCGCCCTGGGCCTTGTGGCAGGTGACGGCGTAGGCATATTTCACGACAAGGGCGTTCCAGTACGGGTTGTCGCGCAACTCGCACGCAAGGGCGACGCGGTCGGGGTCGCCGCCCATCTCGGCCACTATGCCGTTGTAGATATTGCGGGCCATCCCCGGCCCCATACCCGGGGCGTCGCACGTCAGCGTGTCAACCATCACCTTGGCGTCGAAGACGATAGCGCGGTTCGACGGCAGGGTAAGCTGCACGTCGGCAAAGCGCACGCCGTAGCGGTCCTCGGTGCCGTAGACGCGCGTCACCTCCAGCGTGTCGCCGTTGGCGATGAAGTCGAGCCCGCGCACGCCGCGGCTCCAGCGGTAGTTGTTCTTGGCCACCATCAGCAGCTCGCCGGAGGTAAGCTCCTCCTCGTAGTACAGCACCTGCGCGCGCACGCCGCGGTTGAAGTCGACGGCACGGCGGTTCGACCGCGTGACGATGATGGTCTGGTCCATCCCGTCGCGCTGGTAGCATGTGTCGATGTACTCGGGCATATCCTCCGGCGTGACGTACGACACGTCCTTGTACCCGGCGGTGACAAAGTGCGGCATGGGCATGTCGCCGCTCTTCATCGCCCGGCGCAGCGTCGTGGCGTTGGCCAGGATGCCTGACAGCGCACCCTGGCGGGCGATGGTGGTGAGGGTGGCGCGCGAGACCGTCAGGCCCATCTGCCTGAGCGTGTCGGGGTCCATCGCCGGCGAGATGTCGCTGCCCACGGGAGGCAGCTGCGCCGTGTCGCCAAGCAGTATCATCCGGCAGCCCTCGCCGCCGTAGACATACTGGATAAGGTCGGCCAGCAGACCGCCCTGCTCGTTGACCGTGCCGAAGGGTCCGCCGCCCATGTCCTCGTCGCCGATCATCGACGCCTCGTCGACGATAAACACCGTGTCGGGCGTGTTGTTGGTCTGCAGACCGGGCATCTCGCCGCCGAGGCTGTGGCGGTAAATGGTGCGGTGGATGGTGTAGGCGGGCTTTCCGGCGAGGGCGCTGAAGACCTTGGCGGCACGTCCCGTAGGGGCGAGCAGTCTTGACCTTATCCCCGCCCGCGCCAAAGCACGCACAAGGGCGCCGGACAGGCTGGTCTTGCCCGTTCCGGCGTATCCGTTAAGCAAAAAAACGCGGTCGCGGCTGCCCTGCTCGATGTCAAGCTGCCGCGATCGTGCGGGCGAGCAGAAGCGTGCCAACGCCTCTATTACCTGACGCTGCTGGTCGTTGGGCTCGAACCCGAGCTCAGCCGTCACAGCCGCCACAAACTCGCCGTAGGTCATTTTTTACCTATTGAGGCTTATTTCTTGAGGCTCCACTCAAAGCCGTCCTTGGTGTCCTTGACGTCAAAGCCTATCTCGGACAGCTTGTTGCGGATGAGGTCAGACATGGCCCAGTTCTTCTCGGCCTTGGCGCCTTTTCGCAGCTCGAGCAGCAGGTCTACGGCATCCTCAAAGGGCTTCATGTTGGCGTTGTCGCCCTCACCGCCGACGGTGTCGAGGCGCAGGCCAAGGATATCACCGGCAAAGGTGTCGAAGATAGCCTTCATGCGCGCGATGGCGGCGGCGTCGGCACTCTCGTGGCCGTCGTTGACCTTGTTGATGAGCGAGGCCAGCTCGAACAGGACGGCGATGACGACGGGGGTGTTGAAGTCGTCGTCCATGGCGGCGTAGGCCTTGGCCTCTATTTCGTCGAGGCGGGCCGGTGTCACCGTGCCCTGGCCGTCGAGGGCGCTCTTCAGGCCCGACAGACGGCGGTAGCTGTCCATCAGGCGGCCGTAGGCCTTCTCGGCGCTCTGCAGGGCCTCGTTGCTGAAGTCGACGGTGCCGCGGTAGTGGGCCTGGAGGATGAAGAAGCGGATGGTCATGGGCGAATAGGGCTGTTCGAGCAGCGGGTGGCTGCCGTCAAAGAATTCCTGGAGGGTGATGAAGTTGCCCAGGCTCTTGCCCATCTTCTGGCCGTTGATGGTAATCATGTTGTTGTGCATCCACGTGTGCACCACGGGGTGCCCGTTGTGGGCCACGCTCTGCGCAATCTCGGCCTCGTGGTGGGGGAACTTGAGGTCCATGCCGCCGCCGTGGATGTCGATTTCGTTACCCAGATATTTCTCGCTCATCGTCGAGCACTCGAGGTGCCATCCGGGGAAGCCCTCGCTCCAGGGCGACGGCCAGTGCATGATGTGCTCGGGCGCGGCCTTCTTCCACAGGGCGAAGTCGGCGGGGTTGTGCTTCTCGTCCTGGCCGTCGAGGGCGCGCGTGGCGCTCAGCAGCTCGTCGATGTTGCGGCCCGACAGGCGGCCGTAGCCGAAGTCGCGGTTGAACTTGGGCACGTCAAAGTAGACCGAGCCCTCGCTCTCGTAGGCATATCCGGCCTCCAGAATTGTCTTTATATACTCGATCTGCTCGATGATGTGGCCCGAGGCGTGCGGCTCGATGCTGGGAGGCAACACGTTGAGGGCGCGCATGGCGTCATGGTAGCGTGTGAGGTAGTACTGCACCACCTCCATGGGCTCGAGCTGCTCGAGGCGTGCCTTCTTGGCTATCTTGTCCTCGCCCTCGTCGGCATCGTGCTCGAGGTGGCCCACATCGGTGATGTTGCGCACATAGCGCACCTTGTAGCCCAGGTGGCGCAGGTAGCGTGCCACCACGTCGAAGGTGATGGCGGGGCGCGCATGGCCCAGGTGGCCGTCGCCGTAGACGGTGGGACCACAGACATACATGCCTGCCATTTCGGGGTGTACGGGCCGGAAGGTCTCCTTCTGGCGGCTCATCGAGTTGTAAATCGCAAGATCGTTCTTACGTATTGCCATAATCGGGTTTCTTTGTCTGGAGTATGTGATGATATGTCAATTTCAAAACCGCGCCTAAGCGCCTGCGTCGGCCCTAAGACCCTGAGTCCCAAGGCCGGACGTCTGTCGCTTCAGATCGAAGCTCTAAGTCTAAGTCCTAAAGCCTAAATCCTCAGGCCTGGAAGCCGTTGTTGCCGTTATTGCCGCTGCGGGGAACGGTGCGCTGGATTTCGCCGTAGACTTCCTCGTACTTGGTGAGGTTGTCGCGGAGGGCGAAGAGCAGGTTCTTGGCGTGCTCGGGGGTCATTATCACGCGGGTCTGCACGCGGGCAGCCTGCATGTTGGGGGCTACGTTGATGAAGTCGAGGCAAAACTCTGTGGGCGAGTGGGCGATAACGGCCAGGTTGGAATAGTGGCCGCCGGCAACCTCGGGAGTAAGCTCTATTTTGAGTTCGTTCTGATTGTTCTTGTTGTCCATTTTTGTATATAATACTTGTGTAAGTTGTGTTTGTGTTTGCTTTTTTTAGCCGCGCCCTCAGTTTTTGGCGGGCTTGTTGAAGGTCACCTCGCGCAGACTGCTGTGGACGTCGGGGATACGCAGCACAAAGCCGTCATATTTGGGGTCGTTCCATATCGCCGAGATGTTGACCGAGGCATAAACCGCCTTCATCGTCTGCTGGGCGGTGTCGTTGTCCGACTCGTAGAGCAGGTAAACAACAGGCTTGCTGTCGTTTGCCGTTGTCTCGTCGGCGATGAGGCGCATCTTGCCGGGCTCCTGGAAATACATCGCCATGCCCTCGAAGTTGAGGTAGTTGCCGGTGATGGTGAGAGCCTGTGTCCGCACGTCGAGGGTGCGCTGATTGGCCGGGCCCCACTCTACGGCGCCGTTGATGACGGTGCTGTAGGCCAGTACGTTAATCGGCCCAGAGGTGTTCAGCTCGCGGTTGTCCGGGTACTCGTACAGTACCAGCACGCGCTGGCCCGGGGTGACGGCGGCGGTGGCCGACTGGGCGAAGTTGCCGGTGCAGGTAAACATCACGGTCTTGCCCTCGATGGTGGTCATCTCGAGGGTGCTTCCGTGCTGACCGGTTGACACCAGTGTCATAAAATTCAGGTACGTGGTACGGGCCGGGCCGTCGTTGTTGTCGCACGATGTCAGGCCGACGACAAAGGCCAGTGCAAGCATTAATGCTGTCAGTTTAGCTTTCATATAAAACTTGTTGCTGCCACCCGCAGGTGGCATCTTTTCAATTGATTATTAATTGGTTTGGTTGATTTCAGAATTTACTTTGGCTGACTTCTCGCGGCGGTCCTCCACCGATACTATCCGTCCGTCGGCGATGTGCACTATGCAGTGCGAGTCGGCGGCCAGACTCTCGTCGTGAGTAACGATGACAAAAGTTGTGCCAAGGTCGCGGCAGAGGTCAAAAAACAGCCCGTGCAGCTGACGGCGGTTCTTTGAGTCGAGGCTTCCCGACGGCTCGTCGGCCAGTACCACACGCGGGTTATTTACCAGCGCGCGTGCCACCGCACCACGCTGAGCCTCGCCTCCCGACAGCTCGGACGGCTTGTGTGTCAGGCGGTTGCCCAGGCCCATGCGGTCGAGCAGCTCCGAGGCTCGTCTGATGGCCTCGGCATGGCCCGTGCCGCCTATCAGCGCAGGCATCGCCACGTTCTCTACCAGCGAAAACTCCGGCAGCAGCTGATGATTTTGAAAAACAAAACCGATATTGTCGTTGCGGAAGGCCGACAGACGCCGGTCGTTTAGCCCCGCCACGTCCACGCCGTCGTAGAGCACGCGGCCCGAGTCAGCACGGTCGAGCGTGCCCAAAATCTGCAACAGCGTCGACTTGCCGGCGCCACTGGGCCCCACCACCGACGTCACCAGACGGTCGCTGATGCACAAATCGACATCCCTCAGGACCTCGACATTGCCGAACCTCTTGCAGATATTCTTAAGCTCAATCATAACGTGCTGAAAAATAGACATACAAATATACAAACAAAAACCCAAACCACCGCCGTTTTAGCATAGTTTAATCATCCACATTCTCTTCCCCCTAAATAATCCCTCCTATTTATCAATATACAAAAAACCCGCCGGGTCAGCTGGGCTGATCCGGCGGGTTGGAAAAGGGGCGGTTACCTACTCTCCCACTTTCGCAGTACCATCGGCGTGGCGGGGTTTAAC
>SFLG01000074.1 GCA_004553485.1 Bacteroidales bacterium | reverse complement strand
TTGGAAAGATTATGGCAGATTTTAAGCTTTATATATTAGGATGCGGGTCGGCAAAGCCGTCGACGCGGCATCTGCCGTCGTGTCAGGCTATTGAGTACCGCGGCAAGCTGATGCTGGTCGACTGCGGCGAGGGCGCGCAGCTGTCGCTGTGCCGGCAGCATCTCAACTTTGCGCGTCTTACCGATGTGTTTATCAGCCATTTGCATGGCGACCACCTGTTGGGGTTGCCCGGACTGCTGTCGACGCTGTCGCTGCACTCGAAGGGCGGCAAGGTGCGCGTGCACATCTTTGAGAAAGGGGCGCGCATGCTGCACGATATCATGTCCACCGTGGGGCACGAGACCAGCTTCGAGATAGAATACGACATCCTCGACCCCCACGGCACGCACGTCATCTACGAGGACAACGCCCTCACTGTCACCTCCTTCCCCCTGTACCACAGCATACCCTGCGTAGGGTTCAGGTTTGACGAGAAGCCCAAGCCACGGCACCTCCGCGGCGATATGGCGAAATTCCTCAACATCCCCGTGCGCGAGCTGGCGGCGATAAAGGCCGGCGACGACTTTGTGCGCGACGACGGCACCGTCTTTACCAACGACCGGCTCACCACCCCCGCCGACCACTCGGCCTCGTACGCCTATTGCTCCGACACGATGTTCAACCCCGCCGTGGCCGAGTCGGTGCGCGGCGTCGACCTGCTCTACCACGAGGCCACCTACGGCGACGAGCAGGCCGCAAAAGCCGCCGGGCGAGGCCACTCCACCGCCGGCGAGGCCGCCCGCATAGCTCAGTTGGCCGAGGCAAAACGCCTGCTGATAGGCCATTACTCGTCGCGATACACCGACACCGCCGAGCTGCTGCAGCAGGCCCGCGCAATCTTCCCCGACACCGACGCCGCCAACGAAGGCATGACAATCGACCTCAGCTGACACTATGGACTTCAACACAATATCCGCCATAGCGATGGAAGGCCCCGCCGCCGATGCGCGTTGGATGGGGCACGCCCTCAGACAGGCCGAGCAGGCCGCACGCGAAGGCGAAGTGCCCATCGGCGCCGTGGTGGTGTGCAACGGGCGCATCGTGGGCGAAGGGCACAACATGACCGAGGCCCTCGGCGACGTCACCGCCCACGCCGAGATGCTGGCCATCACCGCCGCCGCGCAGACGATGGGCGGCAAATACCTCACCGACTGCACCTTGTACGTCACCGTCGAGCCCTGCCTGATGTGCTCGGGCGCCATAGCCTGGAGCCAGCTGCGGCGCATAGTCATCGGCGCCCCCGACCCCAAACGCGGATACACGGCCTACGTCTGCCGCCGTCCCTTCCACCCCAAGGCCGAAGTGGTGACCGGCGTGCGCGCCGACGAATGTGCCGACATCGTGCGCGAATTTTTCAAGAAACGAAGATAAAGACTCCCAATGGTTTACATGCTCATAGCCGGCGAGGCCAGCGGCGACCTGCACGCCTCGCACCTGATGGCAAGTATACGCCGTCACGACCCGGAGGCGCAGTTTGTCTTTCTCGGCGGCGACCTCATGGCCGCCCAGGCCGGGCGCGAGCCCGTCGTGCACTACCGCGACATGGCCTATATGGGCTTCAGCGAAGTCATCCGCAACATCGGCTCGATAAGACGCAACCTCAAACTCGCCCGCAAAGTGCTCGAGAAAGTCCGCCCCGACTGCCTCATCCTCATCGACTACCCCAGCTTCAACCTCAAGGTAGCGGCCACCGCGCACAATGCCGGCATCCCCGTCTACTACTACATCTCGCCCAAAGTCTGGGCCTGGAAAGAGTGGCGTGTAAAGACCATCAAAAAGCTGGTAGACAAGATGTTCGTCATCTTCCCCTTCGAGGTCGAGTGGTACCGCAGCCGCCACGGCATGGATGTCACCTACGTCGGCAACCCGTCGATAGCCGAAATCGACGCCGCAATCGCCGCCGCCCCCGACGCCGACGAGTTCACCTCCCGCCACAAGCTGCGCCAGAGACCCATAATAGCCCTGCTCCCCGGCAGCCGCCGCGGCGAAATCCGCAACAACCTGCCCGTCATGCTCAAGGCCGCCGCCGCGTTTGTTCAGTACCAGGCCGTCGTTGCCGGCGCCCCCGGCATCGAGCCCGAGTTCTACGCCCAGTTCGGCAACTTCCCCGTCGTCACCGGCGACACCATGAACCTGCTCGCCGTCTGCCGCGCCGCCCTCGTCACCAGCGGCACCGCCACCCTCGAGGCCGCCTTGGCCGGGGTGCCCCAGGTGGCCTGCTACCGCGCCAACGGGTCGGAGCTGAGCTACAAAATCATGCAACGGCTGCTCTCGGTCGACTTCGTCACCCTGCCCAACCTCATCCTCGGCCGCGAGGCCATTGCCGAAAAGCTGCTGCACCAGTGCACCCCCGTGGCAGTGGCCGAAGCCCTGTCGCCGCTGACTGCGCTGACCTCGAAAAAGCGGCAGAAAATGCTTGACGACTACAAGGAGATGCGCGCCATCCTCGGCGACGGCGACGCCGCCGAAAACACCGCCCGCCTGATTGTCGACGACCTGCACGCCCGCCACGCCCGCAAAGGCTAACAGCCGACGACAGCCAGGGCTAACAGCGGACGTCCCCAAAGGGCAATAATACAGCCTTCTGTGCGTTATTAGTAAGAGCCGGTCACAAAACCGCCGGCACAGCTGCGGCCGGTGCGCCGGCAGTTACATCAAACGCATAAAAATGGACAAACTGAAATACCTTATCTTCATCGTCGCCGTCATGCTCGCCGGCGCGACGCTCACCACTTCGTGCATCGAGGACGGCGTGACGACGTCGCCGGCGGCCCAGCCGACATTCTCGGTCGACACCCTCGACATGGGCACCGTCTTCACCGACGAAGTGACAACGACACACCGCTTTACCGTATACAACCGCCACGACAAGGGCATCATAATCAGCGACATCCATATATCGGGAGAAAATGCCGGGATGTTCCGCCTCAACGTCGACGGCATCAGCGGCAACAGCTTCAGCGATGTCGAAATCCGAGCCAAAGACTCGATTTTCGTCATGGTGGAGGCTACCCTGCCCGAGAACAAGAGCGACCTGCCCATCGACATCAGCGCCAAAGTCGACTTTGTAACCAACGGCACGCTCACCCAGGTCACCGTCGCCGCCACCGGCCAGGACGTCACCCGTCTGCGCGGCTTCACCGTAGACAGCGACACGCAGTTCAGCGCCACCAAGCCCTACCAGATTTTCGACTCGCTCGTCGTCGCCCCCGACGCCACCCTCACCCTGCCCGCCGGGGCTCGCCTCTGCTTCCATGACGGCGCAAGCATGATTGTGCGCGGCAGCCTGCGTGCCGAAGGCACCCTCAAGAAGCCCGTCGAGCTTCGCGGCGACCGCACCGGCGACGTCATCACCAACGTCACCTTCGACCTTATGTCGCGCCAGTGGGAGGGCCTGCAGTTCACCCCCTCGTCGCACGACAACATCCTCACCCACACTACAGTGCGCAACACCTGGTACGGCGTCATCGTCAGCGGCGACGGCAGCGAGCAGCCCACTCCCAAGCTGACCCTGCGCAACAGCCGCCTGCGCAACTCGGGCGACCTTGTCCTCGAAGTCTACGATGCCGACATCACCGCCACCGGCTGCGAGTTTGGCGAGGCTGCCAACGGCCTTGTGCGCCTCTCGGGCGGCAAGCACGTCTTCAACCACTGCACCTTTGCCAACTACTACCTCTTCGCCGCCATCGCCGGCCCGGCCCTGCAGTTTGACCACGTAGGCCTGGAGAGCGACCTCAGCCCCGTCAACGGCGGCGGCCCCGGCACCCCCGAGGACATGCGCACCCCCTACACCTCGGCGCAGTTCACCAACAGCATCGTCTACGGCCTGGGCAGCGACATCAGCCACGGCGACCTCACCGGCACGCAGATTTTCCTGCGCAACTGCCTGCTCAAGAGCAAAGGTACCGACGACAACAACTTCATCGCCTGCGTCTGGGACCAGGACCCGCTGTACTACACCGTGCGCGAGGACTACCTGTTCGACTACCGCCTCAAGCCCGAAAGCCCCGCCATCGGCACCGCCGACCCGGCGCTGACACTGCCCGAGGCCGCCGTCGACGCCTACGGCCTGCCCCGAGGCGCACGCCCCGACATCGGCGCCTACGTCTACACCGAGCCCGCCGACCCGACCCGGTAAGCTCCCGGCAGGTGCCGGACAGCCCGGTTGCCAATTTCTGTAAAATTGGCAGCAAATCAGTCCAAATGTATTTTGTTCGTTTGCCGCAGATGTTATAAATTTGCAAAAACATCATACGGCAAGACCGCGGAAGCCGTTTGTTTTCACCGACAAACGGCTTCCGGCGATTTTGGGCCGTACCATAGAGCCCGAACAAATCCATATGAGTCTGAACAAATCCATATGAGTCTGAACAAATCCATATTATGCTTAGAAAAATCAGAATTACGCTGGCGGTGATATTCTGGATTAGCGTGACAGCGCTCTTCCTCGACTTCACCGGCACCATCCACGCCTGGCTGGGCTGGACGGCCCGTGTCCAGCTGCTGCCCGCGCTGATGGCCGGCAACGTCGCCATCGTCGCCGCCCTTGTCGTGCTCACCCTCGTGGCGGGCCGCGTCTACTGCTCGGTAATTTGTCCGTTGGGCGTCATGCAGGACGTCTTTTCGTGGCTGAGCGGTCGTCGCAAGGGCAAGAAATTCCGCTTCGGCTACTCGCGCGAGCTGAGGGCGCTGCGCCTGTCGGTGCTGGCGCTTTTCGTCATCGCCATCGTCGCCGGCATAGGCTCGTTCGTGGCCCTGCTGGCGCCGTACAGCTCGTACGGCCGCATCGTCAGCAACCTCTTTGAGCCCCTCTACCTCTGGGGCAACAACCTGCTGGCACTGATTGCCGCACACTACGACAGCTACGCCTTCTACAGCGTTGACGTATGGATGAAAGGCATCGGCACCCTCGTCGTCGCCGCCCTTACCTTCGCCGTTATCGGGTGGCTGGCCTGGCGCAACGGCCGCACCTACTGCAACAGCATTTGCCCCGTGGGCACGGTCCTGGGCTACCTGTCAAAATTCGCGCTTTTCCGCCTCACCATCAACACCGACAAGTGCATCAGCTGCGGCGTGTGCACGCACCGGTGCAAGGCTGCCTGCATCGACGGCAAGAACCACGTCATCGACTACAGCCGCTGCGTCGCCTGCTTCGACTGCATCGGTGCCTGCACCCACAGCGCCATCAGCTATAAATTCCACAGCCCCCTGCCTGCTAAACAGCCGTCGGCAGCCGCCGCACCGGCCGAGAAAGCCGAAACTGCCGGCACGGGCATCGACCAGAGCCGCCGCACCTTCCTGTCGCTGACGGCCCTCACCGCCGTCACCGCCGCCATCGAGGCGCAGGAGAAGAAAGTAGACGGCGGACTGGCGGTGGTGGTCGACAAGAAGGCCCCCGAGCGTAAGACGCCGATTGTCCCCGCCGGAGCGCTGAGTCTCAAGCATCTGGCCCAACACTGCACCGGCTGCCAGCTGTGCGTCACCGTCTGCCCCAACCAGGTGCTGAGGCCGTCGACAAAGCTGTCGACGATGATGCAGCCCGTGATGTCGTTTGAGCGAGGCGCCTGCACGCCCTGGTGCGTGAAATGCTCGGAGGTATGCCCCGCCGGCGCCATTACGCCCGTCTCGCGCGAAGAGAAATCGTCGATACAGATTGGCGTGGCCGTATGGGAGCCCAAGAACTGCCTGCCCTTCACCGACGGCATCGAGTGCGGCAACTGCGCCCGCCACTGTCCCGCCGGAGCAATCATCATGGTGCCAAACCGTCCCGACGACGTCGCGGCGGTAAAGGTGCCGGCCGTAAATCCCGAGCGGTGCATAGGCTGCGGCACGTGCGAGCTGCTATGCCCCTCCCGTCCCTTCAGCGCCATACACGTCGAAGGCCTTGAAATCCACACCACAATCTGACAAAAGCGCCCGAAATGAAAGACAAGGACAAAACAAAGAACGTGATTTCGCGCCGCGACTTTATGAAGCGCCTCGGCCTCGCCACGGCGGCCGTCACCGGCCTTTCGTCGATAACATCCTGCAAAAAAGATGGCCAGGCGCCGGCGGGCGAGATGACCTACCGCACCAACCCCACCACCGGCGACAAGGTGTCGCTGTTGGGCTTTGGCATGATGCGCTTGCCCTCGCAGGCCGGCGGCAGTGCCCGCGAAGGCGGTGCCATCGACCAGGAGATGGTGAACCGCATGGTAAAATACGCCTTTGACCACGGCGTCAACTACTACGACACGTCGCCGGCCTACTGCAAGGGCCGGTCGGAGGCCGCCACGGGCATCGCCCTCAAACAGCTGCCCCGCGACAAGGTCTACGTCGCCACGAAACTGTCGAACTTCGCCCGCGAGACGTGGACCTACGAGGCCTCGGTGCAGATGTACCACGACTCGATGAAGGAGCTGCAGGTCGACTACATCGACTACTACCTGCTGCACGGCATCGGCATGGGCAGCGACGGCGACGGTTACGAGGAGTTGTTCGAGCGCTACATCAACAACGGCGTGCTCGACTTCCTGCTGGAGGAGCGCAAGGCCGGACGCATACGCAACCTCGGCTTCTCGTACCACGGCGACATCCGCGCCTTCGACTATCTGCTTGCCAATCACGACAAATACAAGTGGGACTTTGTGCAGATCCAACTCAACTACGTCGACTGGCAGCACGCCAAGGAAATCAACGAGCGCAACACCAACGCCGAGTATCTCTACAACGAGCTTGCCAAGCGCAATATCCCGGCGGTGGTGATGGAGCCACTGCTGGGCGGGCGCCTCTCCAACGTCCCCGACGGCATCTTCAAGAGTTTCAAGGAGCGCGAGCCCAAGATGAGCGCCGCGGCGTGGGCCTTCCGCTTTGCCGGAGGTCTGCCCGGCATCCTGACGGTGCTGAGCGGAATGGCGAAGATGTCGCATCTCGAAGAGAATATCCGCACCTTCTCGCCCCTCAAACCCCTCACCGCCGACGAGCAGAAATTCCTGCAGGAGGTAGCTCGTCGCATCGCCGGCAGCGACATCATCCCCTGCACAAACTGCAAATACTGCATGCCCTGCCCCTTCGGCCTCAACATCCCGGGGATATTCATGCACTACAACAAGTGCGTCAACGACGGCGACGTGCCACAGTCGACCCGGGACCCCAACTATCGCAGCGCCCGCCGTGCCTTCCTTGTCGGCTACGACCGCAGCATCCCGCGCGTGCGCCAGGCCGACCACTGCATCGGCTGCGGCTATTGCACGCCCCACTGCCCCCAGCGCATCCACATCCCCAACGA
>SFLG01000011.1 GCA_004553485.1 Bacteroidales bacterium | reverse complement strand
AATCGGGAAAGAATTAACAGTATTTAACACTGAAAAAATGAACTTTTTTGGAGGGGAGGGAAGGCGGGAATGTTAAAGTATTGGCAAGCTGACGCTTGCAGTATTGGCGCCTGCGGCGCAGTATTGGCAGGCCGGAGGCCTGCGGTATGGACAAGCTGGCGCTTGCAGGGGAAAAAGTGTGCAAAAACCGCAAGCGGTTTTTCGCAGTAACAAAGGGGATAGAGATGGAAGGAGGGAGGAAGGAGAGGCGGCTGGGGTTGGGGGAGGGGGTTGGATTAGGCTAAAGTGCGCAAAATGTGGTAGGAATTGGTGGGGAGGGTGTTTTTTGGGCGATTTTTGCTAATTTTGTGGGGTGATGCGGCCTTGAAGGCCTTTTTGGCCGGGGCGGTGACATTAATGGGTTATCGCACTGGTTATAATAGAGGGCACGGGGCGCATCTGTCCTTAAACTTCAATATGTCCTTAAATTTCAAAAGACTTTAGGAAATTCAAAAAAGACTATGCAATTTTCAAGATTTTCATTTATAAGGTGCGTAGCGGTGGCTGCGATGGGTGTGATGCCGGCGGTGGCGCTGGCTTACCATCCGGCTGACGTGGAGTTTCACAACGAGAGCGCCGACACGGTGCGCATCAACGAGATTCTGACGGAGGCGATTGCCGGGGGCTATGGCTCGACGGGCGAATATGTTTCGGCCATCGGGCGCGGGTTTATCGGCACGCCGTATGTGGCGCACACGTTGGAGGGCGATGAGGAGAAGCTGCGCGTGAATCTTGACGAGCTGGACTGCACGACTTTTGTCGAGACGGTGGCGGCGCTGGCACTGACGGCGACGGAGGAGCGGTCGTCGTGGCGCGACTTTTTGTCGCGGCTGGAGACGGTGCGCTACCGCAGCGGAGAGATAAACGGTTACCCGTCGCGTCTGCACTATATCAGCGACTGGATTGTTGACAACAGCTACCGCGGCAATTTCAGGGAGCTGACGAATATTGTTGACGGCGCGCGCAGTGTGGTGAAGTCGATTGACTTTATGAGTGAGAACCGCGACCGCTACCCTGCCCTTGCCGACTCGCTGAATTTTGCACGCATAAAGAGTATTGAGCAGGGTTACCGCAACCACAAGTACATGTATGTGCCGTCGTCGGTGGTGAAGCGAAAGGTGACGGAGGAGTTTCTGCACGACGGCGACCTTATCGCGCTGACGACTAACATCAAGAACCTGGATGTTACGCACATGGGCATCGTGGTTTTCAAGGATGGCAGGCCTTATCTGCTGCACGCGTCGAGCTCGCTGGGCAAGGTTGTTGTCAGCGATGAGCCGTTAGGCGACTTTCTGCGCCGCAACCGCCAGTTTACGGGCATCCGCATCCTCAGGCTGAGGGATATGTGACCTGGAGGGGCTGCAAAAGCCTCGACGGCCATCCCCCCCGGTGCTGAGGTGAAAGGCAAAGCGGGCCGCTTCCGGATTTGGAGGCGGCCCGCTTTGGGTTATTTATGCTTTGTCAGGGCTGAAGATCAGGCCTGGGGCATTTTGGTCTTTTTGCCGTAGCCGTACTGGGCGGCGGCGCCGAGCTCTTCCTCGATGCGGAGGAGCTGGTTGTACTTGGCCATACGGTCGGAGCGGCTTGCCGAACCGGTCTTGATCTGGCCGGCGTTGGTGGCAACGGCGATGTCGGCGATGGTGGCATCCTCGGTTTCGCCCGAGCGGTGCGAGATAACGGCGGTGTAGCCGTTGCGCTGAGCGAGCTCGACGGCGCGGAGGGTCTCGGTGAGCGAGCCGATCTGGTTGACCTTAACGAGGATGGAATTGGCGCAGCCCTCGTTGATACCGCGCTGGAGGTACTTGACGTTGGTGACGAAGAGGTCGTCGCCTACGAGCTGGCAGCGGTCGCCGATGAGGTCGGTGAGGACTTTCCAGCCGGCCCAGTCGTTCTGGTCCATACCGTCTTCGATCGAGTCGATGGGGTATTTCTCGACGAGGCTCTTGAGGAACTGTGCCTGCTGCTCGCTGGTGAGCTTGGGAGCGTCGGCACCCTGTTTCCAGGTGTAGTCGTAATCGCCGTTCTTGTAGAACTCGGAGGCGGCGCAGTCGAGACCGATGGTGACGTCCTTGCCGGGAACGTAGCCGGCGTTTTCGATAGCCTTGATGATGACGTTGAGGGCGTCCTCAGTGCCTTCGAGAGTGGGAGCGAAGCCGCCCTCGTCGCCTACGGCGGTGGAGAGGCCGCGGGCGTGGAGCACCTTCTTGAGGTTGTGGAAGACCTCGGTGCCCATGCGGATGCCTTCGTGGAAGGAGGTGGCGCCGATGGGACGGATCATGAACTCCTGGAAGCAGATGGGGGCGTCGGAGTGAGCGCCGCCGTTGATGATGTTCATCATGGGCACGGGCAGCACGTAGGTGTTGCAGCCGCCGATGTATTTGTAGAGGGGCAGGTCGAGGTAGTTGGCAGCGGCCTTAGCGACGGCGAGGGATACGCCGAGGATGGCGTTGGCGCCGAGTTTGCTCTTTGTGGGGGTGCCGTCGAGGGCGAGCATGGCCTCGTCAACTTTGATCTGGTCGAGGGCGTTCATGCCTACGAGAGCGTCGGCGATGGGGCCGTTGACGTTGGCAACAGCTTTGAGGACGCCTTTGCCCATGTAGCGCTTGGGGTCGCCGTCGCGAAGCTCGAGGGCTTCGTTTTCGCCGGTGCTGGCTCCCGAGGGAACAGAGGCGCGGCCGAAGGCGCCGCTTTCGAGGTATACATCAACTTCTACGGTGGGGTTGCCGCGGCTGTCGAGGACTTCGCGGCCGATGATTTTCTCAATTTTCATGACTTTGAGCTATTTGAATGTTGTTATTGAGTTAGTTTGTGTTTTCGGTTATGGGGGAAGGGTGTTGTTTCTCCTATTATGTGGCGGCGTAAAGGCGCCCACACGTTTTCGAGTGCAAATATAGCGAATTTTTTCGTTATTTGGGCTGAATTAGATTTAATTATGGCAAAATGTCGGCATTGCCGCGATAATGAAGGTTAAAACGGGGTGTCGCGGATGCAAAAAAACACAAAAAACCGGCAGACCCGGTGTGTGGGACTGTCGGTTTTTTGTGCGTCAGCGTTGTATTACTCTGCTGCGGGAGCCTCAGCTGCGGGAGCCTCGGCGGCGGGAGCCTCTGCGGCGGGAGCAGCGGCCTTGCGGCGGCTGCGGCGGGTCTTCTTGACGGCCTTTCCGCCCTTGTCCTTCAGCATAGCCTCGTTGTAGTCGACGAGCTCAATGAAGCAGGTCTTGGCGTTGTCGCCGAGGCGGTTGCCGGTTTTGAGGATGCGGGTGTAGCCACCGGGACGGTCGGCAATCTTTGTTGCGATGTCGCCGAAGAGTTCCTTGACGGCCTCTTTGCTCTGGAGGTACGAGAAGACGAGGCGGCGGTTGGCCATGCTGTCTTCTTTGGCGCGGTTGATAAGGGGCTCGGCGTAAACGCGGAGAGCCTTAGCCTTGGCGAGGGTTGTGAAGATGCGCTTGTGCATGATCAGCGAGATGGTCATGTTTGAGAGCAGTGACTCGCGATGGGCTTTCTTGCGGCTGAGATGGTTGAATTTTTTATTGTGTCTCATCGTTGTAGTAGTCAGTCTTTATCGAGTTTGTATTTTGTGATGTCCATTCCGAACGACAGGTTGAGTCCGGCAAGGAAATCGTCGAGTTCGGTGAGCGACTTTTTGCCGAAGTTGCGGAACTTGAGCAGGTCGGTCTTGTTGAATACGACGAGTTCGCCGAGTGTCTCCACTTCGGCGCTCTTGAGGCAGTTGAGGGCACGCACCGAGAGGTTCATGTCGACGAGCTTGGTCTTGAGCAGCTGTCGCATGTGAAGCACTTCCTCATTGAATTCTTCGTTGTTCTCGCCGGCGGTGGGCTCGAGAGCGATCTTTTCGTCGGAGAAGAGGGCGAAGTGGTGGATGAGGATACGGGCGGCTTCCTTGAGGGCGTCCTTGGGGAGGATTGTGCCGTCGGTGGTTATTTCGAGAGTAAGTTTGTCGTAGTCTGTCTTCTGGTTTACGCGGAAGTTCTCGACGGCAATCTTGACGTTCTTGATGGGAGTATAAATCGAGTCGATGAAGATTTTGTCGATTTCAACGGGCTCGTTGTTCTCCTTAGCGTGTTCGGCGTGCTCGTCGGCGGGAGTCCAGCCGCGGCCTTTGTCGATAGTGAGAACGATAGTGAAGGTTGCCGAGGGGTCGAGGTGGCAGATTACGAGGTCGGGGTTGAGCACCTCAAAGCCCACGAGGGCTTTGGAGATGTCGCCGGCCGTGAAAACTTCCGTTCCCGAGACGGTGATCGTAGCCTTTTCGGAGTCAGTGTTCTCGACGGTCTGTTTGAGGACTACCTTCTTGAGGTTGAGGATGATGTTTGTCACATCCTCCTTGACGCCCGGGATGGTGTCGAATTCGTGTTTGACGCCGTCGATCTTAATCGACGAAATGGCGTAACCCTCAAGCGCGCTCAGCAGCACACGGCGCAGTGCATTGCCAACGGTAATGCCGTAGCCGGGCTCCAGAGGTTTGAACTCGAATTTGCCAAAAGAGCTGGTAGATTCGAGCATGAGCACTTTGTCGGGTTTCTGGAAGTCTAATATAGCCATCGATCTTGGAAGTTTTGTGTGTAAATATTACTTTGAATACAACTCGACGATGAGCTGCTCCTTGATGTTTTCGGGGATGTCCTCGCGGGCGGGAACGTGGAGGAACTTACCGGCCTTGAGGGTCTCGTCCCACTCGATCCAGGGATATTTGGTGTGGTTGAAGCCGGCGAGGGCGTCGGCGATTACCTCGAGCGACTTGCTCTTCTCGCGCACGCCAACTACGTCACCGGGCTTAACCTGGTACGAGGGGATGTTGACGACAGCACCGTTGACGGTGATGTGGCGGTGGAGCACCAGCTGGCGTGCGGCGGCACGAGTGGGAGCCACGCCCAGGCGGTAAACGACGTTGTCGAGGCGGCTCTCGAGCAGCTGCAGGAGGATCTCACCGGTGATACCCTTCATCGAAGAAGCCTTCTCGAAGAGGTTGCGGAACTGTTTTTCGAGTACGCCGTAAGTGTACTTGGCTTTCTGCTTCTCGCGGAGCTGTATGCCGTACTCAGAGGTTTTGCGGCGACGGTTCTGACCGTGCTGGCCGGGGGGGAAGTTGCGCTTCTGAAGCACTTTGTCGGGGCCGAAGATGGGCTCGCCGAACTTGCGGGCGATTTTGGTTTTGGGGCCTGTGTATCTTGCCATTTCTTTGTTTGGTTTGTGACTCGGGCTTTGTGTCTCCGGCCGGCCTCGCCGGTGGCGGTGCAGCCGCGACCATAGAGAGGTGAAAGTTTATGGTCTTATTCACTGCCGCCGCGGGGCTGTCGCCTTGTCCGTTACAGGGGGTGACCGGTGGCCGGAAGCCTTTGGAGTCGGTTGTTTTGTGTTTTTTGCTTTTACTAAAAGAATAAGTTGTGCTGAGCCTTGGTCTGTATCAGACGCGACGGCGCTTGGGAGGACGGCAGCCGTTGTGGGGCAGCGGAGTTACGTCGATAATCTCGATAACCTCGATGCCGGCGCCGTGGATGGTGCGGATAGCGGACTCACGGCCGTTGCCGGGACCCTTTACGTATGCTTTTACTTTGCGGAGACCGAGGTCGTAAGCGACCTTGGCGCAATCCTGTGCGGCCATCTGGGCGGCGTACGGGGTGTTCTTCTTGGAACCGCGGAATCCCATCTTGCCGGCCGACGACCATGAGATAACCTGGCCTTCGCTGTTTGCCAGGCAAACGATGATATTGTTGAATGAGGAGTGTACGTGAAGCTGGCCTTCGGCCGATACTTTGACGTTTCTCTTCTTGGCTGCGACTGTTTTCTTTGCCATAATAGGTTAATTTTATTTAGTAGCTTTTTTCTTGTTGGCGACGGTTTTCTTGCGACCTTTGCGGGTGCGGGCGTTGTTCTTGGTGCTCTGGCCGCGTACGGGCAGGCCGTTGCGGTGACGGACGCCGCGGTAGCAGCCTATGTCCATCAGGCGCTTGATGTGCAGCTGAATTTCGCTGCGCAGGTCACCTTCTACCTTGTAGTCGGAACCAATAACTTCACGAACCTTGGCTGCCTCGTCGTCGGTCCAGTCCTGGACCTTCTTGTCGCGGCTTACGCCGGCTTTGTCGAGGATGTGCTGGGCGGCGCTGCGGCCGATGCCATAGATATAGGTCAAGGCGATTTCACCTCTTTTGTTCTGGGGGAGGTCAACTCCCACGATTCTTACTGCCATAATCTGGTTTGGTGTATTTAGTAAGTTTTACTGTCTGGTGGAAAGTATGTCGGAGGCCGTCATCACTGCGCAGAGTCTATCGCGCATCCGTTTTTTGTGTGAAGTTGTGAGAGGACGGGCCGGCACTTATTCCGTCAGTTTTTATCCCTGGCGCATTTTGTACTTGGGATTCTTTTTGTTGATCACATACAGGCGACCCTTGCGGCGGACGATTTTCGAGTCCGGGGTGCGTTTCTTAACAGAAGCTCTGACTTTCATATCTTTTAGTTGTTTTTTGAAATCTGTGTAACAGGGTTCCCTGTTGCCGGGCGCGATGCCGGGCGGGGATGGCTTGCTGGCTCGGGGGTGGGTGCGTCAGTCTTTATTATTTGTAGCGGAAAGCGATACGGCCCTTTGACAGGTCGTAGGGAGACATTTCGACACGTACGCGGTCGCCGGGCAGGATTTTGATGTAGTGCATGCGCATCTTGCCGGCGATGTGCGCGGTAATCTGGTGGCCGTTTTCCAGCTCTACGCGAAACATTGCGTTGGAGAGAGCCTCAACCACTGTGCCGTCCTGTTCTATTGCTGCTTGTTTTGCCATAAATTATAAGGAATGATGTTTTTATGTTGTGTATGTCAGCGTGCCTTTTTTTGGGTTGCTTGCGTGCCGTGGGGTCAGGGTGTCAGAAAAATCTGTCGCCCATCACCTGCCGCACATAGTCGAATGTTGTCAATATCTCAGTCTCGCCGTTGAGGATGGCTATGGTGTGCTCGAAGTGTGCCGAGGGCTTGCGGTCGCGTGTGCGGCATGTCCAGCCGTCGCGCTCGATGACGATGTTGCGTGTGCCCATGTTTACCATAGGCTCGATGCAGAACACCATGCCGTTGCGCATGACGGGGCCGGTGCCGCGGCGGCCGTAGTTGGGGACCTCGGGGTCCTCGTGCATGTCGCGGCCGATGCCGTGACCGCACATCTCGCGCACCATGCTGTAGCCGCGGGCCTCGCAGTACTGCTGCACGGCGCTGCCCACGTCGCCGAGGCGGTGGCCCGCACGGGCGGCCTCGATGCCTACGTAGAGCGACTCCTTGGTGGTGCGCAGCAGGTCCATGACCTCGTCGCTGACTTCGCCCACGGGGAAGGTGTAGCACATGTCGGCCATCCAGCCGTCTTTTTCGACGACGTTGTCGATGCCTACTATGTCGCCTTCGCGCAGACAGTATGCCGAGGGGAAACCGTGCACGACGGTCTCGTTGACTTCGATGCAGAGTGTCGCGGGAAAACCTTCGTAACCCAGACAGGCGGGCTTGCCCCCATTGTCCAGGATGTACTCCCGGGCAATGGTGTCAAGTCGGCGTGTGGTAACTCCGGGTTTGATTTCGGCGGCTATTTCGCCCAGGCAGCGGCTGATGAGGTCGCAGGCGGGGCGCATGGCGTCAATTTGTTCCGGGGTTTTGAGATATATCATTTCAAAGTTCTAATTTTATCGTTCGCTTCACTTATCAATAGGCCGAACCGGTGGTGCGACCCTTGATTTTGCCGTCCTTCATGAGGCCGTCGTAGTGGTGCATCATCAGGTGCGACTCGATCTGCTGGAGAGTGTCGAGCACCACGCCCACCATAATCAGCAGCGATGTGCCGCCGAAGAACTGGGCGAAGTTCTGGCTGATGCCGAAGAAGCGTGCGAAAGCGGGGAGGATGGCCACGATGCCCAGGAAGATTGAGCCGGGCAGGGTGATGCGGTCCATGATGTTGTCGAGGTACTCGGCGGTCTTGGCTCCAGGCTTGATGCCGGGGATGAAGCCGTTCTCGCGTTTCATCTGCTCTGCCATATCCTTGGGACGGATGGTAATTGCGGTGTAGAAGTAGGTGAACACGACAATCAGGAAGAAGAAGATGAGGTTGTACCAGAAGCCGTTGATGTCGGTGAGAGCCGATACCACGCCCTGGCCCATTTCGGAGTTGCGGCCGAAACCGGCGAGGGTAACAGGGATGAACATGATGGCCTGTGCGAAGATGATGGGCATAACGCCTGCGGCATTCACCTTGAGGGGGATGTAGCGGCGCACACCGCCGACCTGGCGGTTGCCCACGACGCGCTTGGCGTACTGCACGGGCACTTTGCGTGTTCCCTGGACGAGGGCCACAGCGCCTACGGTGACGGCAAGCAGTAGCACTACTTCGACGATGAACATTACCAGACCGCCCTCACTGCCGGTAGCACCGGGGAGACGGCTTGTGAACTCGTAGAAGAAGGCTCCCGGGAGACGGGCGATGATGCCCACCAGGATGATGAACGAGATGCCGTTGCCTATGCCGCGGTCGGTGATGCGCTCGCCCAGCCACATGATGAACATGGAGCCGGCGGCCAGGATGATGGTCAGGTAAAGATATGTCCAGAAGGTGAACTCCATCGACGCTGCGGCACCGGCCTGGGTTACCTGGTACTGGAGGTTGGCCAGATACGCGGGAGCCTGCAGGAAGAGGATGAGCACTGTCAGGTAGCGTGTGTACTGGTTGAGCTTCTGACGGCCCGACTCGCCTTCGCGCTGCATCTTCTGGAAGCTGGGGAGCACCATGCCGAGCAGCTGTATCACGATGGATGCGGTGATGTAGGGCATGATACCCAGGGCGAATACGGAGGCCTGTGAGAAGGCACCGCCGGCGAACATGTCAAGCAGCTGCATCATGCCGGTTCTGTTGGTGAACTCCGAGATGGCGTCGATGGCGGCCGGCGAAACGCCGGGCAGGACCACGTAGCAGCCCAGACGGTAGATGAGCACCAGCAGACAGGTGATGAGCAGGCGCTTGCGCAGCTCCTCGATTGTCCAGATGTTCTTTAAGGTTTCAATAAATCTCATGATGTGTTGGGGGAAGGGGTATTGTTGCTTCAGACTTTTGTGATTGTACCGCCGGCGGCCTCAATGGCTTTCTGGGCAGCTGCCGAGAATGCGTTGGCTTCGATGGTGAGGGCCGATGTAACGGCACCGTTGGCGAGGACTTTCACAAGCTGCGAACGGCTGATGTAGCCGGCATTGCGGAAATCTTCGATACCAATCTTCTGAAGCTGGCGCGAGTCGGCGAGAGCCTGGATGAGGTCGAGGTTGATGGCTTTGTACTCAACACGGTTGATGTTCTTGAAGCCGAATTTGGGCAGACGGCGCTGGAGGGGCATCTGACCGCCTTCGAAACCGATCTTGCGTTTGTAGCCTGAGCGCGACTTTGCGCCCTTGTGACCGCGGGTTGATGTTCCGCCTTTGCCCGAGCCCGGGCCGCGACCGATGCGGGTCTTGGAGTGAACTGAGCCTGCGGCGGGCTTGATGTTACTTAAATCCATGTTTATAAAGTATTAAGTAGTCTTCGATTGTAATTGATTTATTGCCCGTGCCTTTTGCCGGTGCCCCGTTGGGCGGGGTCGGCGGTGGGGTGTGTGGGCTTTGGCCGTTGTTATGCCTCGGTCACTTCGACCAGGTGGTGCACTGCCTGTACCATGCCGCGGATGCTGGGGTTGTCTTCCTTTACCACGGTGTGGTTCATTTTGCGCAGGCCGAGGGCGTCGAGAGTGCGCTTCTGCACTTTGGGGCAGTTGATGCGGCTCTTGATCTGCTTGATTTTTATCTGTGCCATTTTATAGAGTTGTCTTTTGTGGAGTTGTGTTATTAGCCGTTGAAGACCTGCTCTACGGAGATGCCGCGGTTTGAGGCCACCTGAGCGGGCGAGCGCATTTCGCCGAGGGCCTTGATGGTTGCCTTGACGAGGTTGTGGGGGTTGGACGAGCCCTTGGACTTTGCCAGGACGTCGTGGATGCCTACGCTCTCGAGGACGGCACGCATAGCGCCGCCGGCTTTTACGCCGGTACCGTGCGAGGCGGGCTTGAGGATGATGCGCGAGCCGCCGAACTTGGCTTCTTCTTCGTGGGGGATGGTGCCTTTGTGTACGGGTACGCGGATGAGGTTCTTCTTGGCAGCCTCTACGCCTTTGGCGATTGCGGCCTGCACTTCGTTGGCCTTGCCCAGACCCCAGCCTACGATGCCGTTCTCGTTGCCGACTACGACGATTGCTGCGAAGGTGAAGGCACGTCCGCCCTTGGTTACTTTGGTGACGCGGTTGATGGCTACGAGGCGGTCCTTGAGTTCGAGGTCGCTGGTGTTTTTAACTCGATTGCTTTTATTTGCCATGACTTTGAATTAGAATTTGAGACCGCCTTCGCGAGCTGCGTCGGCCAGGGATTTAACACGACCGTGGAAGAGGTATCCGTTACGGTCAAAAACTACTTCGCTGATGCCGGCGGCCTGAGCCTTTTCGGCGATGGCCTTGCCGACCTGTGCTGCTATCTCGCACTTTGTGCCGCCGGCCTCGAGGCCTTTGGACGAGGCAGCTGCCAGGGTCTTGCCCTCGAGGTCGTCGATGAGCTGGACGTAGATCTGCTTGTTGGAGCGGAACACGGTCATGCGGGGACGCTGGGCGGTACCGGAGATTTTACCGCGGATGCGGGTTTTGATTTTTGTTCTTCTCTGTATCTTGGTTACCATGATAATTGCTTTTTAAAGATTATTTGGCACCGGCCGACTTGCCGGACTTGCGACGGATGACTTCGCCCACAAACTTGATGCCTTTGCCCTTGTAGGGCTCGGGCTTGCGCAGCGAGCGTATTTTGGCGCAGACCTGGCCGAGGAGCTGCTTGTCGGCGCTTTCGAGAATGATGAGGGGGTTTTTGTTGCGTTCGCTCTTGGCCTCTACTTTGATTTCGGAGGGGAGCTTGATATATATAGCGTGGGAGAAGCCCAGGGCGAGGTCGAGGACCTGGCCGGTGGCGTTGGCGCGGTAGCCTACGCCCACTAATTCCATTTCTTTCTTATAGCCTTCGGATACGCCTACCACCATGTTGTGGATGAGGGCGCGCACCAGACCGTGCTGAGCGCGGTGCTCGCGGTCGTCGGTGGGGCGGGTTACTACGATGTGGCCGTCTTCAACAGCGACCTTGATGTCGGAGTGTACGGTTTCCTTGAGTTCGCCCTTGGGGCCTTTTACTGTTACGGTGTCGCCATCAACCTTGACGGTGACTCCGGCGGGAATTGCTATGGGAGCTTTGCCAATTCGTGACATAATTCTTTCCTTTCGTTGTCTTTAAGGTTGATTAATAAACGTAGCAGAGAACTTCGCCGCCGATTTTTTCCTGGGCGGCCTGTTTGTTTGTCATCACGCCGCGCGAGGTGCTGAGGATGGCGATGCCGAGGCCGTTGAGGACGCGGGGCATGTCCTTGTAACCGGTGTACTGGCGCAGACCGGGACGCGAGACGCGCTTGAGGTCTTTGATGGCGTTGACGCGGTCGGCGGGATCGTACTTGAGGGCGATCTTGATGGTGCCGGCGGGGGTGTCACCTTCTACAAACTTGTAGTTGAGGATGTAGCCCTGTTCGAAGAGGATCTTGGTGATTTCTTTCTTCAAGTTTGAGGCGGGAATCTCTACCACGCGGTGGTTGGCTTTGATGGCGTTCCTCAATCTTGTCAGATAATCTGCAATAGGATCTGTCATTGTTTTGTTTGTTTAAATTGATTGGGATGTTCCCAACAATATTTAATAAAAAGTTTGCTTAGTCTTTAGTCTTAGTTCTAATTCAGCTTGAGGCTTAATACTCAGCGGTTTCCTCTGGCCGGGAGGTAGGCGGGGACACGATGTCCCGCGCCCTGTATGGCCTTTTTGAAGGATACCGGGTGCGGGTGACGACTTGCCGTTTTGGCAAATTTCACGCAAAGTTACGTAAAATATTGCTGTTCAGCAAATTTTTTTAGCACTTTTGCGCAGGCATGTGATGGTGGCCTACGGGTTAACGGCGTCCGTGGCCTGTTCCGTCGCAGCCTGTTCCGGTATCGCGGAGGGGTTCTGTTTCGGGTTTCGTCTTATTTTTTTTCCGTGCCCCGCGGCCTGTAAGCCGAGAGGAAGTGGCATTTCCGCTCCCCGTGGCTTGGTGGGGCGGGTGCCGTGGGCGGGCTTCAGGGCTGGGGTCGGGAAAAGCGGGATGGCGGGCCGGCGGCGGGCTTGGGGGCCGTCTTTACCGCGGGCCTGCCGCGAGGGTGCTGCTGTTTACCAGCTGGCTTTCTTTACGCCGGGGATGAGGCCCTGGGATGCCATTTCGCGGAACTGTATACGGCTGATGCCGAACAGGCGGATGTATCCTTTGGGACGGCCGGTGATGGAGCAGCGGTTGTGCAGACGCACGTACGAGGCGTTCTTGGGCAGCTTCTGCAGCTTCTGGTATACCTCGTAGGCGCTTTCGCCTTCCTTGGCGAGCTCTTTGGCTTCCTTTTTGAGGGCGGCCTTGCGCTCGGCATAGAGGTTGACGAGGCGCTGACGCTTAACCTCGCGGGCTTTCATTGATTCTTTTGCCATAGTCTGTATCAGTTTTTCTTAGCGTTTTTGAAGGGGAGGCCGAAGGCTTTGAGCAGTGCGTAGCCTTCCTCGTCGGTGTTGGCGGTGGTCACGAAGGTGATGTTCATGCCCATCAGACGGTTGATGTTGTCGATGTTGATTTCGGGGAAGATGATCTGCTCGTTGATGCCGAGGGTGTAGTTGCCGCGGCCGTCAAACTTGCTCTCGATGCCCTTGAAGTCGCGGATACGGGGCAGAGCCACGCGCACGAGGCGCTCGAGGAACTCGTACATGCGCTCGCGACGCAGTGTCACGCGCACGCCTACGGGCATTTTCTTACGCAGCTTGAAGTTCGAGATGTCCTTGCGCGACAGAGTGGGCACGGCTTTCTGGCCGGTGATGGCGGTAAGCTCGTTAACAGCTATGTCGATGAGTTTTTTGTCCTGAGTGGCGTCGCCGATACCCTCGTTGATGACGATTTTTGTCAGCTTGGGCACCTGCATGACGGTGGTGTAGTTGAATTCTTTCTCAAGGGCGGGGACAATGCGCTCCTTGTAGTCTTTCTGCAAAGTTGTGGTAGCCATTATTTAATCTCCTGTCCTGATTTTTTAGAATAACGTACTGATTTGCCTTCGTCGTTTTTGCGGAAGCCGACACGGGTGGGTTTTCCGGACTTGGGGTCGATGAGTGCCAGGTTAGACAGATGCACGGGGGCCTCCATCTTTACCAGACCGCCCTGGGGGTGCTTGGCGGTGGGCTTGGTTGCTTTGGTGACGAAGTTTACGCCTTCGACGATGGCGCGGTACTTCGAGGCCTGAACGGTGAGCACACGGCCGGTTTTGCCGCGGTCTTCGCCCGAGAGCACGTAGACGTTGTCGCCTTTTTTGATATGTAGCTTGGTCATTTTTGCTTGTTTTTAGTGTTGGGTATGACTCGGGTGGCTCAGAGTACCTCGGGTGCCAGGGAAACAATCTTCATGTTGGTGGCGCGCAGCTCGCGGGCCACGGGGCCGAAGATACGGGTGCCACGAAGTTCGCCGGCGTTGTTGAGCAGTACGCAGGCGTTGTCGTCAAAGCGGATGTACGAGCCGTCGGCGCGACGGATTTCTTTTTTGGTGCGCACGACAACGGCCTTGGATACAGTGCCTTTCTTGACGTCGGTGCCGGGGATGGCAGCCTTGACGGTGACTACGATGATGTCGCCAACCGATGCGTAGCGACGGCCGGTGCCACCGAGCACGTGGATGCACAGCACTTCTTTGGCTCCGCTGTTGTCGGCTACGTTTAAGCGTGATTCAGTCTGTATCATTTTACTTCACTTTTTCGATGATTTCTACTAATCTCCATTTTTTGGTCTTGCTCAGGGGGCGGGTCTCCATAAGACGTACGGTGTCGCCGACAGAGCATTCGTTGTTTTCGTCGTGAGCGTGGTACTTCTTCGTCTTGTTGACGAACTTACCGTAGATGGGATGTTTCTCTTTCCACTTTACGGTAACGGTGATGGTCTTGTCACCTTTGTTGCTCGACACAACCCCGATGCGCTCTTTGCGCAGGTTTCTTTTTTCTTCCATGTTGTTGGATTGTTATGGTGTGGTTGTGGTTGTTATTACTTGTTCTGTCCGAGCTCGCGGGCGCGGAGTTCGGTTTTTACGCGTGCGATCATGCGGCGGTCGGCGGTGATCTTGGCGGGGTTGTCCAGGGGCGAAACCGCGTGGTTTGCGGTAAGCTGGCGATACTCCTTCTCCATCTGTGCGAGACGGTCGGCCAGGTCTTTGGTGGCCATTTCCTTAATTTCTACTTTCTTCATAGCCGTTTACACGTTTTGGGTGGGGTCATAGTCGCGGCGGACGACAAACTTGGTGGTTACGGGAAGCTTCTGTGCTGCCAGGCGCAGTGCCTCTTTTGCGATATCGTAGCTTACGCCCTCTACTTCGATGATGATGCGGCCGGGGGTAACGGGAGCGACGAATCCTTCGGGCGAACCTTTACCTTTACCCATACGTACTTCGGCGGGTTTCTTGGTGATGGGTTTGTCCGGGAAGATGCGGATCCAGATTTGGCCCTGACGCTGCATGTAGCGCGTTACGGCGATACGGGCGGCCTCAATCTGACGGCCGGTGATCCACTTGGACTCGAGAGTCTTGATGCCGAACGAGCCGAAGGCCAGCTGGTTGCCACGCTGGGCGTTGCCTTTCATGCGGCCCTTCTGCGCGCGGCGGAATTTGGTTTTCTTAGGCTGTAACATTTGTTAAGTGTTGGCTTGTTAAAGATTGAGGTTAGCGGTTTGTTTTGGCACCGCGACGGAAACCGCCGCGACGGGGTGCGCCACCCTGGGGTGCGGGACGGCCGTCGTTTTTGGTGGCAAAGTTGGGGGCGAGGTCTTTCTTGCCGTAGACTTCGCCGCGGCAGATCCAGACTTTTACGCCGAGCACGCCCACTTTGGTGTGTGCCTCGACCAGTGCGTAGTCGATGTCGGCACGGAGGGTGTGCAGGGGAGTACGACCTTCCTTGAACATTTCGGAGCGGGCGATTTCGGCACCGTTGAGACGGCCCGATACCTGAACCTTGATGCCCTCGGCGCCGGCGCGCATGGTGCTGGCGATGGCCATCTTGATGGCGCGGCGATAGGCGATTTTGCCTTCGATCTGGCTGGCGATGTTGGCTGCCACGATCTGGGCGTCAAGCTCGGGGCGCTTTACTTCGTAGATGTTGATCTGGACGTCCTTGTCGGTGATCTTCTTGAGCTCTTCCTTGAGTTTCTCCACTTCCTGGCCGCCTTTGCCGATGATGAGGCCGGGGCGCGAGGTGCAGATGGTGATGGTGATGAGCTTGAGGGTGCGCTCGATGACGATGCGCGAGACGGAGCACTTAGCCAGACGGACATTGAGATACTGGCGCAGCTTCGAGTCCTCAAGGATGGTGTCGCCGTACTTTTTGCCGCCGAACCAGTTGGAGTCCCAGCCACGGATTATGCCGAGGCGGTTGCTGATAGGATTTGTTTTCTGTCCCATGGTTTATGCTTCCTGATTGTTTTTGTTTTCGATGGCGTCGACCACTACATAGACGTGGTTCGAGCGCTTGCGGATGCGGTAGCCGCGGCCCTGGGGAGCGGGACGCAGGCGCTTGAGCATCGGCGCGGGGTTAACGTATATTGTGCTGACGTAGAGTTCGCCGCTTTCGGCTTTACGCTCGTTCTTGGCTTCCCAGTTGGCGACGGCCGAACGCAGGAGTTTCTCCAGACGGGCGGCGGCTTCCTTGTTGGAGAAGCGCAGGATGCCGAGGGCGCGGAAGACTTCCTTGCCGCGGATCATATCGGCGACGAGGCGCATCTTGCGGGGCGAAGTAGGAACGTTGGTGAGCTTGGCAAAGGCGATCTTTGCGGCTTCTTCCTTCTTGCGGTCGGCTGAAAGTTTTTTTCTTACACCCATTGTATTGTTGTGTTTCTTTTATCTAAATAAATTTGTTTGTTTGTGTGCGGGACTGCCGGGCGCGATGCCCGGTGTTCCGCTGCCCTTTGTCAGTGGCCCGGCTTATTTTTTCTTGTTGCCGGCGTGGCCTCGGAAGGTGCGGGTGGGAGCAAACTCACCCAGCTTGTGGCCTACCATGTTCTCGGTGACGTAGACGGGGATGAACTTGTTGCCGTTGTGCACGGCGAAGGTGTGACCTACAAATTCGGGGGCGATCATTGAAGCGCGGCTCCAGGTCTTGATGACGGCCTTCTTGCCGGAGGCATCCATGTCGGCCACTTTCTTTTCGAGCTTGACGCTGATGAAGGGTCCTTTTTTTAATGAACGGCTCATAATAGCTTGTTTGTTGTTGAGTTGTGACGTTTTTCCATCTGTCTGTCCGGCGGGGTGCTTGCGCATCGGCGCCGGGGCAGGCTGTCAGGCTCGTTTATTTCTTACGTCTCTCGATAATATACTTAGTAGAATGCTTCTTGGGAGCGCGGGTCTTGAGGCCTTTCGAGTACAGACCCTTGCGGCTGCGGGGATGACCGCCTGACGCACGGCCTTCGCCACCGCCCATGGGGTGATCGACAGGGTTCATTACTACGCCGCGGTTGTGGGGACGACGGCCCAGCCAGCGGCTGCGGCCTGCCTTGCCCGAGCTCTCGAGCGAGTGCTCGCTGTTGCCGACAACGCCGATGGTGGCTTTGCAGGTGGCGAGGATCTTACGGGTTTCTCCGCTGGGGAGTTTGATGATGGCGTAGTCGCCCTCGCGCGATACCAGCTGGGCAAATGTGCCGGCTGAACGGGCGATGAGGGCTCCCTGGCCGGGACGCATCTCGATGTTGTGGATGAGTGTGCCCACGGGGATTTTGTTAAGGGGAAGGGCGTTGCCGATTTCGGGGGCGGCTTCGGCGCCGCTGACAACGGTGGTGCCTACTTCGAGGCCGTTGGGGGCCACGATGTATGCTTTTGCTCCGTCGACGTAGTAGAGGAGGGCGATGCGGGCCGAGCGGTTGGGATCGTACTCGATGCTCTTTACTACGGCGGGGATGCCGTCTTTGTTTCTCTTAAAGTCTATGAAACGGAATTTGCGCTTGTGGCCGCCTCCAAGGTAACGGGTGGTAAGGTGGCCCTCGGCGTTACGGCCGCCCGAGGCGCGTTTTCCGACTGTAAGAGATTTCTCCGGTGTGGTAGCAGTGATCGTTCCCTTGAACACACCGATAACTTTGTGACGTTGGCCCGGGGTAGTGGGCTTGAATTTTCTTACTGCCATTGTTTATTTAGATATTGCTGAAAAAGTCGATGTTCTGGTCGCCGGCGACTTTGATGACGGCTTTTTTCCACTCGTTGGTCTTGCCGCGGAGCAGTCCTGACTTTGTCCAGCGGCTCTTGTTTTTGCCGCGGACTACCATTGTGTTGACGCGCTCTACTTTTACGCCATAGAGTTCCTCTACAAGTTTCTTAATCTGGTACTTGTTGGCCTCGGGCGAAACGCGGAAGGTGTACACGCCACGACGCTCGGTGAGCTGGGTGGCCTTCTCTGTGATAAGGGGCTTGATTGTAATGTCCATCTTGTTGTTTCCTCCTTTGGTTTAAAGTTTGTTGATTACTTCGAGGGAGTCTTCGGTGACAACGATTACAGCGTTGTTGAGGATGCTGTAGGTGTTGAGGTCCTGAGGACGGGCGATGAAGGTGTCGGGCACGTTGCGGGCCGACAGCCATACGTTTTTGTCAGTGTCGAGCACGAGCAGTACCTTTTTGCCGTCGACCTTGAGGGCCTTGGCGATCTGCAGGTATGCTTTGGTCTTGGGCTGCTCGATGGTGAGCTTGTCTACGACGATGATCTGGCCGTCGGCGGCTTTTGCCGACAGGGCCGACTTGCGTGCCAGCTGTTTGACTTTTTTGTTGAGCTTGAAGCGGTAGTCGCGAGGACGGGGACCGAAAACACGGCCGCCGCCTACGAGGACGGGCGAGTTGATGTCGCCGATACGGCTGCCGCCGCCGCCTTTCTGTTTGTGCAGCTTGCGGGTAGAACCTGAAACTTCGCTGCGCTCTTTGCTCTTGTGAGTGCCCTGACGCTGGTTGGCGAGGAATTGCTTAACGTCGAGATAGAGGGCGTGCTCGTTTACCTCGATGCCGAATACTTCGTCGTTGAGGACTGCCTTGCGGCCGGTGTCCTTACCTTCCTGGTTGTATATTGCGAGTTCCATATTCTTACTTCTCGATTGAAATGATTGAACCTTTGCTGCCGGGGATGCTGCCCTTGAGCATGATGAGATTGTGTTCGGGGATCACTTTGATCACCTGGAGGTTTTGAACGGTAACCTGCTTGTTGCCCATCTGGCCGGCCATGCGCATGCCTTTGAATACCTTTGCGGGGTACGAGCAGGCGCCTACCGAACCGGGAGCGCGGAGACGGTCGTCCTGGCCATGGGTGCTCTGGCCTACGCCGCCGAATCCATGGCGCTTCACAACGCCCTGGTAGCCTTTACCTTTCGACACGCCGACTACGTCGACGAAGTCGCTTTCGGTGAACATGTCGACGGTGATGACGTCACCGGCTTTGTGCTCGCCTTCAAAACCTTTGAACTCGGCCAAGTAGCGCTTGGGTGTTACGCCGGCCTTCTCGAAGTGACCGAGTTCGGGCTTGGTGCAGTGCTTGGCTTTCTGCTCGCCGAAGCCCAGCTGAAGGGCATCGTAGCCGTCGGTCTCCACGGTCTTGACCTGAGTAACAACACAAGGACCAACTTCGATAACAGTGCATGGAATGTTCTTTCCCTCGGCACTGAAAACGGATGTCATTCCGATTTTCTTTCCTAATAATCCTGGCATTTCTTTGTGTTTGTTAAATGGATTGTGGAATTGGTTGATTTATCTGTTGCCATTCCCCCGGGTGAGTGATGTTGCGGGGATGGCGGTTTGATGTTTTTTTGCGATATCCGTGTCGCTCTGTGCCGCGCCGCCGGCTTGCACCGGCGGCGGGCGGTGGCGTATGGCGGGTATCAGACTTTGATCTCTACCTCAACTCCGCTGGGGAGCTCGAGCTTCATCAGCGCGTCGACGGTCTTAGCGGTGGAGTTGTAGATGTCGATGAGGCGCTTGTAGGCTGAAAGCTGGAACTGCTCGCGGCTCTTCTTGTTGACGAAGGTTGAGCGGTTGACGGTGAAGATGCGCTTGTGGGTGGGCAGGGGGATGGGGCCCGAGATTACTGCGCCGGTCGACTTCACTGTCTTCACGATCTTCTCGGCGCTCTTGTCGACGAGGTTGTGATCGAAAGATTTGAGTTTGATTCTGATTTTCTGGCTCATGATATGATGTTTTCTTTATTTCTTTTACTTGATGAGGTCGACGCGGCCCTGGCATTCGGTGAGGACTGCCTTGGCAATCGAGCTCGATACCTCAGAGTAGTGCGAGAAGCTCATTGTCGAGGTGGCGCGGCCCGAGGTGATGGTGCGCAGGGCGGTTACGTAGCCGAACATCTCGGCCAGGGGAGCCTTTGCCTTTACCACGCGGGCGCCCGAGCGGCTTGTCTCCATGCCTTCTACCTGTCCGCGGCGCTTGTTGAGGTCGGAGATGACGTCGCCCATCGACTCTTCGGGGGTGACGACTTCGATCTTCATGATGGGCTCGAGCAGGACGGGACCGGCCTTTTCGCAGGCTTTCTTGAAGGCCTGGATGGCGCAGAGCTCGAAGGAGAGCTGGTCCGAGTCAACGGGGTGGAACGAGCCGTCGATGACGGTGACTTTGAGGTGCTCGACGGGGAAGCCGGCGAGGACGCCGTTCTTCATGGCGGTGGTGAAGCCCTTCTGGATGGAGGGGATGTACTCCTTGGGGATGTTGCCGCCCTTTACCTCGTCGACGAACTGGAGGCCGCCTTCAAAGCCTTCGTCGGCGGGCTCTACGCGTACGATGATGTCGGCAAACTTACCGCGGCCACCGGTCTGCTTCTTGAATACCTCGCGCAGCTCGACGGGTTTGGTGATGGCCTCTTTGTATGTTACCTGGGGACGGCCCTGGCGGCACTCTACCTTGAACTCGCGCTTGAGGCGGTCGATGATGATGTCGAGGTGGAGCTCGCCCATGCCGGAGATGACGGTCTGGCCGGTCTCTTCGTTAGTCTGTACGCGGAAGGTGGGGTCTTCCTCGGCCAGCTTCTGCAGGCCTACGCCCAGCTTGTCAAGGTCTTTCTGGGTAAGGGGCTCGACGGCGATACCGATAACGGGATCGGGGAACTCCATTGCCTCGAGGACGATGGGGGCGTCTTCGGCGCAGAGGGTGTCGCCGGTGCGGATATCCTTGAAGCCTACGCCGGCGCCTATGTCGCCGCAGCCGATGACTTCTTTGGGATTCTGTTTGTTAGAGTGCATCTGGAAGAGGCGCGAGATGCGCTCCTTCTTGCCCGAGCGGCTGTTGAGGACGTACGAGCCGGCCTCGATCTCGCCCGAGTAAACGCGGAAGAAGCACAGACGGCCTACGTAGGGGTCGGTGGCAATCTTGAAGGCCAGGGCGCTCATGGGAGCGTTCGACGAGGGCTCGCGGGTAAGGATGGTGTCGGGGTCGCCTACGGCGTGACCTTCGACGGCGCCTGAGTCAACGGGGCTGGGCAGGTAAGCGCAGACGGCGTCGAGCAGGCACTGCACGCCTTTGTTCTTGAACGATGAGCCGCAGATCATGGGCACGATGTCCATCGAGAGGGTGGCTTTGCGCAGGGCACGCTTGATTTCGTCGACGGTGATGGTGGAGGGGTCGTCAAAGTACTTCTCCATCAGGTCGTCGTCGTAGTTGGCGATGTTCTCGAGCATCTTGTCGTGCCACTCTTCGGCTTCCTCGACCAGGTTGGCGGGGATGTCGTCGATTTCGTAGTCGGCACCCATTGTCTCGTCGTGCCAGAAGATGGCCTTCATGGTGACGAGGTCAACGATGCCCTTGAAGGTTTCTTCGGCACCGATGGGGATCTGTATGGGGCAGGGGTTTGCACCGAGCACTTCCTTGACCTGGCGTACCACTTCGAGGAAGTTTGCGCCGCTGCGGTCCATCTTGTTGACGTAGCCGATGCGGGGCACGTTGTACTTGTCGGCCTGGCGCCATACGGTCTCGGACTGGGGCTCTACGCCACCTACGGCGCAGAATGCGGCCACGGCGCCGTCGAGCACGCGCAGCGAGCGCTCTACCTCGACGGTGAAGTCGACGTGTCCCGGGGTGTCAATCAGGTTGATTTTGTACTTGTCCTGATTGTAGGTCCAGAACGCGGTCGTGGCGGCCGAGGTGATGGTGATGCCGCGCTCCTGCTCCTGCTCCATCCAGTCCATGGTGGCTGCGCCGTCATGTACCTCGCCGATCTTGTGGGTAAGACCGGTGTAGAAGAGGATACGCTCGGAGGTTGTGGTTTTGCCGGCATCGATGTGGGCCATGATGCCTATATTTCGCGTGAATTTGAGGTTTTCGTCGTTCTTTGCCATTATAGCTTTTTATTTAAGAATTATATCTTATGAAATTGTGAAATCCTTAACAGCGACGTTAATCAGAAACGGAAGTGTGCGAAGGCGCGGTTGGCCTCGGCCATCTTGTGCATATCTTCTTTACGCTTGAAGGCGCCGCCCTGGTTGTTGAAGGCGTCGACGATTTCTGCGGCGAGCTTGTCGGCCATGGTCTTGCCGCCACGCTTGCGTGCATAAAGGATCAGATTTTTCATTGATATAGATTCTTTGCGGTCGGCACGAATCTCAGTGGGCACCTGGAAGGTGGCACCGCCGACGCGACGCGACTTTACCTCGACCTGAGGTGTCACGTTCTCGAGAGCTTTTTTCCAGATCTCAAGGGCCGAAAGCTCTTCATTGGGCAGTTTCGACTTCACAGTCTCGAGTGCGTTGTAGAAAATGGTGTAGCTGGTGTTCTTCTTGCCGTCATACATCAGATGGTTGACGAACTTCGAGACACGTACATCATTGAAGACGGGATCGGGCAGAACGATCCGTTTCTTAGGTTTTGCCTTTCTCATTGTTTAGGTCAAAAATTGTGTTTTTGAGTTTTGCCGGTTGCTTGCTTCATGGATGCGGGCCCGCGGGCGCCGTCTGTCATCCTTCTTTGTCTTCAGCCTCCCGCTCTCGTGCGGGCAGCTTACTCAACCAATGTCTCCGCTTGCGGCCCTGTGGCCGTCTTATATATAATATATGTGTTGCGTGAGCATCTTTGGGAAGCCTGTAGCTTCTGTCAGCAGAAAAATCAAAAACGAGTTAAATTGTTGGAGTGATTTAATCTCGCGGTGCTTTTAGTATGCTTCACCGCAGCATGGCTTGCTGTTGCGCCTGTCTGCGATTACTTCTTGGCTGCACCGGCCTTGGGACGTTTGGCTCCGTACTTCGAGCGACGCTGGGTGCGATCCTTTACGCCGCTGGTGTCGAGGGTGCCACGGACGATGTGGTAGCGGACACCGGGAAGGTCCTTTACACGGCCGCCGCGTACAAGCACGATCGAGTGCTCCTGCAGGTTGTGACCTTCACCGGGGATGTAGGAGTTGACCTCCTTGCCGTTGGTGAGGCGCACACGCGCAACTTTACGGATTGCCGAGTTAGGCTTCTTGGGGGTGGTAGTGTACACACGCACACAAACACCGCGACGCTGAGGGCACGAGTCCAGTGCGGGCGACTTGCTTTTGTCCACAAGAGCCACACGTCCTTTACGTACTAATTGCTGAATAGTAGGCATCTTAGTTCTGTTTGGTTTGTTACTTGGGTTTTATTATGCTTATCGTTTGATGTAGATTCTTCTCTCTGCCGTGGCCTGCTCCCCTCATCTTTTCGACGTTGACGTCTCGACGCCGGGGCAAACACACTTTAAGGACCAGGGGTTAGTGCACAGTTAGGTCATTGATTGACAAAATGTTAGCCATGACCGGGGCACACTGACCCTAATTCCGGCTACAAAGGTAGTAAAAATACCCGAACCGACCAAACTTTTTCGCCTTTTATTTTTACTCCAAGGCCCGGATTTTTCTGCTGACATTCAGCAACTTCAACACCTCCTTAACACAGCCGCCCCGCCGGTCGGCGCACCCGACCCCGGGCACGGCCGTCCGGCACGGCTCATCTGTCAGAAAAATCAATACCGGCTCCGGCACCCCGTACCCGCCGGCAAAACGCGCGCCGGCACCCCCGCCTCTTCCCCGCCTCTTCCCTTTCGCTTTGGTAATTAGAAAATTATGACTATCTTTGCCGTGCAAAATCCGGACTGCAGCCTTGGGCGGCAGCCTGTGTTGTATTGCCACCGTGCTGCAAATCAGCGGTTTAAACGGGATAACGGGACTTTATTCAGTCTCCCGCAAAACCTGTCGAGGTGGCGCGCCGACACCGGGTAGCCGCACGCGGAAACGACCGGAAACCACAATTAACCCTTTTATTAACTTTTTTTAATGACTGAACTTAAAAACTCCCCTATCGAAGATTTCGACTGGGATGCCTACGAAAAAGGCGAAACCGCCGGTGAGAAGTCTCGCGAAGAGCTCACCCGCACCTATGACGAGTCGCTCAACACCGTCAAGGACAAGGATGTAATCGAAGGTACCATCATCGCTCTCAACAAGCGCGAGGCTGTGGTTAACATCGGATACAAGAGCGACGGCATCATCCCCATGAACGAATTCCGCTACAACCCCGACATCAAGGTCGGCGACACCGTGGAAGTCTTCATCGAGAACCAGGAGGACACCAAAGGCCAGCTGATTCTCTCGCACCGCAAGGCCCGCGCCGCCAAGGCTTGGGACCGCATCAACGAGGCCCTCAACAACGACGAGGTTATCAAGGGTCTCATCAAAGCCCGCACAAAAGGCGGCATGATTGTCGACGTATTCGGCATCGAGGCCTTCCTCCCCGGCTCGCAGATCGATGTCAAGCCCATCCGCGACTATGACATGTATGTCGGCAAGACCATGGAATTCAAGGTTGTTAAAATCAACGAAGAATTCAAAAACGTCGTTGTCTCGCACAAGGCCCTCATCGAGGCCGAGCTCGAGGCACAGAAGAAAGAAATCATCTCCAAGCTCGAAAAAGGCCAGGTGCTCGAAGGCACCGTCAAGAACATCACCAGCTACGGTGTGTTCATCGACCTGGGCGGCGTGGACGGCCTCGTTCACATCACCGACCTCAGCTGGGGCCGCGTAAGCCATCCCAGCGAAGTTGTCGAGCTTGACCAGAAACTCAACGTCGTTATCCTCGACTTCGACAACGAGAAGAAGCGCATCGCCCTGGGTATCAAGCAGCTCATGCCCCATCCCTGGGATGCCCTCGACCCCAACCTCAAAGTTGGCGACAAGGTCAAAGGCCGCGTGGTTGTTATGGCCGACTACGGCGCATTCCTCGAGATTGCCCCCGGCGTCGAAGGCCTTATCCACGTCAGCGAGATGTCGTGGAGCCAGCACCTCCGCAGCGCTCAGGAGTTTATGAAAGTCGGTGACGAAGTTGAGGCCGTTGTCCTCACCCTCGACCGCGAAGACCGCAAGATGTCGCTCGGCATCAAGCAGCTCAAGAACGACCCCTGGCAGGACATCGAAGTCAAATATCCCATCGGCAGCCGCCACACCGCCAAGGTGCGCAACTTCACCAACTTCGGCATCTTCGTCGAGATCGAGGAGGGCGTAGACGGCCTCATCCACATCAGCGACCTCAGCTGGACCAAGAAGGTCAAGCACCCCGGCGAGTTCACCCAGATCGGTGCCGACATCGACGTCGAGGTTCTTGCCATCGACAAGGACAACCGTCGCCTCAGCCTCGGCCACAAGCAGCTCGAGGAGAACCCCTGGGATGAGTTCGAGAGCATCTACACCGTAGGCTCTGTACACGAGGGCACCATCGTCGACCTCTTCGACAAGGGCGCCGTCATCAAGCTCCCCAAGGACGTTGAAGGCTTTGCCACTCCCAAGCACCTGGTAAAACAGGACGGCACCACCGCCAAGAACGGCGAGACCCTTGAGTTCAAGGTTATCGAGTTCAACAAGGACCAGAAGCGCATCATCCTCAGCCACAGCCGCATTTTCGAGGACGAGGCTCGCGCCGAGAAGGCCAAGGAGCGTCGCGCAGCACGCGCACCCCGCGCTCCCAAGGAAGAGGAAGCTCCCCTGCTGAACCAGCCCCAGAAGACCGCCACCCTCGGCGACCTCCAGGCTCTGGCCGACCTCAAGGAGAAGCTCACCAACAACGAAAAGTAATCTGAGCCGGCAACCGCCGGCAACACCCCCCAACGGCGACGTCCCCAACAGGACGCCGCCGTTTTTCTTTACCCACCGTCCCCAGGCAAGCCCCCGCGCCGGCCCCAAGCAAGCCCACACCGGCCCCAAGGCAGGCCCCCGCCCGGCCCCAAGGCGAGACACCGTTATCGGTCGAGCTCGACCGATAACAGTAACGCCCCCCCTTAGGCCCCCCCGTGCGCCAGCCATGTGCCACCGGCCCCCACCCCGGGGCAACACCCCCCCGTGCGCCAGCCGCTTGCCAGCCGCGCCCCACACCCCGCCCCGCGCCTCCTTTGCCCTCTTTTTGTGCCAAAATACGTTAATTGGTCGTCAATTTCAACGTTTTTTGCCTCTTCTTTATTAACTTTGCCGATTATTACGGACTCTAACAGAGCCCGGTGGCGCGACACGCGCAGTCCCCGGGCACGAAAAAAACCAGGAATGTCCTTCAATCTCACTATAGACCAGGGCAATACCGCCGCCAAGCTGGCTTTGTGGACCCGCACTCCGGACTCGCAGTGCGTCGACGTGCGCATCTCGCGCGAGCACACCGCCGATGCCATCGCACGGCTGTGCAACGAGGTGGACGTGGAGACGGCCATCTACGCATCGGTGACAACGCCCCACAGCCCCGTGCTGTGCATGCTGCGCCAGCGCTGCCGCAAAGTTATCGAGCTCAAGCCCGGCACACCCATACCGCTGCGCATCGACTACGCCACGCCCAACACCCTCGGCGTCGACCGCATCGCCGCCGCCGTGGGCGCCTGGAGCCTGCCGCAGGCCCACGGACGCGACATACTGGTGGTGGACATAGGCACAGCCATAACATACGATATGGTAACAGCCGCCGCGCGCTACATCGGCGGCAACATCGCCCCCGGTGTCTACATGCGCCTGCGCGCTCTCAACCGCTTCACGGCACGTCTGCCGATGGTGGACCCCGAGGAGGGCCCCATCCCCCTGCTGGGCAACAACACCGAGACAGCCTTGCGCTCGGGAGCCGTAAACGGCGTGGTGGCCGAAATCGAGTACTACCGCTCGCACCTGTCGTCAGACGCCACGGCGGTCATCACCGGCGGCTCGGCGCACCAGATCAGCGAGCGCCTGTCGTTCGAGCACACCGTCGTCGACGGCCTGGTCAGCCAGGGCCTCAACAACATCATCCGCTACAACGAAAGCCTGCACACGCCCTCAAGGCCGACCGCCGCGGGCAAACCCACACAAACGCTTAACAATCCAATCAAGATATGAGAAAACTTACAGCCGCAATCCTGATGTCAGTCATAGCCCTCGCGGCGATGGCGCAGAACACCGTCATCACCCCCTACTCGCGCTACGGTTACGGCATCCTCAGCGACAACGCCTCGTCTATGCAGCGCTCGATGGGCGGTGTAGGCTACGCCATGAACTCGGGACGCCAGATCAACGTCATGAACCCCGCCTCGTACGCCGCCATGGACTCGCTCACCTTCCTCTTCGACATGGGTGTCGACGTCACCTCGCTGTGGTCTAAAGAAAACGACAAGCACGAGCAGCAGTTTGGCGGAGGCCTCGACTACATCACCCTGCAGGTACCCATCACAAAGGGCCTCGGCGCCTCGGCGGGCCTGCTCCCCTACAGCTCGGTGGGATACTCGTTCGGCAACAAAATCGACAACGGCTCCGAGTCGCGCTCGGGCGACGGCTCGCTCAACCAGCTCTACCTCGGCGTCGGCGGCTCGCCCTTCAAGGGCTTCGGCATCGGCGTCAACGTGGCCTACCTGTTCGGCTCGACATCCAACGTCCTCTACGGCGTCACCGACGGCGGCAGCACTACCGTCTTCCAGCGCAGCATGAGGGTGCGCGACTGGCGCCTCGACATCGGCGCGCAGTACTCCTTCGCCCCCTCGCGCAACGACCGCGTCACCCTGGGCCTCGTATACTCGCCCAAGAAGGACTTGCACGGCGACGTCTACGGCGTTTACTACGACTCCTCGGTGGTCGGCGCTGTCCCCGACACCGTCAACGTCGGCGACACGAAGATGAACGGCCGCTACTCCACCCCCGAGACCTGGGGCGCCGGCATCAGCTGGAGCCGCCGCACCTTCCAGGTGGAGGCCGACTTCACATACCAGCCCTGGAGCAAGGCCAAATTCGGCAAAATCGAACACTTCGAGACAACCGACTTCGCCGACCGCTACCGCGCCTCGATAGGCGGCCAGTGGCAGCCCGACTACCGTGGTGGATACTTCCGCCGCATCAGCTACCGCATGGGCGCATACTGGAACCGCGACTACCTGATGGTGATGGGCAACAACGTGCGCGACCTGGGCTTCACCGTCGGCTTCGGCCTCCCCGTCCCCGGCTTCAAGAGCCAGCTCAACATCGGCATCGAATATCGCAACCGCCGCGCCACACCGCAGAAGCTGATCGAGGAGAACTACCTCAACGTCACCATCGGCATCAACTTCAACGAGATGTGGTTCCGCAAGGCCAAGATTTACTGATTCAACCCACGTGCCACGCCGACCTATGGACCCCCTGCGCAGAGCAATGACAGTGGTGGCCGCCTTTGCCGCGGCATGCTGCATCGTCGTCTCGTGCGAGGACGAAAAGCACTCGTACGTCGGCAACATGAAAAAGGACGGCTCGACGCCCACGATGGTGACCACCCACGTGGTGACGCTAATCAGCGACTCGGGCTACACACGCTACCAGATCGACGCCCCCGTCTGGCGCATGTACGAGGACCTCGGCGACCCGTACTGGAAATTCCCCGAAGGCATCCAGCTCGAGCAGTACGACGACCGCATGAGGCCCACATCGAACATGCGGTGCGACTCGGCAACATACTACAGCAAACGGCGCCTGTGGCAGCTTGACGGACACGTGGTGATGGTGAACAGCGCACGCGACACCTTCCTGACGCCGCAGCTGTTCTGGGACCAGCAGAAGGAGCGCGTCTACTCCGACTCGTTCATGCACATCACCCGTCATAACCACATCATCGAGGGCTACGGCTTCGACAGCAACCAGCGCATGACCCAGTACACGGTGCGCCGCCCCACCGCCATCATCCCCGTCGACCGCGACAAGCTCGGCAAGGGCCAGCAGGACCAGGGCGCCGACCCGTCGGCAGCCGACTCGACAGCCCTCCGCGGCCGCCGGCCCGCCCCGCTGCCCGCCTCAAGGGCACGCGAGGCTCTCCCGGTCGTCAACCCCGGCGACATCGGCCCAATCCGCCGCATCAAATAATCCCCCCGGGCGTGAACTTTAACGCCCCGAGACTTTTATAATAGACAACCCCCAACTGACACAGACACAACAAGCTGCTCTAACCCCCACAGATGGACACCTTCAGTTTAGACCCCACCTGGCTCATAATAACAGTGGTCTCGCTTATGTTCAGCGCCCTCTTCTCGGGCACTGAGATCGCCTTTATCACCAGCGACCGCGTACGCACCGAGCTCGACGTCAAAAAAGGCGGGCCTATCGGCGCCATCATCAACCGCTTCTACGCCAACACCGAATTCTTCATCTCGTCAATCCTCGTCGGCAACAACGTCATGCTGGTAATATACGGCATGGGCGCCGCCGAGCTGCTCGAGCCATGGCTCATAGACGCCACCAACAACTCCGAGTTTGCCGTCCTGCTGCTGCAAACCCTCATCTCGACAGGCGTCATACTCCTCACCGGCGAATTCCTGCCAAAGACCATCTTCCGCATCAACCCCAACAGCTCGCTCAAACTCTTCGCCCTACCCATCTACCTCTTCTACCTCATCTTCTACCCCCTCAGCTGGTTCTCGACATGGCTCTCCAAAGCCATCATGCGCGTCGTCGGCATAAAAGGCTCACAGGCACGCCTGCGCGTCCTCTCCGTCGAAGACCTCAACGACTACCTCGAAGAGTCAATCGACGACATGGCCGAGAAAAAAGAGACCGTGGAGACCGAAGTCAAGATGTTCCAGAACGCCCTCGACTTCTCCTCAACACACCTGCGCGACTGCATGCTCCCTCGCAACGAAATCGTCGCCGTCAACATCGACACCGCCACCCGCGACAGCCTCGCCGACCTCTTCACCAAGTCAGGCCGCTCAAAAATCCTCGTATACCGCGAAGACATCGACACAATCCTCGGATACATACACGTCTCCGAGCTCCTCAAAGCCAACGCCAACTGGCGCGACAGCATCAAACCCGTCCTCTTCGCCCCCGAGACACTCATGGCCAACAAAATGATGCGCCGCCTCATGAACGAAAAACGCTCAATCGCCATCGTCGTCGACGAGTTCGGCGGAACAGCCGGAATGGTCACCCTCGAAGACCTCGTCGAAGAAATCTTCGGCGACATCCGCGACGAACACGACTCATCCTCCCCCCTCTCGCGCAAAATCGCCGATAACGTATACGAGTTCGCAGGCCGCTGCGAAATCGAGCACATCAACGACACCTACCACCTCAACATCGACGAAGACGACGACTACCAGACCATCGCCGGCTACGTCCTCCACGCAACCGGCACCATCCCCGCCCAAGGCGAAACCGTCCTCCTCGGCAACCTACGCATCGAAATCCTCAAAAAAAGCGCCAGCCGCCTCGAACTCCTCCGCGTCACCGTCATCGACCCCCAGTCCACCCACCCCAAAGACGACACCCCCACCCCACCGACAAAATAAAATGGCCGACAACTACCTTGAAAAAAAGATGGAGGAACACCTCAGCCACCGACCCTCCACCGCCCCCGCCCCGCGACGCGACCAAGGCCTCTACTACCCCCTCAAACCCCTGCGCATCCTCATCGTCGCCCGCAACCGCCGCCACCTCAACCAATACGTCGCCCCCCTCACAACCCACCGCCACCGCATCGCAATCATCAACACCCTCCCCGCCCCCCAAACCGACCTCCCCCACAACCACGGCACCCGCTACTACCCCCTCCCCCAACCCACCCCCGACCAGCCCCAAAGCGACACCCCCCAACCCAAACCCGGCACACCCCAAAACGACACCACAGCCACATCCCCAAACACCACCACCGGCACACCCCAAATCGACCGCATACTGACATCCCTCATCCAAGCCTGGCGAGATATCGACGCCTTAATAATGCTCGACCCCACCCCCGCCATCGCCACCCACATCGCCCAGCACGCCGCCACCCGCCCCTACCCCAACGACTGGGGCACCCCCACCATCCTCGTCACCGACCACACCCTCACCCGCCTCACCCCCACCGCCCTCACCGAAACCGCCAAAACCATCCACACACCCACCGCCACCAACCATCCCACCCTCACCGACATCCCCAACCACCCCGCCGCCGCCCATATCCCCTACCTCCTCCTCCGCACCTCCTCCACCATCCACCAAATCACCCTCCACTAATCACCCACCCCAAAAAAAACCGCCCCCAAAGCCGCCCCCCCCAAAAACCAATCCGAAAAAAATCCCGACGCCAGCCCAAAATCCATCCCACCCAGTCCCCTCCCGCGAAAATTCACAAAATCTGAAGATTCCAAATCGAAGTGCAAAACTTTGAGGTAGGAATTACTCATTCTCCTCTCTCCTTCTGGTGAGGGGATGCCCGAGCGGCGGGGGCGGCCTAAACCGCCCCCAAGAGCGGACGGCAGCAGATAATACTG
>SFLG01000010.1 GCA_004553485.1 Bacteroidales bacterium | reverse complement strand
CCTCCAGGAAATGGAAGACGAAGGCGAAACCTACGACAGCATCGAAGACATCTGGCTCGACTACCCCTCCAAAGAAGACTTCTTCTTCAACGAAGACGAGTATTGATATAAAATCCGCCCGATTTTAAGATAAAAACAACCAGATAATTAAGCGATTGGCGAGTCTATTGCATTACTTGTCAATCGCTTTTTGTATGCTTTCGGGGTAGAATAAAGGAGTCAAGCCGAAATCCCGGCGCATTTGTTAAATTAGGGGAAAAGGAATGTTAAAATTTCAGGCGTATAGCTTGACGAGCCGGAAGATGAAAAAATCACGGTCACGAACACCACGCATCTGGGAGCGGAAGATCTTGACCTTAAATATGATTAGTGCGTAGAAATATTTTCTCATCTTATAACAGTTGAAATGAAAACCGACGGCTCCGCAAAGCGAACCCGAAAAAAAATAAGGGGTTGTGTCAAAATGTGAAATTTTAATAATGTAGGGACATCGCTTTGCGATGTTAAGCCTGAAAACCAATTGGTTGGTTCAACATGCCAAAGGCATGTCCCTACATTCAGGCTATTTTGACACACCGCCCTGAGAAAAAATACCTATAAATATTGAAAAATTACGGAGTTTTTGCAAGAGGTTAAATCATCCGGTAGTCAGCTTAATCACTGTGCAAATTTGGCAATTTGGCGGGAATTTGTTTGGCAATTTGGCGCGGATTTGGCCGCCAAAGTCAGAGCAGTTCGATGCCGGCGCGGCGGCATTCTTCGATTTGTTCGGGGGGCCAGAGCGAGGCCTGGACTTCTCCGATGTGGGCTTTCTGCAACAGGTACATGCAGAGGCGGCTCTGGCCTATGCCTCCGCCGACTGACAGCGGCAACCGGCCGGCGAGGAGGTCGCGGTGGAAGGGAAGCCATTTGCGGTCGGGGCAGCCGGCGATGTCGAGCTGGCGCGAGAGCGAGTCGGGGCTGACGCGTATGCCCATCGACGAGAGTTCGAACGAGGTGTCGAGGATGTTGTCGTAGAAGAGCATGTCGCCGTTGAGTCCGCGGTAGCCGTCGGCATTTTCGGTGACCCAGTCGTCGTAGTCGGGTGCGCGTCCGTCGTGGGGCTTGCCGTTGGAGAGGGCGGCGCCGATGCCGATGACAAAGACGGCTCCGTAGCGGCGGACGGCCTCGAGTTCGCGCTCTTTCGGCGACAGCGAGGGGTAGGCCTCGAGCAGCTCCTGGGCATGGACGAAGGTGATGTCTTCAGGCAGGCGCGGAGTGATGTGCGGGAAATATTTATAGACCATCAGCTCGGTGGCTTTGACGGCCTGGTAAATTTTTCTGACGATGTCTTTGAGGAAGCCGAGGTTGCGGTCGGCGTCGGTGATGGTGCGCTCCCAGTCCCACTGGTCGACGTAGAGCGAGTGGAGGTTGTCGAGGTCTTCATCGGTGCGGATGGCGTTCATGTCGGTGTAGAGCCCGAAGCCGGGGGCAATGTCGTAGAGGCCGAGCTTCATGCGCTTCCATTTGGCGAGCGAGTGGATGACCTCGGCGCGTTGGCCGTCGAGGGCGCGGATATTGAACGAAACGGGTTTCTCGACGCCGTTGAGGTCGTCGTTGATGCCTGTGCCCGAGAGGACAAAGAGCGGAGCCGTGACGCGACGGAGGCAGAGCGCGTCGGAGAGGCGTTTCTGAAAATCTTCCTTGATGAGCTTGATGGCGACTTCGGTTGTTTCGGGAAGAAGCTTGCGTTTATAGCGTTTTGGTATGATAAGCGACATTGTTTCTAACTTTGTGTTTGGAAATATGTTGCAAATATAAGCAAAATGTTTTAATTGCAAATATATTTATATAAAAATGTCAAATTTAATATTTGTAAACCAATTGCATCGGCTTGTTGTTTAGTATGTTGAAACTTAAACGAAGACGAATACTGAGCAATAAATCTCTTATAAACATCGTATAGGCTAAGAATCGGAAAACGAGGCTACAATCACTGAAGATTCAATCAGGAAATTAGAATATACCGTAGATATAATATCTTCCCAAACAAAGCATAAAGAACATACTTTTGCGGTAATTACGATATAAAATGGCCCGTTAACCCAGAATAATGTTTATCTTTGCATCATGAATTCCGGATTTCTGAGTGATACTGACGTTATAGCCGAAATGACTTCGACATTCGCAGATGCTGAGGTCATTTCAAGGGGTTCTTCATTTTTTATAGCCCGGGCCTCCCGCTATGGCCGCAGATGGATTCTCAAGGGGATAAATCCGGAATCGGCCGAAGATGTGCTTGCGCGTCAGCAGATTCTTAAGGAGTTTGAGATTCTCTCGGCGCTTTCACATCCGGGAATAGTCCGGTTTTCCGGCATCGAAGAAGTTGACGGCCTCGGACTTTGCGTTATAATGGAATGGATTGAAGGGCCCACACTTGAGGAATCCCTTATGCAGGGTAGCCTCTCGCGTGATGACCGTCGTCGGCTGATGTTTGAAATAGTGGAGGCCGTTGCCTATCTACACTCCAAGGGTGTGGTGCACCGCGATTTGAAGCCGTCCAACATCATGGTGCGTCAGAACGGGCTCTCTGCGGTTGTCATAGATTTCGGGCTGGCCGACACTGATGCCTTCACGGTGTTGAAATATCCGGCCGGAACCGAGGGCTATGCGTCCGAACGGCAGCGCCGGGCCGATACGCCCGATACGTCTGATGACGTTTACTCTCTGGGGGTGATAATGAGCTCGCTTTATCCGGAGTATGGATCGATAGCCCGCCGGTGTAAGTCTTCCTCGGGCAACAGATATGCCAACGCTACGAAGTTACTTCATGCAATGCGTAGGCGCGCCCGGCTTGGACGGCGCATCATCCTCGCGGCTGTCGCCGCTATTATAATTGGCGTAATCGCTGTGTTAGGCTATCATAATGCGGGCTTGCGGTCGTCTGTCGATAATCTTTACGGGCAGCTCTCGGGTCTTCGCGAGGACGCGCGACATCAGGGAACAGCCGCGGAGCAGCTTCGTAAGCGGCTGTCCGACTCGCTGACTAACATTAAGAGAGAGCTTGCCGTCGAGACGTCTTACCGAACAGAAACGGAGCGCCACGATGCACACATTGCCGGACTGAAGCGTCAGCTCAGGTCGCGATGCAGAGCCATATACGCTCAATATCTCATCGACCGTAAGTCGCCGGATTTCGAGGAGGAATATTTCGGACAGAAACTCACCATACCGCTCAGGGCACTTAAAACTTCATTTATCGCACGGCAAAAGGGATTGTCCGAACAGGACCGTCAGGATCTGGAGTCTGCGTTTTCATTATATTTTGATGAAATCGCCAATGATTTAAAAAACAGCACACAACAATGAACGAAGATAAGGCCGACTTACAACATTTGCTCCAAAGGGTGGAAACAAGCTTGGGGAAGTCCATCGTCACATCGCGTCATTTTGACGAGCTGCGCGAAAACATATACCGGCGCACAGGCACGCTGCTCAGTGCCACCACGCTCAAACGGCTCTGGGGCTACCTTGATGAGAGCGTCGAACCGCGCCGGTACACGCTTGATGTTCTGAGCCGTTATGCCGGATGGAAAAGCTGGCAGGAGTTCTGTGACAGCCCGAAAACCGACCATTTCGAGAGCGGTCCTGTCGGACAGCCGCACATAGATGTGCGTCGGCACCTTAGCACCGGAGACACGGTTGTCCTCACATGGCTGCCCGATCGCGTATGCCGCATCCGTAGCCTGGGCGATAACCGCTTTGAAGTCATCGAGGTGCAAGGCACGCGTCTGAAGGCCGGCGACAGATTTTGTGTCGAGCAGATTATAGCCGATGCGCCGCTGTATCTCAGTCATCTGACACGAGGCGGTGATGACATTGGCACCTACGTCTGCGGCAGCAAGACAGGTGTACGGTTTGTCGTTGAAGAACGTGAGTGAGTGATGTAATAGGGAGGGGCTGAAAAAAGTTGAAAAAAAAGATAAGAATTGAAAAGGACAAAAAAGGACTTTCGGGGAGGAGAATAGCGTCGTAATTTTGCAGTGTCAGAGCCTGGAGGGGCTCGGGCACCTATTCAGCAACTCTGCCCGTAACTTGCGCCAGGTGAAAAAAGCTATTTTAAGAGCGTACTTTCAAAAAAAAACGCTAACTTTGCAACCGCAAGCTCATTAGGGCGAGCAGACATATTGAGGAAGCGTTTTCTCATCGTTCCATTGCTGAAACCTAGGAAATTTCACAATTGATATAAGGAATGATAGTGGAAGTACGCTCTCTTTGGCTTGTAATATCTCACCATGACATACAGTCAAAGTGGAGTTGCTGATACTTATTCTTATATCATGGGAATCCTAGGCCCACAGCAATGAATGAGTGGAAAGTGGCTCCACTTCTTTAATGGGTCTGACCAATCAATCACAAATCTAACCGCTTCGCAGAGTCACAGGAGCAAATGAAAATTGATTATGAAAAAATTTTTCATTTTTACGTGTGCGGCTCTGATGGGGCTATGCGCATCAGCCCAAGAAAAAGGCGACATGGCTGTCGGGCTGAATCTTGGTGTTGCTCCCAGTCTTGAAAGCGGAGCTTCAGTGACAAACTTCGGTATTGGAGCAAAGTTCCAATACAATGTGACCAATCCTATACGCCTTGAAGCTGCGTTCGACTATGGCTTCAAAAACAAGGGTGTAGATGTCATGACTATCGGTGTGAATGCACACTACATCTTCAATGTCGCAAACAAATTCAACATCTATCCCCTCGTTGGTGTCGGATATGCACACTGCAAAGCAACCGCAAGTGGCATTCCCGACCTTGACGAAAATTACTGGGGGGATATATCCAATTGGAAAACCGACATAGACGATTATGGAACCAAGGAGGAAAGCGGTTCGGCAAATAAGTTCTTCTTCAATGTGGGTGTTGGAGGCCAGTATGACCTCAACGATAAATTGGCAGTTAATCTTGAAATCAAATACCAGTACATCAAAAATTTTAACCGCCTCCCCATTTCATTAGGCATAGCTTACAAATTCTAACAAACTACTTATGGGGCTATAACATAATTTATTTATGACATAGTCTCGTAAGGGTAATTTATACAATATGGAAAGATATTTTAAGCTTTTTATTGTGGCATTATTAACCACAACGTCATTTGCCCTTACAAGTTGTGGCAATGACGAACCAAACGGCCCCGATGATGGCGGTAATACCATAGTCATTAATGATGTTAAATACAAAATCAGTGGTTATATGACACTTAGTGGCTCATGGAGTTCCACAACCGATTCGGGCTCTTTTGGATTTTTCATTGATATAGTCGAAGGTAATTCTATTATGCCTTGGCCTTATGATTTTGAGTTTGAATCAGCTAACGCCCCTAAAGTCGGCGATGATATATCGAAGAAAAATCTAAAATTATCGCTCATATCCGACTACTATACCGGATTAGTCGACATTGAAGCTGATTATGTTAGTGGCAGCGCTGTCGTTAAAGCGATAAATACATCAAAGGGAACAATGACAATTCAATTCTCGAATTTAAAAATGGAAGGTTCGGGTCTTGGTTCATCGACCGAGGAGGACGTTCGCTATACCTTCGATGGAACAGTAACCGTCGATTTCAATATGTAATCACGCACCTCATATACCCTACAAATGAAGGTCGTTGAGGTCATTAAAGGCTTTAACGACTTTCATTTTAATATATGTTTGCTCATTTTTGAATGATTGGAATATGATTTGATTGTCATAAATTACTTACCTTTGCAGAGGAATGAGGAAATATTCCTATAGAGGAGGAATATCGGGTGGCATTTTACAGCCATTTATAGCCTAATATTTGACCCCATATTTTGCCAATATTGTGTTATAATACAGTGTTTCAACGCTTTATTTTTGTTTCAACGAGGACGAATACTGAGCAATAAATCTCTTATAAACATCGTATAATCAATGGCTAAGAAGATGAATGATTTTCTTGGCCATTGCTGTTTTATACGGTTTTGGCTAAGAATCGGAAAACGAGGCTACAATCACTGAAGATTCAATCAGGAAATTAGAATATACCGTAGATATAATATCTTCCCAAACAAAGCATAAAGAATCGCGACAAATGCGACCGCAATAAAGCAAAGAAAGACTAAACAGGTTATTTGACAGTTAAGCCGACGGCTGCCGCGCGCAATAAGCGCGGCGGCCGTTTTTATTTTGCAAAAATGAAGCGATTTAGTAAAATTTATGCCTTTGCGAAATATTTTTCTGCATTTTTATTTCCTTTTTACAATAAGTTATATACCTTTGCGACAGTTTTTCCGGATAACTTACATTTTTCATTCATCCAATAGCTACACTTAGTCTTATGAAGAAATTCTACCTTTCAGCTCTCGCAGTCACTTTAGCTGCAGCATCAATGGTAGCCGCTCCCGCAGCACGGCACATCGTTTCCGCCAACCAGCCTATCACCCACAAGGCTCCCGCCAAGGCCGCGTCAGAAAATGCATTCCAAATCACCGACCTCGACAAGCAAGTCATGGGACGCTATGCGCTCGAGTATTACAGCCCCATCCCCAATCCCGAAGACGGCAACAAGCCTTTCGGCAACTGCTATGAGCAGCCTATGATTGTCGAAGACTACTTCGCCGAAAAAGAGGGCGACGTCAACATCGGCTACCTCTTCCTTCTCAACGCCATCATCAAAGGCCACGTCGACAAAGACGCCGGCACGATTTCGATTCCTTCGCGCTTCGCCTGCGTCTATTACGTTGATCCCGACGACTATAACGACCCCGGTCTCGACATCTATTTCACAGCTGTAGACTACGTTGACGGTAAATATCAGCCCAACCTCGACCGTCCGTTCACCGGCACCTTCGAGCTCCACGACGGCAAAATCACCAAAATCGTCACCGACGACATCTGGGGCTATATCGCATATGACGTCGAGGGCAAATTTGTAGGCTGGATGGAAATCGGCGTCAACTCGCGCTTCTACCTCGGCCACGGCGAAATGGAATACTGGCCCGGCGACGTCAACGGCGACGGCGTAGTCAACGCAGACGACAAAGAGCAGACTATCGTCCACGCAATCAGCGACGGCAAGAAAGTCACAATCTACAACGCTTTCCGCAGCGGTTGGGACAATCCCATCACTGTCGACATTGACGACGCTGCCAAGAAAGCTTCGATTAAAGACCAGAACATCACCATCGGCGGTGTCGCCGCAGCCCTGACAACCGAAACTCATGAAGCAGCCATCGAAGGCCTCATCCGCGACGTCAGCTGGGATGTCGACAAACGCGACGACAACCCCAACTCGGTTCTCGACTTCGGCACGATCATCGCCCATGACAAAGCAGCAGCCAAAGACCTCTTCAAATACGAGAGCGTCCGCTTCTACTGCAAAGAGAACGTCGCCGTCGACGCGGGCGTAGCCGAAATCGTCATTGATGACGAAAACGCTCCCGTCGAATTATACAACCTCAACGGCGTGCGCGTCAACAGCGACAACCTCGTTCCCGGCCTCTACATCCGCCGTCAGGGCGCCAAAGCCTCGAAATTCATCGTTCGATAATGCACAATGCAAAATGCATAATGCACAATTAAAAGCATAAATTAATAAAATTAAATTGGCAGCGAGGGCAATCAGCTCTCGCTGCTTGCGTTTTATGACCCACAAGGAGCTCCACACGACCCCCACACGGCCTCGAGCTCGAGGCCGCACATTAATAGATTTGGTCACAGCATATTGGCCGCGAGGGTTGAAACCCTCGCTCCATAGTTTTTTGCATGGATACGCTTTCAACCCGGCTCTACATTTGCCTCCCGAAATCCATAAAACAATCTTTATTGTACATTTGGCGCGATTTTCGGACGATGTTTTTTGTCCGCCGAAAAATTATCATTATTTTTGTGCTACTATAATACCAAAACACTATGGCAGAGAATAAGAAAGAGATGGAGCGGGCCGAACTCCATAGAACAATTTGGGCAATCGCCGATGAGATGCGAGGTGCAGTAGATGGATGGGACTTCAAGGCATACATTCTCGGTATGCTCTTCTATCGATATATAAGCGAGAACATCACCAACTACATCAACAAAGGCGAGTGGGATACCGGCAACACCGATTTTGACTACACTACTTTGGACGATGACACTGCGGAGAGCATACGCGAAGAGATGGTGGGCGTGAAGGGTTTCTTTATTCTACCAAGCCAACTCTTCTGCAATGTGTGCAAGGTGTGCGACTCGGATGCCAACCTGAACGAGACTTTGGAGAAGATTTTCAACTCTATTGAGGCGAGTGCCAAGGGCACTGAAAGCGAGGACGATTTCAACGGCCTGTTTGCTGATGTTGATGTCAATTCAAACAAGCTGGGAGCGACGGTCATCAAGCGAAACGAAAAACTGGTGAAACTCCTTCGTGGCATTCAGCAGATGAACCTCGGCGACTATCAGGACAATACGATAGATGCTTTCGGTGATGCCTACGAATACCTGATGGGTATGTATGCGAGCAATGCAGGCAAGAGCGGCGGCGAGTATTACACCCCACAGGAGGTGAGCGAGCTCCTCACCCGTCTGGCAACTCTCGGAAAAACCGAAGTCAATAAGGTCTATGACCCTGCTTGCGGTTCGGGTTCGCTGCTGCTCAAAGCGGCAAAGATACTCGGCAAGGACAATGTGCGTCAGGGTTTCTATGGTCAGGAGATTAACCTTACCACCTACAACCTATGCCGTATCAATATGTTCTTGCACGACATTGACTACGACAAGTTCGATATCGCTTGCGAGGATACACTTCTCTCGCCACAGCATTGGGACGATGAGCCATTTGAGGTGATTGTCTCCAACCCTCCATATTCTATCAAGTGGAAAGGCGATGACGATATTACCCTCATCAACGACCCTCGCTATGCTCCTGCCGGCGTGCTGGCACCAAAGTCAAAGGCAGACCTCGCCTTCATTATGCACTCGTTGGCGTGGTTGGCGACCAACGGCACAGCCAGCATCGTCTGCTTCCCGGGCATAATGTATCGTGGCGGTGCCGAGAAGAAGATACGCCGGTATTTGATTGACAACAACTATATTGATTGCGTTATCCAACTCCCCGACAACCTCTTCTTCGGAACCTCCATCGCTACCTGCATTATGGTGTTGAAGAAGAGCAAGAAAGATAACTCTACTCTCTTCATAGATGCCAGCCGTGAGTGCGTGAAGATTACCAACAACAATAAACTCACCCCGGAGAACATCCGGCATATCGTTGATTACTTCGCCGAGAGAAAGGATGTTGATTATGTCTGCAAGTTGGTGGCGAACGAAGTGGTGGCAGAGAACGACTACAACCTCTCTGTCTCTACCTATGTTGAGCAGGAGGACACCCGTGAGCAGGTGGATATCGTGAAACTCAACGAGGAGATTGCTCAAATCGTGGCAAGAGAGAATGTTTTGCGAGCAGAGATTGATAAGATTATCGCTGAAATAGAGGGATAAGACTATGAGCAGATTAGAAGAACTTATTCAGCAGTATTGCCCTGATGGGGTGGAGTTTGTAAGATTTGTTGATTATGCAAATGTTCTCTATGGATATCCATTTGATGCTGCACAATTTACAAGTGATAACTCGTATATACCTCTCATAAGGATTAGAGATGTTCTGTCAGGTAAGGCAGGCACATACTATACAGGAGAATATTCCAAAGACTATATTATCAAGAAAGGGGATATTCTCGTGGGAATGGATGGTAATTTTAATCTGGGAATATGGGATGATATTGATGGGCTTTTGTGTCAAAGAGTTTGCAAGCTCTACACAAAGGATGAGACCAGATTACTGAATGGTTTCATAAGACACTATATGAAACCTGTATTTAGAAAGATTGAGGAAAGCACCCCAGGAGGTTCTGTTAAACACCTTTCTGCAAAAGCAATCAACTCCATCCAAATCCCCCTCCCACCTCTTCCTGTTCAGGAGGAGATAGTAAGGATATTAGATAATTTTGCAGAATTGCAAGCAGAATTGCAAGCAGAATTGCAAGCAGAATTGCAAAAAAGATTACAACAATACAACTATTACAGAGATAATCTTCTCTCTTTTGAAGGCAGAACTGATGTGGAGTGGAAGAAGTTGGGTGAACTCGGAGTGTTTTATGGAGGACTTTCTGGAAAAACAAAAGAAGATTTCAAGGATGGTAATGCCAAGTTTATCTCATATAAGAATGTGTTTTACAATTTATCGTTGAATATTGATACCGATGAACGAGTTAAGATAGTAGAAGGCGAGAAACAGAATACAATTCAATATGGAGATATTCTATTTACGGGTTCAAGTGAAACACCTGATGAGTGTGGTATGTCCTCTGTATTGACACAGAAAACAGATGACAAATTGTATCTCAACAGTTTCTGTTTTGGATATAGATTGCATAACCCATCGCTGTTCTGCCTTGATTTCTTGAAACACCTTTTCAGAAGTAGTGAGTTGAGAAAGCAGATTGGTAAAACGGCAAGTGGAACAACGCGATTTAATGTTTCCAAGAAGAGATTTGCAGAAGTTTCAATTCCTGTTCCACCGCTTTCAGTTCAAAAGCAGATAGCGGATATACTTGACAAGTTTTACACGCTAACCACCGACATCACCGCAGGTCTCCCAGCAGAGATAGAAGCAAGACGCAAGCAATACGAATACTACCGAGACCAATTATTGACATTCGAGAAAAAGGCGTAAGACTATGGCATATAACATTATTGCAGAAAACGAGGACTACACAATTGTGAGCGACTATCTGGCGACTTACCGCAAGAGCGATAAATACCAGACGGAAGCCCAATTGGAGAAGGAGCTGATTGAGACCCTCACCGAGCAGGGATACGACTACCTGCCTATCCACAAGGAAAAAGACCTCGTGGATAACCTACGTGTGCAGTTGCAGAGACTTAACGACTACACCTTTACTGACAGCGAATGGAAGCGTTTCTTCAATGATGTCATTGCCAACCAAAACGATGGCATTGAAGCCAAGACCGCCAAGATACAGGAAGACCATATCCAAGTCCTAAAAAGAGACACCGGCGAGACAAAGAACATCTACCTTATTGACAAGAAAAACATCCATAACAACTACCTCCAAGTCATCAACCAATACGAGGAGGAGCAGGGAAACCACGAAGCCCGCTACGATGTGTCCATACTTGTCAATGGTCTGCCGCTTGTGCATATCGAGTTGAAGCGAAGAGGTGTCCAGCTCAAAGAGGCGTTCAACCAGATTGACCGCTATCAGAGGGATAGTTTTTGGGCAGGTTGCGGACTGTATGAATATGTTCAGATTTTCGTCATTTCCAACGGAACCAACACCAAGTATTACTCCAACTCTACACGCTTCAACCATATCAAGGAACAGGAGCGAAACAGGACAAAGAGCAAGAAGACAAGCAACTCGTTTGAGTTTTCGTCATTTTGGGCCGACAGCAACAACAAGACTATCAACGACCTGATAGACTTCACTCGCACCTTCTTTGCCAAGCATACTCTGATAAATGTCCTAACCAAGTATTGTGTCTTTACGAGCGAAAGGATGCTCCTTGTTATGCGTCCATACCAGATTGCCGCAACGGAGCGTATTATCGGTCGCATAAATGTTGCTCACAACTACAAGCAATATGGCAAGACCGAAGGTGGCGGGTATATATGGCATACGACAGGTTCGGGCAAGACCCTTACATCATTTAAGACCGCTCAACTCGCTTCGCGCCTTGACTTCATAGACAAGGTGCTCTTCGTGGTGGATAGAAAAGACCTTGACTACCAGACGATGAAGGAGTATAACCGATTTGAGGAGGGTGCTGCTGACAGCAACACATCAACTTCCGTCCTTCAACGACAACTGGAAAACAAGGATAAGAACGGCGGTTATCACGACTACCGTATCATCATCACCACCATACAGAAACTCTCCATCTTCATACAGAAGAATAAGAACCATCCTATCTTCCAGCAGAGGGTGGTGATAATATTTGACGAGTGCCACCGAAGCAATTTCGGTGAGATGCACAACGCCATCACCAAAAACTTCAAGAAATACCATATCTTCGGTTTCACGGGCACTCCTATCTTCGCCCAGAACGCAATCAGCGGTGGAGATTTGAAACTGAAAACCACACAGCAGGCATTCGGCGATAAACTCCACACCTACACCATTGTAGATGCTATCAACGAAGAGAATGTCCTGCCGTTCCGTATAGACTATGTGAATACCCTCAAAACGAAGGATGACATAGCGGACAAGCAGATTACGGCTATTGACCGAGAGCGTATTATGTCTGCCCCTGAAAGAGTGAGTGCCGTGGTGAAGTATATCTTGGAGCACTTCGACCAAAAGACCAAGAGGTCATCATACTACTCCTATCGTGTTGCCCAAAACATCGAGCAGATGGCAAAGGCGAAGAAGGACGAAGTCAAGGAGGAGAAGATGGCGCAGAAACTGGCGGGTTTCAACGCTATGTTCGCTGTTGCCTCCATAGAGATGGCGAAGGCTTACTATAACGAGTTCAAGGCACAGCAGGCGCATCTGCCCGAAGCACAGCGATTGAAGATTGCCACCATCTACTCATACGGAGCAAACGAGGAGGAGATAGACGGCATTCTCGCGGAAGAAAACCCGGAGAGCACCACCAAGCTTGACCAATCAAGCCGAGACTTTTTGGAGGGGGCTATCAAGGATTACAACCGGATGTTCTCAACCAACTATGACACTTCAAGCGATAAGTTTCAAAACTACTACAAAGACCTGTCGCTGCGTATGAAGAACAGACAGGTGGATTTGCTGATAGTGGTCAATATGTTCTTGACCGGTTTTGATGCCACAACGCTGAACACGCTGTTCGTAGATAAGAACCTTAAACAGCACGGACTGATACAGGCATACAGCAGAACCAACCGCATACTCAACTCGGTAAAGACCTATGGCAATATCGTATGCTTCCGCAACCTCCAACAAGAGACCGATGATGCAATTGCTCTGTTCGGCGATAAGGATGCCGCGAGCATTGTTCTGCTCAAAGATTTCAAGTCGTACTACGAAGGATACGATGCCGAGAACGGCAAGCATTGTTTTGGATATAAGGAGCTGGTGGAACAACTCCAAGAGCTGTTTCCTGATGGATACAAACCTCTCGGCGAAGAGGAGGAGAGACGCTTCATTACCCTGTTTGGCAGTCTGTTGAAATCTATCAATGTATTGCAGTCATTTGACCAGTTTGAAGGACAGCAATTGCTATCAGACGGACAGATGCAGGACTATCAGAGCAACTACCTTGACCTGAAAGACAAGTGGAGAAAGAAAGGTCCGGGCGAAAAAGAAGTGGTCAATGATGATATCATATTTGAAACAGAACTGATAAGGCAGGTTGAGATAAACATTGACTACATACTGCTTCTGGTAAAGAACTACCACGACAGCAACTGCAAGAACAAGGAGATACTCGTCAATATCAGCAAGGCGGTAAGTGCGAGTATGCAGTTGAGAAGCAAGAAGGAACTCATTGAGGCATTCGTGGCAAGCGTCAATGCCGATACTGATGTTGATGAGGCTTGGGAGGCATACGTGAAGCAGCGTATGCAGGACGACCTGAATGAGATTATCGCAAGCGAAAACCTGAAAGCAGACGAGACCTCCAAGTTCGTAGAGAACGCTTTTCGTGATGGAGCGATACGCACAACAGGCACCGATATTGACAAGATACTCCCGGCAATGTCCCGCTTCGGTGGTGGCAACAGACAGGAGAAAAAGAAGACCGTGATAGAGAAGTTGAAGCTATTCTTTGACAAATATTTCGGCGTGGTCTAAACAATATCGGTGTGGTCTAAATAATTTCGGCGTGGTCTAAACAATATCGGTGTGGTCTAAACAATATCGGTGTGGTCTAAACAATAATTATCATTCGCAATAAGAAAACCCTGCAAGTGTTGCCCCTCAACCACTTACAGGGTTTTTATCATTTATTACCCCCACCCTATTCCAGCCCTCCGGCAACTTATATTCCATCACGATTCCCGTCTTCTCATCCCTTACGCGCATCAATATGAACGGTCTCCGTAGCCCACATGTTTGTAATCCCACACGCTCCAATTAAAGAACCTCTCACGGAAGGTGCATAGCCCATCGAACCATTCTTCGTAATCTGATTCCATTACGCTTGAAATCTTAGGGTTCCACATAAGAACCACAGTATTCTTGTACTTCATATCTGCCAGTTGTGAATATTTACATCATAAAACAATGGACTACTGCTTATTAGCGTATGGCCGTCAAGCCAAGCCAAAAATAGAGCTTAGAAATTTAGGTGCTTTTTGAAGAGAATCTCATATAATGAAAAGAGGGTGACTCTCCTTAAAAATCTTGTTTTTACACGATATACACCTATAGATCAACCACATAAGAACCAATGTAAAAACAAGACAAAAAAAGCACCTTGTTTTTACGACCCCTTTCGTTTCTGATTAAAGAGATGGTCTACAATCCATAAGGAATAGAGGGCTGATGGGACAAAAAGGATATTTTCGCCACCATCAAGATGATAAATACCAGTTTCCGTTTTGGTGGTAACAATAATTTTCCTTAACCCTTTATTAACGTTTATAAAATTGATAAGAGATTTTAGTTCTGTCGGATTTCTTGCAAACCTATCAGTCCATTTTATTTCCGCAGCAGAATATGCTTTTTGAGTTGCAGAACTAACCCACACAAGATCTACCTCTCCCTTTTCACGACCTTTTGTCCAGTTTGCGTAGAAAAAGTCTGATTTCCCACCCTGTATCCATTGTGAGAATATTGCTGTTTCCACCATGCTTCCTAACATGTCATCATTTTCGTTCACTGGTGAAAATAAAGCACATCGTAGTGACGGATTAGTAAGATAAATCTTAAAAGACATAACTTTCTTAAGATGCTTGGCATTCATGTCTATCTTATTAACTACTTTTATCAAAAATGCTGCCTCAAGATATTCGAGATATTTCCTTATCGTATCTTTTCTAATACCCGATTCACAAGAAAGATTTTCGTAGGAAAATTCATTTCCAGAGCGAAATGCTATGTGCACAAAAAGTCGATTGAGCTCTTGGATATCAGATATACCGTATAGACTTGGTAAATCTCGCAAAAGAACCTTGTCAATAATGTCATTTTTTATATATTGCCCTGGGTTCTGTCTAATTTTTTCAGAAAAGACTACTTCTGGATACCCACCATAGTTTATATAGTTGATAAACAACTCATTAAGGGCATCTATGTCAATTGTGTCTAATGGAGAGATATTACCTTTTGAAGGCACTATTAATTTTTCTTGTTTATTAAAACAGATATATTCTTTAAATGTTAAGGGCGGTAACATGAAATCCGTGAATCGACCAGCTCCACTTTCATTACTTTTCATTTTTAAAGCAGCAGCAGCTGACCCAGAACCTACAAATTTATCTTGTTTATATGTATCAACAAGTGATTTCAAATGGACCTCCCAATCTTTAAGATACTGGATTTCATCAAAGAAAACATAAAACCCATCTGTTTCCTCCTCTGCCTTTAATGCCATTCGAGCGTATAGAAACAAATTTTCCAATGATAGGTTATTATAAATTGGGGTATCAATGGAAATATATATAATTTTCTTTCCAACTACGCCACTTTTTAATAGCTGCTCAATGGCATGAAATATCATTACTGTTTTCCCCACACGTCGGGGGCCCATAAGTATAACCGCTCTTCGCATATCAATGTCGGCCACTTCATTATAAAAGTCTGTAAGATATGCTCGGTGTGGCATGTTTGAATAATACTCCGGGATAACATCAGATAGCCACCATGGATTGTCTGAGACCAGTCGTTTTATAATTTGTTCTTCAAGTAAGTGAGTAATATTATTCATACCGATAGATATTTTTGTTCAAAGGGCAAAGATACTGAAAAAAAATCACAATTTACATATTTTGCAAAAACAAAACTGAAAATACTGTTAGAATATTCATTTTTTGTCAATACAATATGATTAAAGAGTATGATAATTCATTTTTCTATGGTATTTTTACTGAAAGTTGCCGAATATTGCATCTTGATAGATTTTCCAAAATTCTATACTTTATAATTCGTTTACTCATTTGTTTGTCCCTGTCGAATTTGACACCACTGTGTCGTTTTATGACCTCAGATGTCGCGGGTTCTTTGCCGAAGGCGAAGCGCTAAAGCGATGAGTTTGTCCACTTTTAATCGCAAATTGCGTAACTTGCTGATTTAAAGAAGCGTGGGGTCTTTTCAACGAAGACGAATACTAAGCAAAATATTTTACATACCCACCTAATAACCAATGGCTAAGAAAAGAGAAATTTTCTTGGCCATTGCTTTTTAGCACTCAAATAGCCCGGGTTCTTTGCCTTCGGCAAAGCGCCAAGGCGATGACTTTGCCAAATTTTACTATCTTTGCAGAGGTTTGTGTGTATCAAGGGGTTCATCCATTTAGGACCCCGTTACCACGATTCCCACAAGCAGCGAAACTGTATTATTATATTCGATGGAACAATCTGGATTACCTATACAAGAGACTACGTCGGTCTATTTCAACGATATCATACGCCGCGATGTCTCGCCCAAATCTGTCGACAAACTCGATTCTGCCGTTGTTGACCAATTCAACCGACAGGTTGAACTGGCTTTTACCGATGAGGCTGAAGAGACCAAGCGTCGAGTGTATTATCTTGTGCCATATATTCTTCAGAATATCGACTGGGACGAATATGCCATCCCCCTTGAGGCATGGCAGCTTCGGTTCTACTATCAGAGGGACCGGTTTCTTCGCAAGACCGGGCTCAGATACGACCGTTTTCTGGAGCACAAACCGTTGCAACGGGCTATTGACAGGCTCGGGCTCATGCCGGAACCTGTGTTCGAGTTCATTTTGTTTCTCAAATATTATTACGGCCTTCGCTCCGATCTGAGATTCTCGTGCACGGAGCAATTTGACGCGCTGACAGAAGAGCTCGGACGTGCAGACAATGAATCGGCTTCAATGGATGTGTGCATCGGGAGCAAGCATTTCAGGATAAACAATCACAACTTTATTGTCAGAATGTTTCAGGCAGTCGACCGCAGCCGTCTGAATAGCAGCGCATTCGTCAACGACTTTACGCAAGGATCGGCACGCGACAAAATCCGGGCTTTGGACTATTACCTCGTAAAGACTTTGCTCGACTATCTGCCTACCGACAAATCGCTGCGCCGGGGTGGACGATTCAGCCAGGCCGAACGCAATTTCGGGCTGTCGGTTCTAAGTCTTTGCGGACGCCTGCCTGATACCGACCGCGAAAATCAATGCGGTCCGCAGAACAACGTCACCTTCGACAAACTGATGCGCGACTTCGCCGGACAACCCATCCCCTTTGCAATGGAACTATTCCTTTGATATACAGTATTCTGCGATTGCGTAAATCTGCGCAAGATTTTTTACTCTGTTTTTCAGGTCTTGAACTTTGTAATTTTGCATCGTCAAATCAAAGTTAAACTTAAAACAGAAAAGAAAATGACAGATTTCATCAACAACTTCCGCGCAATCCATCACTTCGTAAAAGGTATCCTCAGCAACGGCCGGGGCGAATACACTCTCACCTTCGTCCAGGATCCCGACGACCGCTGGTACATCGACATGCCGTGGGACGGCAACCGCGACAACCTCGAGATGGTTGCCGGAGCAGATGACCTCCTCACCTACCTCGACACCGAAGGCCGCCACCGCGTGACAATTCATGTGATACCCTCCGAAACGCCATTACAGGTGGACGGCCACACCGAACTGCGCCAGCTCGACAAGTCGCTCACCGGCGGCTCGCACTACGACGCCACCAACTTCGTCGGCTTCCGCATGACCCGCATCTGGGTATGCCCCGTCACCCTCTGCGTCCTCGGACGCTACCCTAAATACCTTTACATCAAAAAACTTGAGGAGAGGATTTAACCCAATTAAGGGGCGCCCGGTTTTCTTGGCCTACAGTCAAGAATATCTGCCAGTGGTGAATATTTACACCTTAAGGCTCGGCAAACCAAACAGCGCCCGCCCCGGCAAGCTGAAGCTTGCCCACAGAACCAGAAGGGAAGGGCAAGGGTTAAGGTTGGGGCCTAACCGGGTTAACGGAGGAGTGCGGCGCCGTTTTGGGCCGCCGGGCTCGCAAACCCAACAGTGCCTGCTCCGGCAAGCTGAAGCTTGCCCACAGAACCGGGAGGGAAGAGCAAGGGTTAAGGGAAGGTGCCTAACCGGGCTAACGGGGGAGCGCGGCGCCGTTTTGGGCCGCCGGAGTTAGGTTTGGCTGCTTTTTTTGCGGGGAAGCCTGTTTGGCTTGTGTGTACAACTAAAATGCGTTACCTTTGCAATGTAGGGCAACCCGCAATATAGAGCAACCGCCAATGTGGGCTACCCTTTTGCCACTAAGCGCAGCGCCCGGGTCTCCCGGTTCTATGAGCAAGCTTTAGCTTGCGCCATTAATCCGCCTGTTCATTGCTCCTTAACCAATTATGGAACCGGATTTTCGCCATAGCCAGAAGCGTCGGTGCAGGGGGCACGACTACCGCAGCCGGTGCATATACCTGATTACGATGATGAAGTCGCCGGACGCGCCGCCGTTCTCTTCCATTTCGGCTGACCGACGGTGCTCAAAGGTTTCGCCGTTGGTCGAGCTCTCGGCGGCCGGCAAGGTTGTTTACGAGAGCCTGGACAAGCTGTCCCGCGATCATCCGGCCCTCAGCATTCTCTGCCGCGTGGCAATGCCCGACCATTTGCATTTCGTGGTCTTTGTAACGGAGAGGGCCGAACAGCCCCTGGGCTCAATGCTGACGGCGTTCAAGGCTGAATGTTCACGCACTTACAAAACAAGGTACCCGCTGTCGGCGCTCGCCACCGAAGACTTGCCGATGTTTGAGCCGGGCTTCAACGATAAAATCGTCTTCCGCGCCGGTGCAAAAGAGGCTTTCTACAACTACGTCATCGACAACCCCAGGCGGTATCTCGTTAAGAGACTTTACCCCGAATACTTTTTTCACAAGCTGGTGCTGGCAGTGGGCGCAAAACGGTGCGGTCTTTACGGAAACCTCTTTCTGCTCGACAACCCCGTCAAATCATTTGTAAAGATAAGCCGGGTAAGGAGCCACACCCCCGACCTTGACCGCAAAATCAAAGAATGGAACGAAACCATACGTTGTGGAGGCGTACTGGTGTCGCCCTTTATCAATCCCGATGAAAAAGAATACCGTGATGCGGCAATAAAAAACGGCACCGGAATAATCCTGATAGTTGACTACCGCTTTACCGATCGCCAGAAACCCTACAAAGAACTCTTTGACCTCTGCTCCGAAGGGCGCCTGCTCATCGTCAGCACCGAAGAATTCGCCGCCCCACCCAAAACCATGCACTATACCCACGCCCAAGAGCTCAACGCCCTCGCCTCCCAAATCGCCACCCTTGCCCCCCGCACCGCCCTCCTCCTCCCCCGTTAACCCACCCGGGCACCCTCCCCCGTTCACCTGCCCGGCTCCCTCCCCCGTTGGCCCGGCCCGGCTCCCTCCCCCGTCAGCCTGCCGGGCCTCACTCTGTGTACTCTTGCCCTCCCCTCCCGGTTCTGTGGGCAAGCTTCAGCTTGCCGGGGCAGGCGCCGGTTAGGGGGGCCGAGGATTTGCGCGGGAGGTTTTTTTTGAGTATTTTTGCGGGTGATTGGTCGTTGCTGACGGTTAAGCCATGGGGCTAATGCTTCAACTCTTTTATGCCGGATGAGACTGATACCGGATGAAAAACGACAGCGCGGTTGAAAAATCTTAAATTTCACCTTATGAAAAAACTTTGCATACTCATCGCCTGCGCCGGCGTCATGCTCCCGGCCCGGGCCATCAAGACGGCTTCGCCCGACGGCAACGTCGTGGCCGACTTCAATGTGGTAGACGGCGTGCCCGTCTACTCGGTCCAGTACAAGGGCAAGGCCGTAATCCTGCCCTCGCGCATGGGCCTCGACCTCGACAACGCTCCCGACCTGCTCGACGGCTTCGAGCTCGCCGGCACCCAGACTTCCACCTTTGACGAGACCTGGCAGCCCGTCTGGGGCGAGAACAGCCACATCCGCAACCACTACAACGAGATGGTGGCCACCCTGCGCCAGCCCGCCAACGACCGCACGGTCAACATCCGCTTCCGCGTATACGACGACGGCGTGGGATTCCGCTACGAATTCCCCCAGCAGCGCAACCTCAACTACTTTGTCCTCACCGACGAGCGCACCGAGTTCGCCATGCCCGGCGACATCACCGCCTGGTGGATTATCGGCGACTACGACACCCAGGAGTACGAGTACACGCAGAGCCGCCTCAGCGAAATCCGCGGCATCAACAACGCCAAAAACCCCGAGCACGTCCTCTCGCAGCAGCAGTTCTCGCCCACGGGCGTGCAGACCTCGCTCCAGCTCAAGACCGACGACGGCATCTACATCAACCTGCACGAGGCAGCGCTGGTGGACTACTCGTGCATGCACCTCAACCTCGACGACAAAAACTTTGTCTTCACATCCTGGCTCACCCCCGACGCCCAGGGCAAGAAGGGCTACCTGCAGTCGCCCTGCAAAACGCCCTGGCGCACAGTGATGGTAAGCGACGACGCCCGCGACATCCTTGCCTCTAACCTCATCCTCAACCTCAACGACCCCTGCAAGTACACCGACACATCGTGGATCAAGCCCATCAAGTACGTGGGCGTATGGTGGGAGATGATAGGCCACGACAAGCCCTGGGCCTACACCTGGGACCTCCCCTCGGTCAAGCTCGACAGCCTCGACTACACCAAGGTCAAACCCAACGGCGTGCACCCCGCCAACAACGACAACGTCAAGAAGTACATCGACTTCGCCGCCGAGCACGGCTTCGACCAAGTGCTCGTCGAGGGATGGAACATCGGCTGGGAAGACTGGTCTGGCAACAAAAAAGACTACGTCTTTGACTTCCAGACCCCCTACCCCGACTTCGACATCGAAATGCTCAACGAGTACGCCCACTCAAAAGGCGTCAGACTGATGATGCACCACGAGACATCAAGCTCGGTGCGCAACTACGAGCGCCACATGCACGATGCCTACAACCTGATGAAACGCCTCGGCTACAACGCCGTCAAGAGCGGATACGTCGGCGACATCCTGCCCCGCGGCGAGCACCACTACGGCCAGTGGATGAACAACCACTACCTCTACGCCGTCACCGAGGCCGCCAAACAGGGCATCATGGTCAACGCCCACGAGGCCGTCCGTCCCACCGGCCTGTGCCGCACCTACCCCAACCTCATCGGCAACGAGAGCGCCCGCGGCACCGAGTACGAGTCGCTGGCCAGCAACAGCACCAGCCACACCTGCATCCTCCCCTTCACACGCCTGCAGGGCGGCCCAATGGACTACACCCCCGGCATCTTCGAGAACGACCTCAGCAAGTTCAACCCCAAAAAGACCTCCCACGTCAACACCACCATCTGCCGCCAGCTCGCCCTCTACGTCACCATGTACAGCCCCCTGCAGATGGCCGCCGACATCCCCGAAGTATATAACCGCTTCCTCGACGCCTTCCAGTTCATCAAAGACGTCGCCGTAGACTGGGACCGCAGCATCTACCTCGAAGCCGAACCCGCCCAGTACATCACCGCCGCCCGCAAAGCCAAAGGCACCGACAACTGGTTTGTCGGAGGCATCTCCGCCGACGGCCACAAGAGCGAAATCACCTTCGACTTCCTCGACAAAGGCCGCAAATACGAAGCCACCATCTACGCCGACGCCCCCGACGCCCACTACCTGACCAACCCCCAGGCCTACACCATCACCAAGAAAAAAATCGACTCCAAAACCCGCCTCAAGCTCACCTCAGCCCCCGGCGGCGGTTTCGCCATCTCCATCAAACCCCTCGACTGACCCTCCCCCTCAGGGGGGAGGTCTCTCCCCTTCCCCTCATCCACCGACATCCGACAGGCCACGCCCCGTGCCTCCCAGTTCAGTGGGCAAGCTTCAGCTTGCGCCACCAGGCCGGCCGTCCTGTGCCGGCCCGCGGGGTTAAATATGGCCTGGGAGGATGATGTGGTGGTTAGCCAGGGGGGTGGTGAGAAGGGTGTCGATGGGTAGGTCGAGGTGGAGGGTGACCTGGGTGCGGCACATGGAGGGGTTGTCGGTGTTTTCGATGAGGCGGCCTGAGGGCGCGCCGAGGTTATTTGCGGCGTGAGGCGCGGGGGAGGGTGAAGCGGAACTCCAGACCGGCATCCTCGCGATTGAGACATCGAATGGTGCCGCCGAGGGCGGTGATGGTGTTGTAGACCAGGGACAGGCCCAGGCCCGAGCCGCCGTTTTTGCGCGACCGGCCCGTGTCGACACGATAGAAGCGCTCGAACAGGTGCGGCAGCGAGTCCTCGGGCACGCCCACGCCGTCGTCGTAGAACGAGAACTCGTACTTCGTGCCGTCGTCGGTGAGGCCGATGCACTCGAGGATGCAGGTGGTGCCGCACGAGTAGTTGGCCGAGTTGCGCGCGAGGTTCATCAGCATACCGTTGAGCAGGCCGATGTTGCCGCGCACCTCCGTGCCGTCGGGGATGTCGGCGATAAACTCCATGTGCCCCAGCACGCCACTCTCCTTGATTTCTTTGGCGAACTGGAAGCTGAAGTCGTGGAAGTCGATGTTTTCGGTGTTGATCATGTTGCCGCCCTCGGCCAGACGCGTGATGGCCGAGACGTCGCTGATGAGGACGGCCAGGCGGTTGGCGTAGTCGCGCGCCTTGACGATGAAGTGCTCGCGCACCTCGGGGTCGAGGTCGTCGGTGTCGCAGATGGTGTCGAGGTATCCCTTGATGACGCCGATAGGCGTCTTCAGCTCGTGGTTGATATTGTTGGTGAGCTGGCGCTTCTGCAGCGCCTTCTCCTCGATGGCCTTCAGGGCCACCTGGTGCTCGTGGTCAAGACGTTTTTTAGCCTTGGTGCGCTCGTTGTAGATGGTGATGATCTGGTTGGCTATCTCGCCTATCTCGTCGTTCTGGAAGCCCGTTCCGGGGATAAAGTCGGGGTCGGACGCCGCACGCTCGGCATACCGGCGCAGCAGGCTCAGACCCTTGGCAAGATAGCGGCTCGAGTAGTATATCGCCACCGACATCAGCAACGCCATGCCGAGGATGACCGCCCAGATGGCGGTGCGTCCGCCCTCGAGCGCCTTTTTCATGTTGTCGTTCACCGGCACGGCCGAGACGACGTAGTACGAGCCGTCCGAGGCTTTGGAGCCACGGAAGATGAAGGGCTGCCCGCGCAGGCTGGCCACTCGCGCGTCACGCTCGACGATGCCCCCGATTACCTCGGCCTGCTCGGGTTTGTTGAGCATGATGGTCGGGCCCATCGACTGTATGACGTCCCAGTTCTTGTCGTAGATTGTCACGCGGATGTCGCTCAGGTTGGGCGAGTCACGGTAGTACTGGTGCACAAAGAAGAGGAAGTCGGTGGCCAGCTCCTCGCGGCTCTGCTCCAGCTCATCGATGACGCGGCGGTTCACCATCTCGAGCTGGGCGTCGACGTAGCTGCGCCGTATCTCCGTCTCGCGGTACGACTGCCACACCGCCAGCGCGGGAATAAAAATCCACAGGCCCACCAGCATGGGCATGAAGATTTTCCACCGATAGCTCAGATAGTGTCTTTTGCGCGTCATGTCAGTCCTTGCGCCATCCGTAACCGAAGCCCTGGCGGGTGACGATGTTGTTGCCGTACTCGCCTATCTTCTTGCGCAGACGGGTGATGTTGGTGTCGATAGTGCGGTTGCTGATGACGACATCGCTGCCCCAGACGTTGCTGATAATCTCCTCGCGCGAGTAGATGCGTCCGCTGTGGACCAGGAAGAAGGTGAGCATGTCGTACTCGGTGCGCGTCAGCGCCACGGGCTGTCCGTCCAGGGTACACGTCTTGGCGTTGCGGTTGATGCGCAGGGTATGGTAGATGATGTCGGGCTCGAGGTTCGATGCCGGCGCGGGAGCCTCCGCCGTCACCGCCGGGGCGGCGGGCTGACGGCCGTACTGGGGCTGGCGGCGCGGGTCGGCGCGGCGCAGAACGGCACGTACGCGCGATTTTACCTCGGCGATGTTGAATGGCTTGGTGATGTAGTCGTCACCGCCTATGTTGAGGCCCATTACCTTGTCGTCCTCGCCCGTCAGGGCGCTGCAGAAGATTATGGGGGTGTTTTCGATTGAAGGGGTGGCGCGTACCCGACCGGCAAAGTCGAATCCGCTGAGTTTGTCCATCATCACGTCGACAATGAACAGAGAGTATTGTGTCAGGTCGCGTGTCAGGGCGTCTTCGGCACTGTACGACACATCCACGTCGTAGCCGTCCTTGAACAGGTTGTAGCGAAGAATCTCGCACAGAGCTTCCTCGTCGTCAATGACCAGTATTCGTGAGCGCATAATTATGATATAGTTTATGTGTTGTACAAAAGTACACTAAAGTTGCGAGACCCGCAAGGGGGCGGGGTGCGGACCGGTTAAAAAACGTTAAAGTTTAAATTCCTTTTGGTTAAAATTGCAATTCTTTTGCCTTTGCGATTAAAATTTTGCGTTTTTGTTTTTGCAAAAAAGAAAAACTTCATACATTTGTGGTAAAATAACCGTGAAGACGTCAGGCACGGGCTGCCGCCATACGGCAGACGCCGGCGGCAACGCGCCGTTCAACCTTAAAACCGAGCTATCCGCCTTAAACAACTCAAGCCATCCTTAAGCAACTCTCTCCTTAAATATATCACCCCCCCCCCTCTCAGAATAAATCAGGTGCGTCACACGCGCCATACTCCGATAAAAAAACTAAAAATTATTTTATTTAACCAATTTCCTAACTTATGAAGAAACTTTTACTCTTCGCAGCAGCTGCCTCACTGGTATCTGCATCGTTTGCCCAGGACATTACCGTCACCACCCAGTGGGCAAAAACACGTGTCAACGGCGGATGGTCAACGACCGCTCTTCCCGCCGAGGCTTCCGGTCTGTTCACCGGCGGTAACCTTACCAGCCGCACAGCCGCCGTCACCGACAAATACGTCGTTGTTGGTTTCAGCGACAACACCGAGAACTACAACGTCTTCCTTGCCCTCTTCGACAAAGAGACCGGCAACCACGTCAAGAACGTCGCCGTTACATGCGACGGCGCACAGGTAGCCGCCCAGTGGGCAATGGCCTGCATTGGCACCGACTACGCCGGCCACGTATACTTCGGCAACCTCTTCCTCGACGAGTCCAAGAGCGTGCGCCCCATCTACTACCTGTCTGACCTCGAGGCCGGTACAGCCGTTAAGGTTGGTGACTTCACCGTCCCTGCTGACGAGGCTAGCGCCAGCGTCCGTCACGACTACTTCGACGTAGCCGGTGACATCACCCGCGAGACCGCTCCCTGCGTTATCATGTCGGCTTCGTGCTCCGGTGGCGAACAAGCTGTTATCTGGGGCATCCAGTGCCAGCAGGGCGGCACCGAGTGGACCGGCAAAATGGCCGGTGGCGACTACTGCACCCTCCCCATCACCGACCTCGGTGACGACGGCAAGACCGTTATCTTCGGCGGCAGCACTGTCCTGAAGATGGTCTACAACGAGGATCCCGAGCAGATGGGCAGCCTCTTCTACGTTGACGGCCAGAACACCGCTCCCCTCCTCTACGACACCGACGGCATCCTCCAGGACAAGCTTGATCCCGCTGCCGATCCCTGCCCCGAGCAGGTTGGCTCGAACGGTATCAACGACTTCACCCTCGGCAATGACCTCTACTTCGCTTATGCCTGCCAGCAGAATGATACCCGCACATACGCCGAGCGTCTCGGCCGTCTCATGATCACCAAGGCTTCGGCCGAAGGCAAGATGGCAGGTAGCACCCTCGTGGGCAAATATCCCGAAGAGGGTCTCGGTGGCTTCTTCAACAGCGGCGTATGGAACCACACCATCGAGCCCGAAGTTGTTGAAGAGAACGGCAACCAGGTTTGCTACCTCACCCACTTCATCGTCGCCAACGGTATGACCCGCTACAGAATCGGTGCCCCCGACGCCGGTGTTGACAACATCGTAGTCGACGAGGAGAACGCTCCCGCCGTATACTACAACCTCCAGGGTGTTCAGGTAACCAACCCCGAGGCCGGTCAGCTCGTCATCAAGAAGCAGGGCAAGACCGCCAAGAAGGTTCTCGCTCTCTAATAGACCGCATCCTCAGTTAAACTGAAACAATAAACCGGCGGCGCACGGGTTCACTCCCGCAGCGCCGCCGGCTTTTTTGTGCCCGCCCTTCCAGCCGGGCTTTTTTGTGGCTGCACGGTTATCGGTCGAGCTCGACCGATAACGGTAAATGATGGGCGGCGCGAGGCACGGGCCGGGGGGCCCGGGCCGGGCTGGCTGGCCTTTTTTGGGCGGCGTGTTTGTTATGTGGCGCTAAATATGTAACTTTGCACACAAGGGGGCGCCTACAAATCAGGGGCGCCCGTAAGTGGCCGAGCGGCTACCCCAAAAAAACGCAACTGGCAAATTGGCTAATATTTACGACATACGGCGCTACGGCAAGTGGGTTTTCCTCACCATCGCGGCTGCGGTGGTGGTGATATTCCTGTACGTCTCCAACAACATGGTGCGCGACCTCGCCAGCAGCGAGCGCGAGCGCATGCAAATCTGGGCCGACGCAACCAAAGAAATCGTCAAACAGCTCGACAACGAAGCCGACAACCCCGACATCCCCGGCGCCGACATCGACTTCCTGCTGCGGATAATCGAGGGCAACACCACCATCCCAGTCCTCCTCACCGACGACGCCGGCAACATCCTCAACTACCGCAACTTCACCCTCCCCGAGCCGGTGGACTCGCTCAACCCCATGGAGCTGAGCGAGACCAACCGCGCCTTCCTCGCCGACCGCCTCGAGGACCTGTCGCACACAAGCAACAAAATCGACATCGTCATCGCCGAAGGCCTCCAGCAACACCTCTACTACGAAGACTCCACCCTGCTCAAACGCCTCAGCCTCTTCCCCTACATCCAGCTGCTGGTGATGATAGTGTTCCTGCTGGTGGTATATTTCGCCGTCCTCAACACCAAAAAGGCCGAGCAGAACAAAGTCTGGGTGGGCCTGTCCAAAGAGACGGCGCACCAGCTGGGCACCCCCATCTCGTCGCTGATGGCGTGGATGGAGCTGCTGCCCGAGATGGGCATCGACCGCGAAACCGTCGCCGAGATGGACAAAGACGTGCGCCGCCTCAGCACCATCGCCTCGCGCTTCAGCAAAATAGGCTCGCGCCCGCAGCTCGAGGCCGGCGACGCGGGCGAGACCGTCCGCCGCGCCACATCGTACATGGCCACACGCATCTCGCCGCGCATACAGTTCAACACCACCTTTACCGACCGGCCCCTGCCGGCAATGGTGTCGGCGCCGCTGTTCGAGTGGGTAATGGAGAACCTCATCAAAAACGCCGTCGACGCCATGGAAGGCCACGGCACCCTCAGCGTCGAGACCCTCCGCGACGGCAACAACGCCGTCATCGAGGTCTCCGACACCGGCAAAGGCATAGCGCGCAAAAACCAGAAAACGGTGTTCAACCCCGGCTTCACCACCAAGAAACGCGGCTGGGGCCTGGGCCTGACCCTTGCCAAGCGCATCATCGAGCAGTACCACCACGGGCGCATCTTCGTCAAAACCTCGACGCCCGGCGTCGGCACCACCTTCTGCATCGAAATACCCCTGTTACGCCCCCCTAAAGACCTACCCGCACCAAAATGAGTACCACTGACGCTACAACACCAAGCCACGGACGCACCGACACGGCGCTGTACTGGCTGTTGCTGTTGGCGGTGGCGGCAATCTACGGCACACTGTCGCTGCTGACCTCTCCCGCCGTCGACGACTTGATGTTTTTAGGCGTATGGAAGTCGCACGCCGACGGCGCCGACGGCTTTTCGTGGAGCACGTGGCTGGGCTACATCACCGAGTTGCGCAACAACGACAACACACGCCTGTCCAACATCCTCGACCCGATATTCCTGCAGTTCAGCCCGTGGAAACAGCTCTTCCCGTGGATAACAGGCGCCATGGTGGCCTTCACCGTGGCCGTCGCGGCGCGGTGTGCCGCACTCAAGGGCCCGCGCAGCGCGGTCCTGGCCTATTTCCTTGCCGGCGTCATCCTCTTTCTGCCCTGGCGCAACAACATGTTCCTGTGGGACTACTCCCTCAATTACGTCTGGACCGGCACCTGCGCCTTAGGCCTGATATGGTGCGTGCTGCGCCTCCCCGACAACAAGCGGTATTTTGCCGGCGCCCTGGTCCTGGCCGTCCTGACGGGATGGTTCCACGAAGGCTTTGCCGTGCCCGTCGGCGCCGGCATGGTGGCCGTGGCGCTGCTGCGACGCGGCAAGGTGACGTGGCGCTTCTGGTCCGTCTTCGCCCTGCTCGTCGCCGTCTGCTCGGCCGCCCTCTTCTGCCCCGGCATGCTCAACCGCTTCAGCGACCAGGCCGGACGGCAGAACGAAATAAGCTGGTTTATCATCTCATTCGACCTGTGCCTCGTGCCCGTGGCCGTTCTGGCCACCGCCGTCGCACTCTTCTTCGCCGAAAGCCGCCGACGCCTCGCCACGCCCGTCTTTGTCATGTTCTTCACCTGCACGGTTGTGGGCGCCGCCCTCAGCCTTGTCGTCCTTCACCAGCCCCGCTCGGCCTACTGGCCGCAGCTGTGCGCGCTGGTGTGCATCGCCATCGTCCTGCGACCCGCCTTCGGGCGCTTCGCCTCGTCCATGGCCGGACACATCCTGGCCGTCGCGCTGGCGCTGGCCACACTGGCGCAAGGCATTCTCTCATGCGTTTGGCAGTACCGCCTTAAGCTGGAATACAACCTTATTATGAACGAGTTCAACTCGGGCAAACTTACCGTCTACCACGACATCATCATGCCCGAAGACATCCCCGACTTCACCCTGCGCTTCCCCTCCCGCGCAATCTGGGTCACCAACTTCCACTACGTCTGCATGGACAACTACCTTGGCCGCGACGGCCACGTCGTCGTCCCCACCACCCTCCGCGACGCCACGGAGGCCAACTCGCAGCTCCTTCCCGGCAACCTCGGCGCCCTCCGCAAGGGCGACGCCTTGTGGCTGCCCGCCATGACGCCCAAAGAGGAGTTTAAACTCAAAACCTCAGTCTATGCTGCCACACGTGCCGGCGGCGAAATGAGACCAAGACGCGGCTTTGCGCGCTCCTTCGTCACCGAGCGGGGCGACACCATTGTCTACCTGAAATTCTTCGGCGGCCACATCCCCGACCTCACCTCCATCTCCATAGTGGAGTAAGCGCCTATCCTAAAGCCCTCAAAGCCCCTAAAGACCTTAAGGTCCCTAAAGTCCCTAAGGTTCTTAAGGTCTTTAACGGCCCGGCACCAAAAAACGCCACCCGGCACCCTTTCGGGCTGCCGGGTGGCGTTTTTGCGGGGTGATCAACGGCTTACTTGTCGTTGTGTTTCTCGATTACGGGGAGCTCGGGGTCCTGACCCCACTGCTGCTGCGACAGGCGCTTGTAGTTGTTGTAGCGCCACTGGGCGTTGGCCTTGGCGGCGTTGAACAGCTCCTCGGCCTCGGCGGGATACTGCTTCATTACCGAAGCGTAGCGCACCTCCCCTTTGAGGAAGGGGATGAAGTTGTCCCAGTTAGGCTCTTTGCTGTCGAGGCTGAACGGGTTCTTGCCCTCGTTCTCCAGGTCGGGGTTGTAGCGCCAGAGGTGCCAGTAGCCGCATGCCACGGCGTTGGCCTCCTCGGCCTGGCTCTTGCCCATGCCGGCCTTCAGGCCGTGGTTGATACAGGGGCTGTAGGCGATGATGAGCGACGGGCCGTCGTAAGCCTCGGCCTCGCGGAAGGCCTTGAGGGTCTGGGCCTGGTCGGCGCCCATGGCTACCTGTGCCACGTAAACGTATCCGTAGGTCGAGGCGATGAGGCCGAGGTCCTTTTTGCGGATGCGCTTGCCGGCGGCGGCAAACTTGGCGATGGCGCCGACGGGGGTCGACTTGGAGGCCTGGCCGCCGGTGTTCGAGTAAACCTCGGTGTCGAGCACGAGGACGTTGACGTTGCGTCCCGAAGCGAGGACGTGGTCGAGGCCGCCGAAGCCTATGTCGTAGGCGGCGCCGTCACCGGCGATAATCCACTGCGAGCGTGCCACCAGGAAGTTCTGCAGGGCAAGGATGGTCTTGCAGGTGTCGCAGCCGCACTGCTCGCACAGGGGAACCAGCTCGTCGGCGATGCGACGGGTCTCGATGGCGTCGTGCTTGTGCTGTATCCATTCGGCAACCAGCTCCTTGATGCGGGCGCTGCACTGCGGGCACTCCTGTGCCTGCTGCATGAGGGCCTCGAGGCGGTCGCGCAGCTTGTCCGAGCCGAGCTTCATGCCCAGGCCGAACTCGGCAAAGTCCTCGAACAGCGAGTTTGCCCAGGCGGGGCCGTGGCCCTTCACGTTGGTGCAATAGGGGGTCGAGGGTACCGAACCCGAGTAGATCGACGAGCAGCCCGTGGCGTTGGCAATCATCTGATGGTCGCCGAAGAGCTGGGTCATCAGCTTGAGGTAAGGTGTCTCGCCGCAGCCCGAGCAGGCACCCGAGAACTCGAAGAGCGGGGTGGCGAACTGGCTGTTCTTGACCATTGCCTTGATGTCGACGAGGTCCTGCTTCGAGGTGACGTTCTTGATGCAGTAGTCCCAGATCTGCTGTTTGTCGAGCTGGGTCTCCAGGGGCTTCATGGCCAGTGCCTTGTTGCCGCGCATACCGGGGCAGACGTCGACGCAGTTGCCGCAGCCGAGGCAGTCGAGGACGTCGACGGCCTGGATGAAGCGTGTGCCGGCCATTGTCTTGCCCAGGGTGGCCTTGGTGCCTTCCTCGGCAAGGGGTGCGCCCTTCATCTCCTCGGCGTTGAGGACGAAGGGACGGATGGCGGCGTGGGGGCAGACGTAGGCGCACTTGTTACACTGTATGCAGTTGTCGACGTCCCATTCGGGGACGAAGGCTGCCACACCGCGCTTCTCGTAAGCCGCCGTGCCCTGCGGCCATGTGCCGTCGGGGTTGGAGGTGAAGGTGCTGACGGGGAGGTCGTCGCCCACCTGTGCGTTGATGGGGCGCACAACCTTGGCAATCCACTCGGGGTCGTCGGCGTGGGGAGCAATCAGCGGCTCCTCGGGCAGCTCGGCCCATGCCGGGTCGATGTCGAGCTTGTGGTACTCGCCGCCGCGGTCTACGGCGGCGTTGTTCTTGTCGACGACGTCCTGGCCCTTGCGGCCGTACGACTTGACGATGAACTTCTTCATCTGCTCGATGGCGAGGTCCTCGGGGATGACGCCGGTGATGCGGAAGAAGGCGCTCTGCAGGATGGTGTTGGTGCGGTTGCCCAGACCTATCTCCTGCGCTATGCGGGTGGCGTTGATGTAGTAGACGGTGATGTTGTGCTTGGCAAAGTAGCGCTTGACGTTGTTGGGCAGGTTCTTGGCCAGCTCCTCGCCCTCCCAGATGGTGTTGAGCAGGAAGGTGCCGCCGTCGCGCAGGCCGCGGGTGACATCGTACATGTGCAGGTAGGCCTGCACGTGGCATGCCACGAAGTTGGGGGTGTTGACCAGGTAGGTGCTGCGGATGGGGTAGTCGCCGAAGCGCAGGTGCGAGCAGGTGAAGCCGCCCGACTTCTTCGAGTCGTACGAGAAGTAGGCCTGGCAGTATTTGTCGGTGTTGTCGCCGATAATCTTTACCGAGTTCTTGTTGGCGCCCACGGTGCCGTCGGCACCCAGGCCGTAGAACTTGGCCTCGAAGGTTCCGGCGTGGCCGAGAGCCATCTCGGGACGCTGGGGCAGCGAGGTGAAGGTGACGTCGTCGACGATGCCGATGGTGAAGTTGTGGCGGGGTTCGGGCAGAGCCAGATTCTCGTATACGCCGATAATCTGACTGGGGGTGGTGTCCTTCGACGACAGGCCGTAGCGGCCGCCGACGATGACGGGAGCGTTCTCGCGGCCATAGAAGGCGTCGCGGACGTCCAGGTAGAGGGGCTCGCCGTTGGCGCCGGGCTCCTTGGTGCGGTCAAGCACGGCGATGCGCTTGACGGTGGCGGGGATGGCGGCAAGCAGATGCTTGGCGCTGAAGGGGCGGTAGAGGTGTACCGACACCAGACCCACCTTCTCGCCCTTTGAGGCGAGGTAGTCGATGGCCTCCTGGGCAGCCTGTGTCACCGAACCCATGGCGATGATGACGCGGTCGGCGTCAGGAGCGCCGTAGTAGTTGAACAAGTGGTACTCGCGGCCCGTAATCTTGCTGATGGCGGCCATGTAGCCCTCGACAATCTCGGGCACGGCCTCGTAGTACTTGTTCGAGGCCTCGCGGTGCTGGAAGAAGACGTCGGGGTTCTCGGCGGTGCCGCGGGCGACGGGCTTGTTGGGGTTGAGGGCGCGGTTGCGGAAGTCGGCCAGGGCCTCCTTGTCGAGCAGGGCGGTCAGCGCGTCGCCGTCAATCTCCTCGATCTTCTGTATCTCGTGCGAGGTGCGGAAGCCGTCGAAGAAGTTGACAAAGGGCACGCGGCTCTTTATGGTGGCAAGGTGAGCCACACCGGCCAGGTCCATCACCTCCTGCACCGAACCTTCGGCAAGCATGGCGAAGCCGGTCTGGCGGCACGACATAACATCCTGGTGGTCGCCGAAGATGCTCAGGGCGTGGCTGGCGAGGGTACGGGCCGATACGTGGAAGACGCACGGCAGCAGCTCACCCGCGATTTTGTACATATTGGGAATCATCAGCAGCAGACCCTGCGAGGCAGTGTAGGTGGTGGTGAGGGCACCGGCCTGCAGCGAGCCGTGAACGGCACCGGCGGCGCCGCCCTCGCTCTGCATCTCCTGCACGAGGACCGTCTCGCCAAACATGTTCTTGCGGCCGGCGGCCGACCATTCATCGACATACTCCGCCATCGTCGACGACGGAGTGATGGGATAGATGGCTGCTACTTCCGAAAACATATAGCTCACATGCGCTGCGGCCTGGTTGCCGTCGCAGGTGAGAAATTTTTTCGCATTACTCATAATGTTTAAAAAAAACGTTGTGTTATCGTTTTATGGTTATTGTGTCAGAGACAGTTGGGGAAAATGCCGACGCGCGGCGCCCCCGTCGGGCTGCTCTCTCCGTGCGGGTTACGACACCGACGTCGGCGCCGGAAAGAGTTTGTTATTTTCGTGCAAAGTTACTAAAAAAATAGCAAATCTCTAAGCCCTATAACGTTTGCCCTCGTATTTCTATCGTTAAAAGAGTGTAAAAAAGCGAAAAAGCCGGCTTGGCCGGCTTTTTCGCAGTATTGGCAAGCCTGACGGCTTGCATTATTGGCGGCTGCGCCGCAGTATTGGCCGCTTCGCGGCAGTATTGGCACCTGCGGCGCAGTATGGGCACCTGCGGCGCAGTATAGTTTACTCCGCACCCTCTGCCCTCCCGGTTCTGTGGGCAAGCTTCAGCTTGCCAAAACTGCCGCGCAGCGGCCAATACTTTCCTCGTCCTTTCCGCTTTTTCAAAAAAGCGGAAAGGACGAGGACATCGGCCCTGCATATTTCTGCTCAAAGGCCTCGTTGTTCATGCAGAACATCAATATGCCCTGTATCAGCGCCAGAAGGCTAACAAACGGGGCGAGGATGCCGCAGCTGACAACCGAGATAAGCAGGCAGATGATGCCCGCCGTAGACTTGCCCAGGTAAAAATATTGTATGCCCAGCCCGCCCAATAAGAGGGCCAGCAGAGCGGCTATGCCGCGGCTCTTGCCCGAAGGGCCGCTGGCAAAGGCGTCGTTGTTGTACCACTGGGGCGACACATAGCCATAACCGTTGCCTCCCTGGTAATTGTTGTAAGGAGGCGGACCCTGGCGCTGGCCGTACGGGTCGTTGGGGTTGTACCCGTTGTTTTGATAGTTGTTCATGTATCCAATGTTTAAAAGTTTAAGCCAAAACCAATTAGGCCAATACGTCATATAAGCCGTATAAGCCGTATATGACGTATATGACGTATATGACGTATATGACATATATGACATATATGACAATTAGCCCTCAATACTGCCGCGCAGCGGCCAATACCGCAAGCCGCAAGGCTTGCATTACAGCTCCTTTACCGTGCGCGCCAAGTGCACCATCTTGATGGCGCACCGGGCGCACTCGCCGCCCTTGTTGCCGAGATTGCCGCCGGCGCGGTCGATGGCCTGCTGCTCGTCGTTGACGGTGAGGACGCCGAAGATGACGGGGATGTCGCAGTCGGCGTTGAGGGCCGTCACGCCCTGCGTGACACTCTGGCAGACATAGTCAAAGTGGGGCGTGTCGCCGCGTATCACGCAGCCAAAGACGATGACGGCATCGAACAGACCCGTCTCTATCAGCTGCGAGGCGGCAAAGGTGAGCTCGACAGCCCCGGGGACATGGAAGACGCTGACGTCCTCGTCGAGGTCGAGGCCGGCCTCGCCAAAGACGCGCAGGGCGTCGGCGGTCATGGCTTCGGTGATGTGGCTGTTCCACTCGGCGGTGACAATTGCCACGCGCATATCGGTTACTACGGGCAGCTCGAGAGTGACGGCGCCCTGGTTGAGAGATGTTGACACGTTAGTAGGTTTTTATTGTTGGCGAGATAGATGTTAGTCAGTTGGTTGGCAGGCCGGCAATCATACCAATTAGACCAATAAGGCCAATTGCCCCGGCCCCTTACACTTCGCGGCGGGCGCGGGCGCCAAGGTAGCCGCCGTGGTGGCGCATGGCGTAGTCGTCCTCGGTGAAGCCGATGGCCTTCATGGTGTTCACCACCAGCACGTCGCCGATGACGGTCATCGCGGTGGTGGAGGTGGTGGGCGTCAGCCCTAACGGACACACCTCGGGCGACGCCCCCGTGGCGAGGGTGACGTCGGCAAGGGCGGCAAGGGGCGAGTCGGGGTTGCCGGTGATGACGATGAAGGGAATGTCGGGATAGAGGCCGTGGGCAAGCTCCACCAGCGACACTATCTCGGTGGTCTTGCCCGAGTTGCTGATTATCAGCATCACATCGTGGGGCTGAAGCACGCCAAGGTCGCCGTGCTGAGCCTCCGCGGGGTGCAGGTTCACCGCCGGCGTACCCGTTGACGAGAAGGTGGTGGCGATGTTGAGGGCAATCTGCCCGGCCTTGCCCATGCCCGACGTCACGAGCTTGCCCCCTCGGCCATGCACGCGTTCGATAATCAGGTTCACCGCCCGGGCATAGCCGTCGGTGACAGGTATGTTGCTGATGGCGCGGCTCTCGGCGTCAAGAATACCACGCATAGTCTCGGCCACCTCGGCAGCCTCGCAGACCTTTTCCTTGTTGAACTTTTTCATACAGCGACAAAGATACAAAAAAAACGCCGAAAAATTCTTTTTCGGCGTTTTTTAAGTATTGGCGCCCGTTGGGCGCAGTATTGGCAAACCTGCGGCTTGCAGTATTGGCCGCTGCGCGGCAGTATGGGCAAACCTTGCGGTTTGCTTGCACTAACACGTGCGGGCGTGCCTCACGGCACGCCCGCTGGAGAGGGGCTGCGGCATAACATGCATGGGCGCAGCCTCATTCAAACTAAAACCAGTAAATTATTATGCGATACTTTTTTTCGTGTTTACCGGTGAGGAACGGTTCAGTGGATAAACTTCTTCTCGGCGGTACCGTTGGTGTAGCGCACGATGACGAAGCCCTCGGGGTTGACCACGCGGCGGCCGGTCAGGTCGTAGTAGCCTTCTACCTCAAGCTCGCCATTGTCACTGATGACATTCTCTACCGAGGTGAACGGACCGGAGTAGGTGGCCTTGATGGGGATGTAAACATCCTCGGCACCGGGCGACGACAGCTTGACCCAAGCCTTGTCGTATTCTTTCAGGTACTTCGACGGTTTAAAGGTCAGCGTATAGCCACGTTCGTAGGTATGCTCGCCGGTGTGGGCGGTGTTCCCAGCCTTTTCGTAGGTCATCTTGGCGTTATAGCTATAGTCGCGGTTGGTAGGACGGGCCCAGTTGGTGGAGCCATTTACGTCGATGTCGTTGGGCGTGGGCAGCAGGCTGAGGTCTGTACCGTTGGCGTAGTACGTGGTTTTGGGAGTGAGAGTAAAGTACTCGGCGTGCTCGCCCACAATAGTGGCGTGGACATTGCGTGCCTCACCGTTGTTGCTATGATAGAAGTCCTGTGACTTGGGCTCCAAATTGCTACTCGTGAGGTTCAATACTGTAGCATCGGTGCTCAGCTTACTGTCAGGAATTTTTGTAGTTAATGTGCTATTATAGGCGTCCTTGGTAAGCTCGCGGCCTATTACAGTGCGAACTACACCGTTAACAGTTTTGTCAACCTTTGTGCGCTTCTGTCGGTAGCAGAAGAGATTGTAGTGACGGCCAGTTCCCTTGACACCGGACTGGGGGGCATCGCCATTGACGATGCCGATTACGAGCTGAGCTCGGCCTGTGTGGTCACGGAACACCTTGATACCCTCGGGTTCTCCGGCTGTAAGTTTGGCGGGACCGTCGAGTTTTTTACCATTACCATTAGCATCGGCAGGATATGCGTTGGCTGTATTATATGTGGACTCCTTGTTGATGTGGCGGCGGTACATAAATGTGCCGTTGCGCCAGTTGATGCAGTTGATAAGCTGAACTGCGCCTTTGCCGTCTTTCTCGTCAGGGTCGGGATGGGATGTGTCGTCGTCGCCGTTGCCTTCAAAAGTATAGATATAATCACCGGCGATGGTGAAGCCCTGGTCGTCCCAGGTCTTGAAGCCCTGGTCGTACGTGTTGAGCTGGGGACGGGCGCTCGAGGTGGATGTGCTGCCAATTTTTTCGGCGCCGGCGGCGATGTATCCGAAGCCTCGTAGACAGTGAAGTAGTCGCCGCCTGCGGTGCGCTGACGCTCGACATAGAGGTTGTTGGAGTGGTCGATTGACGGATAGACAAAACTTAGTACGGGGTTGCCGTTGGGAGCATTTGTGCCAATAGTAATCGACGGCTGTTTATGAGCTATTTTATATGTTACACCATTTACAGTGAAACTATTATCTTTGAGCTTGATATTCTGATTGCTCGGCACAAAGGGGAAAATAAGAATCTCCCGCGGGTCGCTTGAGGTTGTAGTTTTCTGGTTACCACCCATTACAATGTATACCTGACCCTGGTGCCGGTAAACACTCATATTCGATCCATGACCGGCATAGTCAAGGTACATATATTCTTTTGAACCGTTGCGGGAGAGATGTGTCAGTAAAACCGGTTTTTCGCAGCTGGAGGCGGGTCCGTCATCGTTGCTTGTGTTGCCGTAAGTGCCGTTGCGCACCTGGACGAAATAAAGGTCGCCGGTTTCGTCATCACGGTCAAAGCTCTGAACTACAGTGGATGTTTTGTTGGGACCCGGGCGGAACCTGCCCTGGACGGTTTTAGAAAGGTGCTGGTTTTTATTGTAACATCTTTGATAGTCGCCGCCGATATAGTTGATAGTGCTGTCTCTGTCACTTCCGCTGAAATATCCGCCGAAGTATGTGCCGTCCGCGTGCATTTTGCCGTAGAAGTCGCACTGCGTGCCGGTGGCCTGGTCGTCGCCGGTTAAGTATTCGGCAGTGGTGTGCTCAAAGACGCCGCTGAGCGAGGCGTAGTAACGGCCGGGGTACAGCAGGCCGGTTCCCTCAAGGCGCTTGCGGTCCCACGGGCTGATGAGATATGCGAACTCCATCTCCGAATGGTCAAAACGGTTGAAACGCCAGTCGACAGTGGCGGCATCAGTCCCATCCACTATGTCAGAATAGAAGGCATAGTAGTGGTCGTATTTGGGTTCATTTCCCAAGCCCAACTTCGGTCCATCGGTCTTGTTACTTTTCTCGTTGACAAAAGAGGTTTTGTTCAGGAAATAGTTGTGGTTGATGTAGAGCGTGGCCCACTTGGGATTAATATGCGTATCCGTGCTGTTGTCATGGTTCCAGAAGCGGATGATGGCGTATTTGCTGCTCTGGCCCTGGCATCCGTCAAAATAGTTGTGACGAACATATACGTCAACGGGAAATTCTTCGACGACACCCATTGTGAACAGACGCACGGCAAACGAGCCGATGACATCGCTTGATGTGCCGGTTTTTGTGCCATAAACTTTGCCATTGCCCACTTTGTCAAAGCAGTTGTGCAGGATGTTTACCGTGCCGGTGGCGTTGAAGACGTTGACGCCGTCACCACCGTATAAGAAGTGGTTGTCGTGGATATGCAGATTGCCGTATGAGCCGGCCACCTGAATCCAGTCGGCCTCGGAGTCGATGTCCCGGCCGCGGAAATCGTTGTGGGCGATGGTGATGTCGCGGTAGCGGTTGTATGCGGCGGCACTGGCATAGTCGCTGCCGCGGTAGGCTTTGCCGAAGTAGAAGACGGCCCAGTTATCTTCACGTTCGGTGGTGTTATTCGGCTGGGCATTGATGTTCTCGATTACGTTGTTGAGCACCTGGATGTTGTTGTTGCCGCCGTTGTTGGCATATATCTGGCCGTTGCCGGTGAAGCAGAAACCGGCGATGGTAACATCGCTGACTCCGCCTTTGATGGTGATGCAGCCCGTTACTTTGGTCTCATCGAGGCGGGTCTGTGACGACTTGCCATCGGTGGCGGTTCCGGACCAGCCCAGGCAGTCCTTGTTGTTGCCGTACAGGTTGATGCCGCTGGTGGCGATTTCGATGTTGCCGATGTTGAAACCGGGGCCGAAGTAAACGTTGTCGCCGGCCTGAAGGGTGACGCGGCTGTTCAGCTCGCTCCAGCTTGTCCACCAGTTCACGAGGTAGGTGAAGGGTTTGTTCTTGAAAGCACCTGTATAGCGCTCGGGGTCGGTGTACGTCAAACCCTTCTTGGGCGCATCTTTGGTGATCAGATGCAAGGGCTATCGCTGCCGAAAACCTCACGATAGGATTAATTCTCATGATTTAAGAATGTGTTATGATTGGTTAGTACAATATCGCAATTAGTTGACAGCCGGGTTTTACCCTTCGCTATCGGCTCGCGCCGCGCCGCTGTGCGACCGGTGCGCATGGCCTGCAGGCATACGTCACACCGGATGGCACCGGTGGACCTTGCCTTTTTCAACAAATTGCCGTCGGTCTCCCCTCGATGGCATCAGATTGGAACCATATAAAAAAAGAAAAAGCGTGAGAGCCGTACCTTGTTGCTCGTTCCACGCCTTGAGGCCTTCGCATTGCCCATCACTGTAGAACGAGCAAACATACAGAGCCTCATGCAGTTATATGTATATACCGGCCACAGACGCTCGCACGTCTGTCACTGGCGGATATACGTACCGCATAAGCCAATCTACCATTTGCTACATTCTTGACAGTGACTATAAAAGTTGTGAAGTTTCAAGGCGTCAAGAAGGAGCGTCGATAAACGCTTTTTAATATGTCAACAGCCCGCCCCTTGAGCGAGGCGAGCCAAACAGCCCCACCCGCATACCCCGCTGCCGAGGCTCTGCATCGTGAACTGTCGTGCAAAGATACACAAAAAACTT
>SFLG01000073.1 GCA_004553485.1 Bacteroidales bacterium | reverse complement strand
CCGTCGGCGGTGATGTCGGTGACGGCGGACTGGCCGGGGAATTCCGGGTCATTGGGGTCCCACAGGCGGAAGGTGTTGGAGTAGCCCGACTCCGCGCCGTCGCGCACGGCGGTTACGCAGTAGATGCCGTTCCAGGCGTTGCTGACGGCGAAGGACGGCGTGGTGATGTCGCCGGCGATGGGTTCGCCCTCAAAGTAGACGGTGTAGGTGGTGTTGGCGGCGTCGCGAGGGGCGGTCTTGGCCTGTTTGTGGACGTCCGGGGCGGCAAGGATGGCGTCGGCGCAGAGCCGGCCCGAGACGGGTGAGGCGAAGGAGCCGGGTCGTGCCGTCGACGAGAGGAGGACATCCTCGCCGCCGTTGTCGAGGGCAAGGGGTTTGGCCCCGGCGGTGTAGCTGACGACATAGCCTATGCCGATGGCCTTTCCGGCGGGGATGGCGACGGGGAGGTTGAGGCGGACGTCGTTGTACGTGGCGGTGGCGCCGTCGCTGACGAGGGGCTGCGGCACGTCCTGGCGGTAGATGATGTTGTCGCCGGCGGTGACTATCACTGCGCAGCGGTCGACACGGTCTGCGAGGGCAAAGCGGATGTGGTCGATTTTGTATCCTTCGAGCGGTGCCATCGCGGCTGCCGGGTAGCGGTTGATGGCGTACAGCACGCCGCCGGCCTCGCCGTAGGCCGTTATGGCAGCGCCGTCGGGGGATGTGCCCAGGGTGAGGGCGTCATCCGGCGACTGCCAGGTGAGGTTGAGCGTGCCGTTGGCGTCGTAAACGCCGTCGAGTCCGTAGGGCGCCGCGGCCTTCTGTGCCACGGGTGCGCTGATGAGGATGGTGTTGCTGTGGGCCGACTCTATGCCGCCGTCGTAAACGGCAGTGACGGTGTAAGCAAAGTCGCCGTATCCGTCGGGCATGTCGTTGTAGTGTGTGGCCTTGAGCGAGTAGAGGCGTGTGCCGTTGCGGTAGATGTTGTAGCCCGTGGGAACGGGGAATGTTGCGTCGGCGGGGGCAGCGGGATCATCGGCGACAAAGGCGCCGATGCAGATGTTGCGTCCGGCAAAGGCGGGGTCGAGGTCGGCCAGGGTACCCCATGTCGCTCCGCCGTCGGTGGTGACAGCGGCGCCGCCCTCGCGGTAGGGTCCGCCGTCGGTGACGATGGCGGGGACACCGGCGGCGACAGTGGCTTTGTAGCCGATTATCAGGGGCTCGTCGCCGGTGATGGTGACGGGGTTGTTGAGCTCGATGCTGTAGAACTGGTTCAGCTCCACCTCGTGCGATGGCATGTCGATCTGCCAGAGCGACTCGCCGTTTTTGCGGAAGATGCCCACGCTCAGGCGTCCCACGGCCACGCCGCCGACAATGTAGCGCAGCAGCTTGATCTGCTTGCCCTTGAACGGCGCCAGGGCCTCGCGGCTGTATTCGGTACCCCATATCATGTCGAGCTGACGGTCGAAGGAGGCCGTACCCGCCGGCTCGCCGCCGGTGGACAGCGGTTTGTCGCCACTCCACATAAAGGTGACGTTGCGGTATTCGGGGTCATAGTAGACGTCGGTGATGAAGGGCGCCGAGTAGATTGCGGGCAGCCCGACCGTCACCGGCACCTCCACCGGGCGCGAGCGCTTGGCACCCTGTACGGCGGTAATCTCGTAGCGGTAAAGGCCGGGGCCGGTGACCTTGTCGGCGTATTGGCCGGTGGTGACGGCCGTGGCTACCACCGAGCCGTCGCGGACGATGTCGCAGGGCGCGTCGGCGGTCCATGTCAGGGTGACATCGAAGCCGTCCACCGCTGCCGAGGCCTGTGACGGGTCAGGCAGGGCGTCGGCGTCGCCGGTGATGTCGGCCTTGACCGATGCCGAGGTGGATCCGCCGGCGTACAGCGCCTCGACCGTGTAGGTATGGCTGCCGGTGACTTCGCCTTCGAAGGTATAGGATGTCAGCGAGGTGGTGGCGACGGGCTCGCCGTCACGCAGGATGCGGTACGATGCGGGGTCTTCGTTGACGGGGTTGTGCAGGCGGGCGGTGATGAGGAAGTCGCCGCCGCCGGCAGCGCTCCACGTCCATCCGTCGGGCGAGAGCAGGTCGCCCTTGCCGCGTGCGTCGGCGGTGCCGTCGTGGACGGCCGTCGCCGTGGCGTTGTGGCCCGTCTCGAGGCGCAGGGCAAAGCGGTAGGCGGTGTCTTTGGCAATCCTGAGCGCCGCGGGCAGCTCCACCGTGTGCTCGCCCGCCGTTGTCGGCGCGGGCAGCTGGGCGACGACGGTGTTGCCTTCGTAGACAACCACCATGGCCTCGACGACGTCCTCGGCAAGGCTGTAGCTGACGGCGGTGACGGTCTGTCCCGCCCACGGCTGTAGGTCGGTCGGCGCCCACAGCGCCGAGGCCCACAGGGTGACGGTGTGGCGCTTGTCGTTGCAGACGCCGTTGTCGGCACCGCGTGCCTTGCCGTCGTGCCACTGCAGCGTCATCGGCGCGGCCGGACTTTTCCATGACAGGGTTACGCGGCCGAAGTCGGTGTCGGCTTTAAGCGAGTGGGGCGCCCCCGTGCGGGCCGCCATGGAGGAGGTGGCCGCAACGGCAAGCGCCGCCAGCGTCAATAACTTCATTGATTTCAGGGGCTTAATAGCCCACCGTGTTGTCAGAGGCGCAGACGCGCATCCTTGATGGTCCATTTTTAAGGTTTTGCTGATGCGAGTTTTTGAGGGGGGGGGAGTTGCCGGTGTCAGGACAGCGTCAGGCCCAGCTCGTCGATGTAGCGGCGCATGTCGGGATGGCGTTTGAGCATATCGGCGAGGACCTCGCGCTCGTTCCATGTCGAGGGCGAGCCGGGGCCGTCCTTGACGTGGACGGTGAGGGTGACCGCGTAGTTGCCGAGGGTGCCGTGCAGATGGTCGAGCAGGCGCGGCATGGCCTCGTTGATCTGGCTTGCCTGCATGTCGCTGTCGACCTCGGTGACGAGGGCGAAGGAGCCGGGGCGCCGCGTGGGCTGATGCGCGCGCATGGTGTGCACCAGCAGCTGCTCCTGGCCGTGCGTGTCGATGTAGGCTGTCCATGCCTGCGCAAGCTGTTCGTCGGTGAACTCGGCGGCGGGCCGGTCGGCGGGAGTGGGCTCGGCAGCCCTGGCGGCGGCAGGTGCGGCGCCGGTGTTGCTGGATTTCGGGGTGTGTATCGACAGCACCTTCTTGTCGAGGCTGGTGCGTGTGCCGGCCGCCTGCGGGCGTCCTACCACGGGGCTGTATACGACGGGGCGCGGCCCTCCGGCGGGCACGGGGGTCGGTGTCGGGGTAGAGCGTACCTCGGGAGCCCGGGCGGGACGGGGAGCCTGTGCGGCGGGAGCAGCCTGGTGGAACTCGGCGATTGAGTTCAGCGGCCCCCCGACGTCATCGCCGTCGTCGAGGGGCTCAGTAGTTGGCATAGTCGTATGAGCGCGAGCTCAACGAGGAACTGCTTGTTGGAGGCGGTGCGGAAATTGAGGTCGGTGGAGTTGACGATGGCCATCGCGCGGTAGAAGAACTCGGGCGGCAGCTTTGCGGCGCGTGCGGCCATGGCCTGGCGTTCGTCGTCGGAGGCCTCGAGCAGCTTCAGCGTCGACGGGTCGCGCGCCACCATTAGGTCTCGCACATACTGGCCCACGCCGTTGATGAAGAAGAGCGAGTCGAAGCCCTTCTGCCGCACCTCGGCGTAGATGTTGAGGGCGCCGGGGACGTCGGAGGCGGCAAAGCAGTCGCACAGGCGCTCGAAGTAGCTGTTGTCCAGCACGTTCAGGCTCGCGATGGCCGAGGCGTAGGTGATGTTGCCGCGCGACGAGGCCGCAACCTGGTCGAAGATGGAGAGGGCGTCGCGCATGGCGCCGTCGGCATGGCGGGCTATCACGCTCAGGGCGCGGGGCTCGGCGGTGATACCCTCGTTTTGGGCCACGTACTGCAGATGGTTCACCATATCGGAGATGGTGATGCGGTTGAAGTCGTAGATCTGGCAGCGCGACAGGATGGTGGGGATAATCTTGTGCTTCTCGGTGGTGGCGAGGACGAAGATGGCGTGGGAGGGCGGCTCCTCAAGGGTCTTGAGGAAGGCGTTGAAGGCCGCCGCGGACAGCATGTGCACCTCGTCGACGATGAACACGCGGTAGCGGCCGTCGGTGGGTGCCACCTGCACCTGCTCGCACAGGTTCTTGATGTCCTCGACGCCGTTGTGCGAGGCGGCGTCAAGCTCGATGATGTTCATCGAGCGGCCCTCGTTGAACGAGCGGCACGAGTCGCACTCGTTGCAGGCCTCGCCCTCGGCGGTGCGATGGGCGCAGTTGATGGTTTTGGCAAAGATGCGCGCGCACGAGGTCTTGCCGACGCCGCGCGAGCCGCAGAACAGGTAGGCGTGGGCCAGGCGGTCCGAAGCAACGGCGTTTCGCAGGGTATTTGTCAGCGCGGCCTGTCCCACCACCGAGGCAAAGGTGGAGGGACGGTACTTGCGCGCCGAAACGATGTATTCAGACATATTTCTGTATGGGGAGGATGTTTACAGTTCGAGGTCGGCGTTGACGACTTCGTGCCAGGGCAGACCCTGGAGGGGGAGCTGGGCCATGAAGGGGTCGGGATCAAACTCCTCGACGTTGTGCACGCCGGGCTTGTTCCACTTGCCGGTGAGGAACATCATCGCGCCTATCATAGCGGGCACACCGGTGGTGTAGCTGACGGCCTGCATGCCGGTCTCTTTGTATGCCTCCTCGTGGCTGCAGTTGTTGTAGATGTAGTATGTGAGCTGCTCGCCGTTCTTGCCCTTGCCGGCGATGCGGCAGCCTATCGATGTCTCGCCGTGGTAGTTGGCGCCGAGCTCCTGCGGGTTGGGGAGGACGGCTTTGAGGAACTGGAGGGGGACAATCTGCATGCCCTGGTACTCGATGGGGTCGATGCGTGCCATGCCTATGTCCTGGATGACGCGCAGGTGGGTAAGGTATTCCTGGCCGAAGGTCATCCAGAAGCGTGCGCGGCGGATGGTGGGGAAGTTCTGCACCAGGCTCTCCAGCTCTTCGTGGTACATCAGGTACGAGTCGCGCGGGCCGATGTTGGGGTATGTGAGGTCTTTGTGGATTTCGAGCGGTCCGGTGGTAATCCATTTGCCGTCCTGGTAGTAGCGGCCGTTCTGGGTAATCTCGCGGATGTTGATTTCGGGGTTGAAGTTGGTGGCGAAGGCCTTGCCGTGGTTGCCGGCGTTGCAGTCGACGATGTCGAGGGTCTCCATTGCCGAGAACCAGTGCTTGGCGGCGTAGGCGGTGAAGACGCCCGATACGCCCGGGTCGAAGCCGTAGGCCCACTGCCACGAGTACTCGAAGTGTGCCTCGTCCTTGGGCTCGTAGTTGGCGGTGTCGAGGTAGTTGACACCGGCGCGCAGGCAGGCGTCCATAATGGTGAGGTCCTGATAGGGCAGGGCGACGTTGATGACGAGGTCGGGTTTGTGACGCTCGAAGAGTGCCACAACCTGCTCGACGTCGTCGGCGTCGACGGTGTCGGTGGTGAACCAGGGCTGGCCTACTTTGGCGGCCACGGCGTCGCATTTGCTGCGAGTGCGCGAGGCCAGAACGATTTCGCTGAATACATCGTGATTCATGGCGCACTTCAGGGCAACTACCGTGCCCACGCCTCCGGCGCCGATAATAACAACTTTTGCCATCTTTATCAAGTATTAAGTATTGGGAGCCCGGGGCTCCGGTATTGGCGCCCGTGGGCGCAGTATTAAGTAGGGTTAGGAATTCTTTTTGGTGGTGAGGGACTGGCGGTGCGTCTGGATGGAGATGCAGGCGAAGGTGAAGAGACCGAGGACGATGAGCAGCAGTGTCTGCATGCCCATCACGGTGTTGGCGAAGGTGATGGCGTCGGCTTTGCCCACGTGGTAGAAGGTGCACAGCGCCAGCACGACGGACCACTGCCAGGGGCCTAGGCCGCCGTTGGAGGGTACGCCCATCGACAGCGACGACAGCACGAAGGTCACCAGCACGGCCAGTATGCCGAACTCGGCCACGGTGTCCGTGGTGAAGGGGAAGGCGAAGAAGGCCACGTAGAGCTGGGTAAAGTAGCAGCCCCAGATGCACAGGGTAAGCAGCAGCCACAGCCCTTTGCGGCGAACTTTGGCCATGGCGGCGAAGCCTTTCCAGATGCCGCGCAGAAAGCCCTGCACCTTGACGACGAAGCCTATCTCGGTCTTCCAGACCATGAACCACCAGAACAGGCCGATTAAGACGACAATGCCTATCCATAGCCAGGGCGACCGCAGGAAGGCGGTGATGCTCTCGACAAGCTGTACGTCGTCGAGGTACCGCGACATCTGCGTGGTGGCGATGAAGAAGGTGATGACTGTCATCACAAACACCGTCACCGTGTCGGCCAGGCGGTCGCCCACCATCGAGCCGAAGATTGTCGAGAACGGCGTCTTGCTGCGTTTCGAGATAAAGTCAGACCGCCACAGCTCGCCCAGGCGCGGGAGCACCAGGTTGATGGCGTAGGTGCCGAAGATGCTGAGCACAAGGGTGAACAGCGGCGGGTTGACGCCGAGGGCCTGCAGCTGCAGACGCCAGCGCATGGCGCGGAAGATGTGCGAGAATATCGAAATCACCAGGGCGAGGGCTATCCACCAAAAGTCGCACTGGGTGACGATGATGTGCCACATCTCGGCGGGGCGGACGTCGGTGAACAGCGACTTGCACAGCAGCACCGTTATCGCCAGTGGGACGCCGAACTTGAGCAGGTATCCGAGATATTTTTTTGCCGTTTCCTTCTTCATACGGTTGTGGTTGTGTCAGTTATGCCGGGCAGCGTCATTTCACGTCCACCACGCGCAGGCGGTCGCCCTGCTCGTTGACGATGGAGCGGTAGTAGCGCTCGTTGTATCCGCCGAACATGAGGCCTTTGGCCACGCCGTGCTCGTCGCGCGAGAAGCTGCCGTCCTCGTTCTGGGCTTTGATGTTGCCGTCGAGATATTTAACAAAGAGCATGTCGCCCAGGTTCTTGTAGTCTTTGGTGGCCTTTGTGGTCCAGGAGTTTGTGACGTCGGCAAGGTAGGTCTGGGCGTCGGCGTAGCTCATTGAGGCGATGTCGGCTGAGGCTTTGCCGATGGCCTCCTCGATACCGTCCTCGAGGCCCGACTGCACGCGGCGGATGTCGGGGATCATCTGCGAGTAGCGGTTGTAGGCCTGGTTGGCGACGTAGTTGTTGACCCAGAAGTTGGCGTCCCAGCTGAGGGTGAGTATGTCGCCGTTGCCGTGGCTGAGCTCGTAGGGGGGCTTGGGGGTGGAGCTGAAGACGGGGAGGTAGACACAGGTGTTGGCGTCGTCGGTGCCGAAGTAGAGGATGCCGCGCATGGCGTCGTGGCGGTTCTTGTTCATATCGGCCACAAACGAGAAGCCGGTCTGCTGGGTGGCGATTGCGCGCTCGTGGGTATATTCCACGCCGTCAACCTTGTATCCCATGGGGCGCCAGCGGTAGGGCACGTCAAAGGGGCCGGCGCCGATGTCCTTGGTCATGTCGAGAGGGGTGCCCTCGTAGTGGTCGCGCATCATATTCTTGAGGTCGGCGGCCGAGAGCTTCCGCGCCGGCTCAATCCACAGGGGCATGGGGTCGCCCTCGCCGCGGAGGATCCAGGGCAGGTACTTGTCCATCGAGCCCTCGGGGGCGAAGCGGTTGAAGTAGCTCCACACGCGGGCGTCGCAGCCACGCAGAGCGCCCATGTCGTAGATGGCGTAGGCGCGGCTGAAGCTGAAGTCCTCGTCCTTGCCGCTGAAGTAGCCTTTTTTGCGGGCAAAGCTGATGACGTCCTTGCTGTAGAGGGTCTCCTTGTCCTTGAGGGGGAACTTATGGATGCGGCTGTGGTTGGCGTGGCCCGAGATGCAGTTGTCGGGGACGCGGCGGGCTACCCAGACAGCGCCGGGATCGTCCTTGCCCTTGCCTATCATCTCCATTACCCATACCTCGTCGGGGTCGGCGATAGAGAACGACTCGCCCTCCGAGGCATAGCCGTATTTGTCGACAAGGTCGGTCATCACCTTGATGGCCTCGCGGGCGGTGCGTGCGCGCTGTAAGGTGATGTAGATGAGCGAGCCGTAGTCGATGAGGCCCGAGCCGGCGAGCTCGTGGCGGCCGCCCCAGGTGCTCTCGGCGATGGTGAGGCCGTGCTCGTTCATGTTGCCGATGGTGGCGTAGGTGTGGGCCACCTCGGGAATTTCGCCCAGGTATTTGTTTCCGTCCCAGTCTATCACCTTGCGCATGGCGCCTTTGGGATGGTCGGCGGCAGGCTGGTTGTACAGCTCGCCGTAGAGGACATGGCTGTCGGCGGCGTAGGTAATCATGCTCGAACCCTGCTGGGTAGCGCCCGGAGCCGCTATCAGCGACGTGCAGGCGTAGACGCTGCCTGCAGCCGATACGGCAGCAAGTGCAACTATTGCTATAATCTTCTTTATCATAATCGCGATTGGCTTATTTGTTGGCTTGTCTATTGCGTATGCTTTTGTATGCTTTGTATGTTGCGTATGTGGTGTGCGCGCTGAAACAGTGTGCACTAAATAGTGCAAAGTTAGGCAAAAAGCGCGTATATTGCAAACGTCCCTACCCCCGTGCGGCGAGGCGTGTTTTTTGTTGTTAAAGCAGATGCTGTCAGGCATAGCTGATTTTCTTGAATATCAATCATTCAAACCTCATCATATCTGCCAGCTGAACAAAATAATCATTTGACCATATATCAAGTTCGCGAGGATTTTTCACGAAAGGAAGTACGTCGCTCTTTACCTGATTTATGTTTGCAGAGGCCAGCTTTTCTTTCAGTCGTAATATAAATGAATCCTTGTCAAGAACTTCGTTATTGAATTGCAGGGCACGCTCGGCGAGATGTGTAAAACCCAGTGGCACATTGTGACGGACATACCATTCAAAGTCGTACCAGTCACGCCCTTTTACGCGATTTTTCCATGCGCGCCAAACCAGTGCGTGCATTTTACCGGCAAACAAATCCGGCAGTGTAAGGCAACGTGTCATAAAGGAGTATGGCTGCAACAATAGCTTCTGTTCGGTCCTGAAATTCAACGGTGGCTGCGTGTCTACCTCTATCTTTATCTTGATGGATCTGTCAGTCTGGAATGATATATCATATACATCGGTGGTGTCTTTCAGGAATGCAGATTCCACTTTCCCGAAATTCTTCTTGTCCTTCTTGGTTATCTCCACTTCTCTGCCGACTATAGCAAACTCGTCAATGATTGGCTGGAAATACTTTGTGAAATCGAAATCGTCATCAGGGGTCAGAAGTGAGAAATCCATATCTTCCGAAAAACGTTGAAGACCATGAAAAATTCTCAGACAAGTGCCTCCATAAAACGATGCCACATCAAAGAATCCACCATTATGAAGCCCGGCAAGTATCACCTGCTGATTGACCTCGAAAATCGCATTTCGCTTTTTCTGCTCAGTGGATAAATCGTATGCGGAAAGCATACTGTCATATATATCATTCTTCATCGCTTCAATAATTTTAATAACGTCCGGATAGAATCAGCTTTCTTTCCGACCTCAGCGTATGCTTCAAAAATAGCAGAATCCATTTGGCTGAAATCGCTCAGCTCCATCCTGATATCTTCTTCCAGATAAAGAGCCGCATCTTTTGGATAACGAAGATTTACCCCCGGGGAATTGGCGACCAAATCGCACAATGCCTTTTCCGGCGTCGCAATCACAAAGGCGTAGTCCGTTTTTCTGATACTCGTTAACCCGACTGAGAACGCATCTTTGGATATCCGGGTGTATTCAAACCTGCCGACCGGAGTGTCGAAATCTCGCGAATGCTTCAGTGTCATCGATTGCATGACAAAGACTTCTTCAGGTATCAGCCCATAATACCGCAGTGCCGACGACATCGAGACGTACGAAGGTGTATAGAGATGATTTGCAATCAGCTCGGTCGATAAAGCAACGCCCGTCACTTCGGAGCTACACACATAGAGTCCCCGCTTGAGCCGAATAATTTGCTTATCACGCTCAAGCAGCCTGATTTTCTGGTTGCCGCCCTTGATATGTGGAAACAGAGATTCCAGGGTAGCCGCAGTGACAGGTATGTTCCCTAATTGTTCCAATGGACTTTTCACGTCGCAAAGATAGTAAAAATTTGAATACTAAAACATATTCGATATGTTTTTCTATTCAAAAATTTACCATTGGAGGGAAAAGTCTATTAGGGGTGGGAACGGGCTCTTAGTTTTGACGGTTTTGTCTGCCCATAGGCATGCCGTCTGATGTAGGCCCGGGCAGTTCGGGAAGTTATTTTGCGTGGCGTGCGGCGAGGTAGGCGGCGACGGTGGCGGCGAGGCCGCGGGGGAGGGGCCAGGCTGGGGTGTAGCCGAAGTCGCGGCGGGCGTCGGTGATGTCGCAGTTCCAGTTGCGCTGGCGCATTATCTTGAACTTGTCGCGGTTGAGGGTCGACGCTTTGCCGCGCATGGCAGCGGCCTTTTCGGCGGCTACGCTGACGCAGTAGACGGCCCACATGGGCAGGCGCAGGGGCAGGGCCCAGCCTTTGTTGAGGTATTTGAGGGTGAGTTGCCTGAACTGCTTCTGTGTCCAGCTGCCGCCGTCGGTGAGGATGTACTTGTGGCCCAGGACCTTGTCGGCGGGGGCGGCCAGGGCCTGGAAAACCGCTGTGACGAGGTCGGCGACGTAGAGGAAGCTCAGCTGCTGCTCGGTAAAGCCCACCGACACGTCGAGGTGTCGGTCGATGCTCTCCACCATCATCATGTAGTCTTTTTCGTGCGGGCCGTAGATGCCTGTGGGGCGGAAGATTATCCATGGCAGACGCGAATATTTTTCGAGGAAGACCTCGCTCTTGAGCTTTGAGCGGCCATAGGCGGTGTTGGGATTGGGCACCGACTGGGACGTGAAGGGGGCGAAGGTCTTTTCGTCGCCGAGGCCCAGCACGCTCAGCGACGACATGTACAGGAAGCGGCCTGGGATAAGGCCCGTGTCCTGCAGGACGTCGGCAAAGCGGCGCAGGTAGCCGTAGTTGATGCGGTCAAAGTCGGCCATGTCGGCGCATTTGGTGGCGCCGAGGTTCCACACTATGCAGTCCCAGCCCGCGGGGGATGGGGCGGCCTGCGTGAGCTGCCGCTTCTCGGCCTCGGCGTCGTCGTAGTCGAGGACGACGAAGTGCAGGCGCGGGTCGTCGAGGTAGCGGCGCGAGGTGCTGGCGCGCACGCCGACGTAGGTGTCGTATCCGCAGTCGAGGGCCATGCGGGCGAGATAGCCGCCGACAAAGCCTCCGGCGCCCACGATGAGCACGCTTTTGCCGTCGCCGGTGCCTTTGAGGCCGGCGGGAGTTTCCATGTCTTGTTCGTTGTTTGCCATGTTGCAAATGTACGCTTTTTTCGGCATTCGCAGTGCCGTTTTTTGTGCGGCGATGGTCTTAATGACTATTAAATTATCATAATAATGTAAGAAAAAGGCAAGATGAAAGGGTTATTTTCGTTAAATTTGTAGCATAACCTGCAGGGCGCAGTGCCGCTTTAACGTATGCGCCCCGATTGCAACTAACTGTAAACCAAGAGACATACCGTTTTATGATATATATCGTAGCTGTCAGTATGCTGATTACCCTCACTGCCGTCGCCGTCTTTGTACCGCGGCTGCCGGCCGTGTTGCCCGGCTATGCGGCAATGTGGCTGTGCCGGCTGGGCGGCATAGGCATTTTCGGCAACGACACGCTGATATTCTGGGGCGTGGCAACGCTCATCGCCCTGGGCATAACCTATACGATACCGCGCAACGTGGCCTACAGCCGCGTCGGCGTGGGCTTTATCAGCGGCGGAGCGCTGGTAGGCGCCGTGCTGGGCATGCTCACCAATACTATGGCGGGCATCATCGTCTGCTCGGCGGCCGGCGTTTTGATGGGCGGCATCGCATACACACGCACCCCGGCCGGGCGCGAGATAATGCAGTTTCCCTCTCGCCGCTTCTTCAACTACTTAGGTGCCAAAGGCCTGCCGTCAATCGTCGCCCTGTCGATGGCCGCAGCCTGCACCGTCAGTCTCCTTGCTCAGGCACCCAACGCCTGACACCTGTATTTTATTAAACCAGTCATGAAAAATCCTCTTTCCTTCGCCGCAGGCGTTACGGGCCTGCGAAAAATATTACAGAAAACCATCCTGCCCGTCCTGCTCGTGGCGGCGACCGCCGTGTCGGCACGGGCGGAAGTGACCACCGGCCATCCCGACTTCGAGAAAATCAAGGCGGAGACCACCAACCCCGACTCGCGCTATTACTACCCCAAGCTGCTGAAGGAGTTTATGTCGAACGACACCATTATGACCGACGACGACTACCACTACTTCTACTACGGCACCATGTTCCAGGAGGACTACAACCCCTATCGCGAGAACCCCTACCAGAAGGAGGTGGAGGCTACCAAGCCGTTGTATTTCAAACAGGAGAACCTCACCAAGGCCGAGTGCCGGCAGATTGAGCAGCTGGCGCAGAAGAGCCTCGACAACAACCCGCTCGACCTGACGCAGATGACCTACCGCGTGTATGTGTACGAGAAAAACCGCAAGTTCAACCACGCCAAAATCTGGAAGAAGAAACTTGACTCGATATTGCTTGTTATAGCGCGCAGCGGCACGGGCGAGAGCCCCGAAAAGGCCCGCGTGGTGGTGTACCCAATCAACGAGTTTGAATTTTTCAATCTCAGCGGCGGCGCCGTCAAGTCGCAGGAGTTTCAAGAGCCCTACTACGACAAGCTGGAGGTAGTCAACCGCAAAAGCGACAAAACAACCACCAACTACTTCGACCTGCGCGAGATGCTCGAGCAGTACTACCTCAAACACCCCGAAGAGCAAACCCCCGACGACGCCCCCTCATCCACCCCCGACTGACCAACCCCGCTCCCGCGCCAAGGGAGCAAAGATGGACCAACTCGACTTCGGCAACTGCCCCAACACCGGTATATGCGCCGCCGAATGTCCCCAAACGCCCCCCTGAGCAACATCGCCCCCTCAACCGCGAGT
>SFLG01000009.1 GCA_004553485.1 Bacteroidales bacterium | reverse complement strand
GGGGGTTAGGCCTGTTCGGGGACGAGGAGGAGGCGGGTGGAGGGCCAGTGGCGGGAGAGGTAGCGGCGGAGGAAGGCGAGGGTGTCGGCTTCGATTTCGGGGCCGGAGCCCATGTGGTGCTCGTTGTAGAGCACGTAGGCAAGGTTGATGCCGCGGGTGCGCAGGGCCTCGAGCGACAGCACGGTGTGGTTGATGCTGCCGAGCTTCGAGTTGGTGACGAGGGCCACGGGGAGGCGGCGGGTGACGGCGTAGTCGATGGCCATGAAATCGTCGGTGATGGGTACCATTAGTCCGCCGGCGCCTTCGATGAGCACGTCGTCGTAGCGGCGGGCCAGCTCTTCGCGGGCGCGGTCGATGACGTCGAGGTCAATCTCCACGCCGTCGATGCGTGCGGCAAGCTGTGCCGAGGCAGGGTACGACAGGATGATGGGCGCCGTCAGCCCTTCGGCGTCTTCGGGCAGGGGGCCTGTGCCGGTGAGGCGGCGGTGGGCGTCGATGTCCTCCGACGAGCCGGTGCAGCCGGTCTGTATGAATTTCTGTGTTATTACCCGACGTCCCTGCGCGCTCAGTTGGCTTGCCAGCCATGCCGTGGCGTATGTCTTGCCGGCGTCGGTGTCTATTCCTGTGATAAACAGTTGCATTTGCTTTGGCTTTTGGTTAGTCCTCCTTCTTGCGGGCGATGATGTAGATGGGTCGGAAGGTGACGGGGTATTTGCCGCCGCGGTCGGCGGGGTAGTTGGCGAGGATGCGGCGGGCCAGGACGATGGGGCTCTGGTGAAAGCGCACGGCGTTGACACCGGTGAGGCTCATGTGCCTGAGCACGTCGCGGGGCGAGTCGAAGTGTAGGGTCATCACCTCCTCGTGCCGCACCTCCACCTCGAGGTTCTCGGGTATCATCGTGTGCCATGCCTCGCCGGTGGGCACCTCCATGCCGTTGCCTATCGTGGCGGCCAGCTCGCCCAGGTTGCCGCGGACAAAGGTGCTGACGGCGAGCCATCCGCCGGGGACGAGGACGCGCGCGCACTCGCGCAGGAAGGCCTTTGGTGAGTTGAACCACTGTATCGTGCTGGCGCTGAGGATATATGCTGCCGACTCGGACTGCTGGCGGCGCATCCTTATTTCGGCGTCGCACTGCTCGGGCCGCGCGTTGGGTGTGCGCGCCACAAGCTCGGGAGACACGCCGGCGATGTCCCACAGGGCCACCGTGCCCATGTCGTGCGTGGGGGCGTACAGGTCGGTGAGCGAGCCGTCGCCCACGCCTACCTCGATGACGTTGCCCAGCAGCGGGCCGCCGCCGATGCTCTCGGCCAGCATACCGTGCAGGCGCGAGGCTATGCGCTTCTGCACCACGGCGTTGGCCGAGTAAGTGTCGTGGCTGTCGGCGAAGCGGGCGGTGACAAGGTCCTTGTCGATGAAAATCTGATTGATGAGCACGCCGAAGTCGGGCATGTGTCCCGTCGCCATGCGCCGTATGTTCGTGCGTCCGTGCCAGGCGGCCACCTGGGCCTGCGGCATGAAGATGCGGTCGTGCTCCGAGATTATCGCCAGGTCCCACTCCTCGACCTGCGGGGCGTGGAAGATGGTGTGCGTCTCAAAGGCCTCCAGCTCGGCTATCGCCTCGTCGATGTCGCGTTTGGGGGCGTTGGCGCGGAAGGCGTCGTACTGCTCCTTGGTGAGGAACATGCTGCGGTAGAACCGGCGCAGGTTGTTGGGTGACATGCCCTCGAGGGTGGCGGCGAAGATGTCCGGGTTGATGCCCTTGACGGCGTCGATGGGGGCGAGTGTGCCGTTGACGGCGATGCGCTTGGTGATGCGCGGCAGCAGCTCGTGCATCGTCACCGAGGCGGCAAAGACACCGAACGACCACGCCAGCAGGCACACCTCATCGTAGCGGCTGAGGATGCGCGACCAGTCGGCCGTTAGCTCGCGGTAGTCCCACACCACGGCGATGTCGTAGCCGTGGGCCGCCAGTCCGCGGAAAGGACGCCAGTCCATCGCCCATCCCGCATAGATGAGGATGAGGCGGCGGCAATTCTTGCTTTTGGAGACGAACTTCAGCTGCATGGCGTCCGGGGTTTTACTTTTTGAGGGGGTCGATGTTGATTTTAAGATACTGTTTGCCGCCGTGCTGACGGGTCGAAATCTCGTCGAGCAGTGTCATGCAGCGAGCGGCGGTGCGCACCAGCTGGTCGGTGCGCTGCTGCATATTGGCGGGGAGGGGTACGGTGCGCAGAAACGACAGCAGTGTCGAGGCGTCGTCGGGCCACCCGCTCTTTGCCAGCTCGTTGAGGACGTGGAACGAGTCGGCGGCATCGTCGTTTGCCTGGAGCAGGTCCAGCTCCTGCAACAGATGCGAGAAAGCGCCTTCGGTGAGGCGGATGATGTGCGCTATGTCGGCCTCGTCGAAGGTGGCGTTGTCATGTACTGCGGCGGCATACGAGTGCAGCGCCTCCGGGTCGAGCGCCAGGGGTCCTTCGAGGATAGCCTCCGGCGTGGCGGCGAGGGCGGTGCTGTCCGTGGCGGTCTTTGTGCCGTCGCCGCGTCCGCACGACGAGCACGACGCGCACAGCTGCGCGGCCGCCGCGATGAGTACGGCGGCCGCGGCTGCGGTGATGTTTCTGTGGCGACGGGTCATCCCTCGGTCCTTGATGAGGCTTAGTCCTTGATGAGGTCGTGGCCGTCCATCTCGGCGGGCTGGGCCATGCCGAGGATGTGCAGCAGCGAGGGAGCCACGTCAGCCAGACGGCCGTTTTCGACGGTGGCCTTGGCGTCGTTGCTGATATAGATGAAGGGCACGGGGTTGAGCGAGTGGGCGGTGTTGGGGGTGCCGTCCTCGTTGATGGCGTGGTCGGCGTTGCCGTGGTCGGCGATGATGATTGTGCCGTAGCCGTGGGCCTTGGCAGCCTCGATAACCTGGCGGCAGCACTCGTCGATGGTGACGACGGCCTTCTCGATGGCGGGGTAGATGCCGGTATGGCCCACCATGTCGCCGTTGGCGAAGTTGACGACGATGAAGTCGTACTTCTCTTCGCTTATAGCGGCGGCGAGCTTGTCGGCAACCTCGAATGCCGACATCTCGGGCTTGAGGTCGTAAGTGGCCACCTTGGGCGAGGGCACGAGGATGCGGTCCTCACCGTCAAAGGGAGCCTCGCGTCCGCCGTTGAAGAAGAATGTCACGTGGGCATACTTCTCTGTCTCGGCGATGTGCAGCTGCTTTTTGCCGGCTTTGCTGAGGTATTCGGCCAGCGTGTTGGCGACGTCCTGCTTGTCGAAGAGGATGTGCACGCCGGTGAAGGCCGAGTCGTAGGGTGTCATGCAGTAGTACTGCAGGCCGGGGATGGTGGCCATGCCCTGTTCGGGCATATCGTGCTGGGTGAGCACCGAGGTCAGCTCCTTGGCGCGGTCGTTGCGGTAGTTGAAGAAGATGACGACGTCGCCCTCCTTGATGGTGCCGTCGACGGTGCTGTTGTTGATGGGCTTGATAAACTCGTCGGTGACGTCGGCGTCGTAGCTCTCCTGCATGGCCTGAACCATGTCGGTGGCCTGTTTGCCCTCGCCCTTTACCAGCAGGTCGTAGGCGACCTTGACGCGCTCCCAGCGCTTGTCGCGGTCCATGGCGTAGAAGCGGCCGATGATGCTGGCGATTACGCCGGCCGACTTGGCGCAGTGCTGCTGCACCTCTTCGATGAAGCCCTTGCCCGAGCGCGGGTCGGTGTCGCGGCCGTCCATGAAGCAGTGCAGGAAGACCTTCTGCAGGCCGTAGTCCTTGGCGATGTCGCAGAGGGCGTACAGGTGGTCGAGGCTCGAGTGCACGCCGCCGTTCGAGGTCAGGCCCATCAGGTGCAGGCCCTTGCCCGTCTTCCGGGCGTAGTCAAAGGCGTTCTTGATTTCTTCGTTGTGCTTGATCGAGCCGTCCTTGATGGCGTTGTTGATTTTCACCAGGTCCTGATAGACCACGCGGCCGGCGCCGATGTTGAGGTGACCCACCTCCGAGTTGCCCATCTGTCCGTCGGGCAGGCCCACGTTTTCGCCGCTGGCCTGCAGCTGGCTGTGGGGATAGTTTGCCATCAGGTAGTCCCAGCAGGGGGTGGGGGTCTGCGATATTACGTCGTCTTTCTGGCGGTCGCCGAGGCCCCAGCCGTCCAGAATCATAAGTAAAGCTTTCTGTGCCATTTGATTATATGTGTTTTTGGTTTGATTTTACGTATTATTGGGCCGGTTCGAAGCGTATGGCCACGTTTACGCACGGCTTGTCGTCGCAGCGCAGTGTCACGGTGGCGTTCATCGTGCCCGTGTCGCTGTCGAGGCGCTCGTCGGCGGCAATGACGGCGGTCTGTCCGTAGCGACATTCGTGCAGGTAGTTGATGACGAACTCGGCGGGGAGGAATTTCTGGTATGTCTCCGGCGTCCACAGGTCAAGCACGCACTCGGCATAGCGGGCCGAGTTGACGTGGCCGTTGAAGTCGACGTCGCTGTACTCGAAGCGGCGGTTGACCACCGTCGTCGCTCCGTCGAGGGCCACCACGGGCAGCTTGCGCGTGCGCGGCAGCGGGCAGACGATGTCCGGCGAGACAAAGCGGTCGAGGCCGAGGGCCGAGATGTCGGCGGCGGTGCGTTCGGTGATGTTGATGCACACCCACATCGAAGTGATGTGCGCCAAGGGCTTGCCGTCGGCGTCGCTGAGGGTCATGCAGCGGGTCGAGTAGAGGCGTGTGGCGTCCTGCACCCACGTCGTCAGCGACAGGTCCTCGTTGGGGCCCGGGTAGCGGTCGACGCGCATGGTCACGCGGCTCAGCACCCACACTATCCCCATCGGCGCAAGGTCGCGGTAGCCTATGCCCAGGCGGTTGGCATGAAGCGTGGCGGTCTCTATCACCTTACGCAGCAGCCACGGCAGCGGCATACGGCGCGCGCAGTCGCAGTCGCCGGCGGTGAGGGTGAAACGGTGGGTAAAAACCAGTGGATTGTCGTTGCTTTGCATATATCTTGAGTTTTTTGCCAAAATCCCGGGTTGTGGCTTTGGCCAGTGCAAAGGTACAACAATTTGCGCTCAAAATTCGTTTCGGAGCGCTCTAATTTGATAATAACCGCACTGTAAGCACAAAAAAAGGGAGGCAACCACCAAGGTCTCCTCCCTTCGGATGTCTAATATCGTATGAAATGATCTGTTATCAAATCCTTAGAAACTATACGAATTAGATCTTTAATGTATCATGTTTTGTTTGGCTAAGGGCCGGCGGTGGGCCGGGGGTTGCTGGCCGGGTTTGCTGGCCGGTGGCCAACCCGGGGGGCCGTCACTGTTATCGGTCGAGCTCGACCGATAACGGTCAGGCCAGGTGGGGGGGCCAGGTGGGGGGGCCAGGTGGGGGCCAGTCAGGGGGCGGGCCGGGGGTCAGTGCAGGGCCACCTTCTTTGAGACGGGGGTGGCGTGGGGTGCGGTGATGGTGAGCACGTAGATGCCGGGCTGGAGGGAGGTGGCGTCGAGGGTGACCTCGCCGGCGTCGGCGGTGGCGGCGGCTACTGCGGCGCCCTGCAGGTTGTAGAGGGTGACGGTGAGTGCGGCCGTGCCGGCGGCGGTGACGGTGAAGACGTTGCCGTTATTGTCGATGATATAGCCTTCGGCGTCGGCGACGACGTCGTTGACGCCGGCGTCGCTGCGTTTGACGGCCTCGGTGACGGCTGCCAGGCCGTCAAGTTTGCCGGCGCCCCACTGTCCGCGCTGTTTGGCGTTCAGGCCAAAAGCCTGGGGAGCCTCGCAGGTCGAGGTGAGGATCTGTGCGGCCTCGGCGGGTGTCATCTGCGGGTAAGCCTGCAGCATCAGGCCCACTGTGCCGGCCACGAAGGGGCAGGCCATCGATGTGCCTTGCATGTTGTCCCAGTAGTCGGTGACAAGGCCCGCGGTGACGCTGGCTACCATCTTGTCCTTGTCCGAGCCGGCGGCGAAGCGGTTGACGCTCGACACTATGCCCTGGCCCGGTGCGCACAGCATGGGCAGCTTGGTGTCGGGGAATTTCACGCCATAGCTCGAGAAAGTGGACGGGTTGCCTACGGCCGGAACGGAGGTGTAGGTGTATGTGCTGCCGCCGAGTGTTGTCCACGATGTGCGGGTGACGTACGAGCCTACCGAGATGATGTTGTCGGCGCAGGCCATGTTGTTGATGGTGCCGTCGGTGGTGCCGTTGGTGGCGCCGCTGATGCTGGCGCCGCCGTTGACTGTGTTGGTGAAGCCCAGGCTGCGGCCGAAGACGTTGACGGTGGTGCCTTCGGTGCCCTCCATCTCGAGGATGAGGCAGCCCGTCGAGTATTCGGGCAGGGGCTGTACGCCGCTGAAGACGCAGTAGATGTTGTAGCGGTTGTTGTTGGGGTTGACGCTGGCCACTACCGAGAAGTCGCCCGTGAAGTATTTGCTGAAGGTGTCGCCTGTCTTGGTAGTGTACGAGCCGGCGCTGTTGAGCTCGACCAGAGTCTCCACGTTTGTGCGGCTGCGGTAGAAGCGCAGGGCGAAGCGCAGGGGAGCGGAGCTGCTCGACCAGATGTCGGCCATGCCGTTGACGTGGCCGAAGTCGAGGCCCGACTCGTCGGCCTTGATGGCGACGGGTGAGGTGCGCATGATGGCGTTGTCGCCGCTGCCGAGGGTCTTGGTGGCGGCCAGGGGCAGGTTGCCGTCGTTGCCGGCGGCCACGCAGATGATGGCGTTCTCACCCAGGCGGCCCAGGGCCTGCGTCCACGTGTCGTGGCCGTCGTGGGGGCCGATGACGTTGCCCAGCGAGAGGTTCACCACCACGGGACGGCCCGTCGACTGGGCGTAGCCGATGACGTTGGTGACGCCCTGCAGGATGTTGGCGTCGCTGAGCGAGCCGCAGCCGAAGGCCAGGGCCGAGTTGGTGGCCACGCCGTAGTAGGGGATGGGACCTTCCTTGACGCTGCCGCGTCCGCCGCTGGCCGACGAGCTGAGGCCAAATTTGCCGTCGCCCTTGTATCCGCCGCCCATTATGCCGCCCACGTGTGTGGCGTGGCTCTCGCTACGGGTGTCGGTGGTGAAGCGGAAGAGGTTGTCCGCGGTGTATTCGGTGTAGGCGCCGTTCGAGCCGGTCATGTGCCAAAGGCGCTCGATGCGGGATGTGCCGTCGCTGTTGCAGAAGTTGATGTGGCTTGCCTGCAGGCCGATGTCGTACATACCGCACACCACGCCCGAGCCGTCGAACGACATTGACTTGCCGTCGACCTCGAAGCCGTTCTGCACCTCGGTGGCCTTACCCGCGGGACGGGCGAAGTCGAGGCAGGTGTCGAAGGTCTCGCCGAACGAGACGCTGAGCACACGGGGCAGTGCGGCAATCTGCGGGACCACGGTGATGGGGCATGACACCACCACCACGCCGTTCATCGACGACAGTATCTTGAGGTCGAGGCCGGCGAGGACATCGTCGCTGACGCCCTTGTCGAGCAGGACCACGGCCGACACAGTGGGCTCCTGCACGGGAGCCTTAGCCATGCCCGGGTGTTTGAGCGACGCCTCGACGGCGTCGCGGTAGCGGTTAATCTGTAAAGTGCCCGCGGGGTTGATTTTAGCCATCACGTCTGTGTCGTCGGCAGCGGCCCATGAGCAGGCTGCGCCCATTGCGAGCAAAGCTATCGGGAGTAAAATCTTTTTCATGTGTAAGAGGTTGCGGCTGTTAGCCTTAAGGGGTAGGGAGAGGGGGAAAATGAGGGAGAGGGGGGAATAGTAAAAAAGAGAGGTGTTGTGAGTAGAGTTGGGGAAAGAGGGGTTAGTTTATAAGGTTTAAAAGTAGGCGCAGATTAGCGTGCAATCTGCGCCTACTTGTTATGGTGGATATCGGTCGGCTCGGTGCCGGCCTTTATCGGTTGTCGTGATTTACTTTGTCAGGCTGAAGGTGGTAGTGCGGAAGTAAACATAGCCCAGGAAGTTGCCGCCGTTGTAGGGACCACCGGGAGTGGGCTTGAACAGACCGGCTGCGAAGCCCGAGTCGAATACGAAGTTGGTAACCTCGGGGTCGGAGGTTGCAGCTGAAGCGCCGCTGAGGTACAGACCATCCGAGTCGTAGGGCAGGAGGACGATGTCGCAGACACCTACGGGCGGGTTGAAGCGGGCGTTCTCCTCAAGAACCTGAGGCATGCTGAAGGACAGGGTAACCTCACCGGTTGCGCCGTCGAGGCTGAAGTCCACGATAACGGGATTGACAACGTCCTTGCCGCCGATGCCGTAAAGCTTAACTTGCTTGAGGTAGCCTTCCTCATCCTTGGCATAGCCTTCGATGGTGACGGGGTAGCTGCCGCTATCTCCGGTGGCGGTCCATGTGCCGCAGACTTTGGCGTAAGCCTCGGGGAGCAGACGCTCGTTGTCGAGCAGGGTCACGAGAGTGGTGGTGTTGCCACCGACTGTTGCGCCTTCAGCCGACACGATGTTGACGGTGAAAGTGCGGTCCTGGTTCTCTTCCTGGTCGCCGATGGGATAGAACTCGATGCTGCCCTTGGTCTCGCCGGCGGGGATGACGATGGTTTTCGAGGTTACGAGGTAGTCTTTGCCCTCTTCGGCGGGGGTTGTGCCTACTGCCTCGACCTCAACGGTGACGCGTACGGGACCGTTGGTCTCGCCCGACACCACAACGGGGACGTTGTAATAGATATTCTGTGCAATGTCCTCGGTAACCGACATGGTGGTCTGCTCCAAGCTGACGGTGACGGGGTTGGTGTTGAACTTATCGTCGTCGTCAGAGCAAGCCGTTACTGCCAGCGCGGCCAGGGCAATTGCTGCTATTTTGTTAAGTTTCATAAGAATCTCTTTTGAAAAGGTTTGTTGTTAGACAATTGCTTACCAGTTGGGGTTCTGCTGGCCGGCGAGAGCGGGAGTAACCTGCATTTCGTCGTAGGGGATAGGCCAGGTGTAACGGTAGTCGTACGGAGTGTAGGTGACGGTAACGTCGTTGGTTACAAACAGTTCCTGGGCATTGACGGTGCCGGCGGCGAGCTGGATATATTTGCCGTCCTTGGTGAAGCCGAGACCCCAGCGCTTGAGGTCGGTGAGGCGGAAGCCTTCGCCGAGCAGCTCGATTGCGCGCTCCTGACGGATGGCGTCGCGGAGAGCCTGACCCGAGAGCTTCTGGTCTTCGTAGTCGGCGATACGTTTCCTGCGCAGGTCGTTGAGGTACTTGAGGGCGTCTCCGGGCTGGCCGGCCTCGTAAGCGGCCTCGGCGGCGATCAGGTACTGCTCGGACAGACGGAAGGGCTTAGCCTTGTTCTTGTACTCGTTCGAGGCAGTAGAAGCGTTGAGGGTGGGGTTGCCGGGGTACTTGTTGAGGTAGAAGGCGGCGGTGTACTGTGCGTCAACGGTGAAGACAGCACCTTTGAAGAAGGCATCGAAGCGGATATCGTTGTCATCGTAGGCGTTGAGCCAGGTGAGGGTGGGGATGCAGTTTACGCGGCCACCACCATCGGTCGAGAACTCGCTGATGTAGTTGTAGGTGTTGAACAGCGAGGCGGTGTTGGCAGCCTCAGACTGGTCGGCGAAGGGCACGAAGAGCAGCTCTGACGACGAGTCGGTGCTCCACATGTTGACGTAGTCTTCGCCGGAGGCGAGCTCAAACTCGGGGTTGTCGATTACATCGGTGGCGTACTTGTAGGCGTTCTTCCAGTCGTGAGCGTAGAGGGCTACACGAGCCTGGAGGGCGCGTACGGTAGCGGTGTTGAGGTAGGCCGAGTTGGGAGCGCAGGCGCTGTTGTCAACCTGCTCGTAGGCAGCGATGGCGGTGTAAGCGTCGGCGAGGTCATCGTTGATGAGGGTCAGAGCCTTGTTGACCGAGCTGCGGCCGGGATACTGCGACGAGGGAATACCCGGATCGTAGGTGGTGACAAGCTGCAGACCGTAACCGTCCTGGTCGACGGGAACCTGGCCGTAGGCCTGGCAGAAGTGGTCGAGCAGATAGTAGTAGAGGTATGCGCGGGCAAACTTCATCTCGCCGATGTAGCAGTTGGCTGTTACAACGTCTTCGCCGGTGATAACGCCGCCGTCGATGAGGGCCTGACCTCTTGAGATGGCGTAGTTGATCTGTTTCATGTTGCTGTATGCAGCCTGGTAGAGACCGGCTAACTCGCTTGACGATGATGTGTAGCTGGCCTCGATTTGGCGTGTGGTGCGACCGCCGTTACCGCGCAGACCTACGTAGTAGTCGGCCTGGAGGTCCGGAGTGGTTACCCACGAACCCGTGGTTGCGGAACGCAGGATGTTGTAGGTCTGGAAGCGGAAGCTCTTCAGTCCCGTAAGATCCTGTATTGACTGGTTCTGTGTAAGCTGACCGGGGACTTTGACATCCATGTCGCACGAGGTCAGCATCAGTCCCAGGGCCAGAATCGGATATAATAATTTTTTCATATTTCGATTTGTTTAAAGAGGGAGACGATTAGAATGATACTTCGAGACCGAACTCGAACTGACGGGTGTTGGGGTACATCATCTGGACGACGTTTCCTTCGTACTCGGGGTCTACACCGTTAAAGCTTGTGAAGGTGAGGAGGTTGCGGCCGGTGAAGTGGAGGGTTACGTCCTTCATCTTGACAGCGTCCATCCAAGTCTTGGGCAGCGAGTAAGCGATGGTGAGGTTCTTGAGACGCAGGAACGAGGAGCTCTCGACCCAGCGGCTGTCGGGCTGGATTTCCTGGGGAACGCCATAGAGGTCGACGATGTTGGGGATGTCGGTGACGTCACCGGGCTTGGTCCAGACGTTGAGCAGCTCGACAGCGGCGTTGGTGTTGCGCTGAACGGCTACACTCGGGTCGCGGATGTACCAGTTGGTGGCGTTGAAGATGTACTTCTTGGCGCTCCAGTTGAAGTCGGCGCGGAGGCTGAGGCCTTTCCAGCGTGCGTTGATGCCGAAACCGCCGTTCCAAGGTGCGATGAAGCTCTTGCCGAGGTCAACCTCGTTGCTCTCGTCGTAGTGCTTGGTGAGGTTGCCGTCCTTATCGTACCACATCTGCTGACCGTCGCGGGGATCTACGCCGGCGTAGCGGACCTGAGTGATGGTGAAGGGGTTTTGACCCTTGCGGTAGGTGATACCGGTGCCGGGGATGGTGAACGACTCGAGGCCGTTGAACAGCTCGGTGATGGTGTTTTTGTTGTAACCGAAGTTTACGTCGAGACCGACGTACCAGTCGCGTGTCTGAAGGATGTTGTAGTGCAGGTCTACGTCAACACCCATGTTGCGCATGCTGCCGACGTTGGCTGTACCGCCCGACCAACCGGTGGTGAACGAGTAGGGAACTTCCATGAGCATGTTCTCGGTGTTCTTGACATAGAAGTCAACCGAACCGCGGAGCTTGCTGTTGAAGAAGGCTGCGTCAACGCCTACGTCGAAGCTCTTGACGGTCTCCCAGGTGAGGTGGTCGTTCGACATGCCCGAGATGCCGGTGGCGTTGTTGCCGTTGTAGACAGAGCCGGAGCCGACGGTGCCGAAGTAGTCGTAGTTGCCGATGCCGCTCGAGTTACCGGCGGTACCATAGTTGACGCGGAGCTTGAGGTCGCTGAACCATTTGTTGGTGTGGATGAACTCTTCCTTGGCCATATCCCACATTGCGCCTACCGACCAGAAGGTGCCCCAGCGGTGGCCGGGAGCGAACTTCGAGCTGCCGTCGCGGCGTACAGCGGCATCAAGGAAGTACTTATCGGCGAAGCTGTAGCTGCCGGTGAGGAAGTACGAGTTCATGATCGACTCAGACTTGCCGTGGGAAACGTCGTCCATGGTGACGGTGGTACCCTGGGTAAGCAGGTTCTGGATGTAGTTGGGCTGGCCGCTGGTTGATACGCCGAAGTTGTGGTTGCGGGTGATAATCGACTCCTGACCGATGAGGAACGACAGGTCGTGTGCGTCGTTGATGGTGAACTTGTACTCGGCGGTGTTGGTATAGGTGAACTGATACCAGCGCTGGAAAGCTTCGCTCGAGTAAGCGTCGATCTGGTTGAGCGAGATGAGGTCACCCATGGGGGTGATTTCGTCCTGCTGCTGGGGACGTGAGCTGCTGTTGCGGTAGTCAAAAGCGTTGACGTTCTGCTGAGCGCGGATGGTCAGACCCTTGACGGGCATAATCTGCTCGTAGAGAGTGACCATAGCGGTGAGGTTGGTGCGCTTGCCATTGAAGGCCTTGCGGTTGAAGTAGTTGGGGTCGGTCTTCTGCGAGTAGTGGTAGTAGTTGGCACGGTCGCCGAAGACGATGTCACCGTTCTGGTTGAACGAGTAGTAGTAGGGCGAGTCATAAGGCAGGAGGTTGTACACCATGTAGAAGGGGTTGTTGGAGTAGATACCGTTGTTCGAACTCTCTGAGTCGGCGGCATTGTTGGTGGCGTACTTCTCAAAGCCTACGTTGGCCGAGATACCTACCTGCAGCCAGTTTTTGAGCTTGCTGTCGAGGTTGAAGCGGAGGGTCTGGCGGGTGATGTCCGAACGGTCGATAAGACCATCCTGGTAGTAGTCGGCCAGCGAGAGGTAGTAGCGGGTCTTTTCGGTACCGCCCTGGATGCGTGCGTCAACCGAGTAGAGGAGGGCGTGGTCCTTGATGAGGTAGTCCTTCCAGTCGGTGTTGATGCCGTACTTGTTGACGAAGTCACGAACTTCGTTGCTGACGGGGGTGTGGACGAGGTCGCGGAAACGGACGAACTCCTCGGAGGTCATCATGTCAATCTTGTCGTTGGCCTGCGATGACCAACCGGCGTTGGCGCGAACGGTGACGGTGGCGTCCTCCGAGTAGCGGCCTTTCTTGGTGGTGATGACGATGACACCGTTGGCGGCGCGGCTACCGTAGATGGCGGTGGAGGCGGCGTCCTTGAGCACTGTCACGCTCTCGATGTCCGAGGGGTTGAGGGTGGTGAAAATCGACGAGGTGGCGGGGGCACCATCGCAGATGAACAGCGGGGTGTTGCCCGACAGCGAGTTGACACCACGGATACGGATGGACGAGGGAACGCTCGAGGGCTCACCGGTGTTCGAGAAGATGGCGAGACCGGGGACCTGACCCTGAAGAGCGTCCACGAAGTTGGCCGAGGGGGTGTCCTCGAGGGTCTGGGTGCCTACAACGTTAACCGCGCCTACAATCGAGCCCAGTTTCTTACCTGTGCCGTAGCCGGTGACAACAACGTCGTTGAGGACGTTGTCAGCCTGTGCGAGTTTGACAACCATGCCTTCAGCGGCAGGGAGTGTCTGTGTGGCGTAGCCGACGTACGAAATCGTGATTTGGGTTCCCGGGGCTACGTGGATGGCAAACTTACCGTCAATATCGGTAACGGTAGCGCCTGATCCTTTGGTAACGATGGAGGCTCCCACCAGGGGCTCATCGTCTGCAGCTGATACGACTGTGCCATGGATCACCTGGGCAAGGCCGGTGACCGTTGTCAGCATAACAGCCATTAATAACAGAAACAGCTTTTTCATACTTAAAATAATTAGACAAATATTAATTAAACTATTGATTTGCTGGATGAGGTTTTAGGGTCCTTTTTTCTGTATTTATGATGATTTTGTGATTGATAGTGTTGAATTAGAAACCGTGATGAAGGTCGATACGTATATCGAAAACTTTCACAAAGGTAAAGACTTTTATCGAAAAAATAACATAAAGTTTAGAAAAAAGTTGAGTTCGGGTTTTAAAATCTATAAGTTTGGGCGCTGAAAATATGTCAAAAAACATAGTTTTTGGGACTATTTTTCGGCTAAAGTTCAACGCCGAGGGCGGAAAATAGTTAAAAACCGTCAGAGAAGACAGCAAAATGATAAAATGTGCGCTTCCATCATTTTTTTTGTGTTTTATGGCATTTTTTGTGAAAAAAGCCGCGTTTCAGTGCCACAAAAGGCGGGCGAGGGGCGGGCGAGGGGTGCCGCCGAGCGGAAAGGCGGCCGAAGCGTGACTGTTATCGGTCGAGCTCGACCGATAACGGTGCGGGCACCGGGGCCTGCCACGGCCGGCACCCCGGCCCCGCAGCGCCTGCCCCCGGGCCCTCCGCGGAAGCCGGCCCGCGGCCGATAGGGCCAAAAGCCGGGGTCGCGGGGGCCGGGGAGCGGGGGCCGGGCGGGCGCGTTAAAATTGGGACACATATATAATAATATGGGGGGTGGTTGCGTTAGGGATATAGGTGAAGTGCATCGAACCCGGACAGGGTGCGGTGTGCATCGTTTCGCCTGTTTGTATGATATGAAACAAAAGGTGTTGATTGTCAATAAGTTCTACTATCCGCGCGGTGGCGACTGTATTGTTGCCATGAACACGGAGAAGCTGCTGCGTGCCCGCGGGCACGAGACGGCGGTGTTTGCGATGGACTTTCCCGACAATATCGAAACGCCGTGGACGGCCTACTACGCCCCGCGCGTCGACTTCGGCGCCTCGAAGGTGGCTGCGGCAAAGCGCCTGATGGGCGTGGGCGACATACGGCAGTCGTTCGGCCGCATCCTGGACGAATTCTGCCCCGATGTGGTACACCTTAATAATATACACAGCTACCTGTCGCCGGTGGTTGCCGAGCTGGCCCGCCGGCACGGAGCGCGCGTGGTGTGGACGCTGCACGACTACAAGCTTGTGTGCCCGGCCTACACGTGCATGCGCGACGGGCACCGGTGCGACAGCTGCGTCACCGGCCCCAAGTGGGGCGTCGTGCGCAACCGCTGCCTCAAGGGCTCGCTTGTCGCAAGCGCTCTGGCGTGGCTGGAGGCTGTGCGCTGGAACCGCCGGCGGCTGGAGAAGAGCACCGACGCCTTCATCTGCCCCAGCGAGTTTATGCGCTCGGCGATGCTGAAGGCCGGTTTCGACGCCGCCAAACTGCACGTCGTCAACAACTTCCTCGACCCCGCCAAGGCGTCGGCCCTGCAGGCGCAGGCCACGGCGCAGCGCGGCGGCTACGGCTGCTACATCGGCCGCCTGAGCGAGGAAAAGGGTGTGCGCACCATGCTCGAGGCGGCCTCGCAGCTGCCCTGCGAGCTGAAGGTGGCCGGCGACGGCCCCCTCGCCGACGAGCTGCGGACGCGCTACGGCGCGTCGCCAAACATCACCTTCCTGGGGCATCTCGACGCCGCCGGGGTAGTCCGGCTGTGCTCGCAGGCCCGCTTTTCGGTGCTCGCCAGCGAGTGCTGCGAGAACAACCCGCTGGGAGTAATCGAGAGCCTCTGCGCCGGCACCCCCGCCGTGGTGTCCGACATGGGCGGTATTCCCGAGCTGGTCACCGAAGGCGTCAACGGTCTGGTCTTCAAGGCCGGCGACACCGCCGACCTGGTGCGCGTGATGGGCGAGGCCGCCACACGCGACTGGGACAACGCCGCCATCGCCGCCGACGCCGCCCGGCGCTTCGGACAGGACGCCCACTACAAGGCGCTTGCCGCAATCTATTCAAATTCTGCTAATTGATTTAAAACGATATACCCGTCATCATTACAATGGACAGCAAAAATATAGTTCAGGGCAGCCTCATCACCACCTTCCGCTGCAATGCCAAGTGCAATATGTGCAACATCTGGAAGTTTCCTACCAAGCCCGATGAGGAAATCGACCCCGAATACTATAAGAGCCTTCCGCCCGGTCTGCGCATCAACATCACCGGCGGCGAGGCCACCATACGCAAGGACATCGACAAAATCTTCGAGATACTCTACCCCAAGGCCTCGCTTCTCGAGCTGAGCACCAACGGCTACAACACCGAGAAGATTGTCGAGCTTGCCAACAAATACCCCAATATCCTTATCCGCGTCAGCGTCGAGGGCCTGCCCAAGATCAACGACGAGAAGCGCGGCCTTGTCAACGGCTTTGACCATGCCTTGCGCACGATGCTCGAGCTGAAGAAGACCAAGTGCAAGAACATCGGCTTCTCGGTGGTGATTTCGCCCGACAACTACAAGGACCTGGTGCACCTGTACGAGCTGTGCGCCGACCTGGGCGTCGAGCTGGGCAACTCCACTGTGCACAACTCGTGGTACTTCCACAAGGACGACAACCAGATTGTCAGCAAGGACGCCCTGGCGCAGCACGAGCTGTTTGTCAAGGCACTCCTTACCAGCCGTCGCCGCGGCCTCAAGAACCGCCTCAAGGACTATGGCCGCGCCTACTTCAACCGGTCGATACATCGCCGTCTGCGTGGCGACGAGGCGGGCTACCGCCCTGCCTGCGGGGCACTGACTGACTTCTTCTTCATCGACCCGTGGGGCAATGTCTCGCCCTGCAACGGCTCGGGCGAGGAGTGGATTATCGGCAACATCAAGGAGCAGCCCTTCGAGGAGATAATGAAGTCGGACAAGGCCAAGGAGGCGCTGAAAAAGGTACAGGCCTGCGACCGCAACTGCGCCTTCATCGTCACCGAGCGCCACGACATGATGCGCCACCCGTGGGTGCCTATCAAGTGGATTCTGAAAAACAAGTGGCGCATCCGCCGCGGCAAGGACATCTGCTGGGATTGATCCGGCGGGGACGCTCAACGGCAACCGTTTAACCATATCGAGAGGCAAAATGGCATCGAAACGCAAGGGCAAGACACTGGCCGTCATCGGTATACGGGGATTTCCCGGAGTGCAGGGCGGTGTGGAGAGCCACTGCTGCCAGCTTGTTCCGCGCCTTGCCAAGGCCATGCCGGTGCGCGTGTACCGCCGCAAGCCGTACCTGGGCGAGGCCTCGATGGTCGATATGGAGGGAGTGACCTTCGCCGACCTGCCGTCGACGCGTGTCAAGGGCCTTGAGCCTGTCCTCCACACCTTTTTGTCGTGCATGCACCTGTTGACGCACCGCGTCGATGTCGTCAGCGTGCACAATATCGGCCCGGGCCTGTTTACGCCGCTGCTGCGGCTGATGGGCATGAAGGTGGTGCTGACCTACCACAGCGCCAACTACGAGCACGCCAAATGGGGCTCGGTGGCGCGTATGATTCTGCGCTTGAGCGAGAAAGTGGCTTTGGGATGCAGCAACCGCGTGATTTTTGTCAGCTCGGCCCAGCGCGACCGCTACTCGCAGCGTGTGCTGCGCAAGTCGGTGGCCATCCCCAACGGCATTGTCGCCGTGCGCCATCCCCAAAGTACTGAATTTATTGAGAAACACGGACTTGTGCCGGGCCGCTATGTGCTTGCTGTGGGACGTCTGACGCCCGAGAAGGGTTTTGACGACCTCATCGCCGCCGTCAACGACAACCCGGACGTCGAGAAACTTGTGGTAGCCGGTGCCTCGGACCAGGAGGAAGGCTATCGCCGTAAGCTGCACGGGCTCAACAGCCGCGGCAAGGTTGTATTTACCGGCTTCACCACCGGCGACGACCTGGCGCAGCTGTACGAGAACGCCGCGGCTTTTGTGCTATCGTCGCGCAACGAGGGCTTTCCGCTGGTGCTCCTCGAAGCGATGAGCTACGGGCTGAAGATTGTGGCTACGGATATACCGGCGGCGCACCTTATCCCCCTGCCGCAGACCCACTACTGCCGTGTGGGCGACGTGTCCGACATGTCGCGCGCGATATCGGAGGTGCTGGGCGAGACGGAACGTCCCGTGTACGACCTCGCGGCCTACGACTGGGACGAAATCGCCCTTGCCACACAGGATGTCATAGAGGGGGTGTGACGGCCAACGGCCGGTGACGACCCACGCGCCCTGACCGTTATTGGTCGAGCTTGACCGATAACCGTGACGGCTATCGGTCGGTTGGCTGCTCGGGGGCTGCGGGCGCTACCGAGTGCAGGACGGCCAGAATGGAGAAGATGATGCAGAAAATCAGAGTCGAGAAGCTTTCGTTGTAGAAGACCGAGACGATGGTCACCAACAGCAGGAACAGCTTTATGCGGTACGACTCGTGGAAGGGCCGGCTGCCGAAGTCGAGCATGGCCCAGATGGCAAAGCCAAACCAGAACATGCCCAGCAGACCCATCTGCATGTACACGAACATGTACAGGTTCATTGTGCCCAAAATCAGCCACTCGTTTTCTTTGTAGAACTCTGTGCGCTCGAGCACCGTTCCGCCTTTGAAGTGACCCAGGCCGGCGCCAAGGAAGGTGCCTCCGTCGCTGCGTGCCACGGTGATGGGCGTGACTGCGATTTTCACAAATCGCGGCAGGTCCTGCGTGCCGCTCATACCGTCGACGGCGTCCATGGCCTCTTCGCCGTGGTCGACGAGGTTCTGCATGTTCTCGACGGCGTCTTCGGCGTTCTCCGAGAACAGGTATTCCTTGATGAAGTCAGTGTTGGCGATGTCCATCTCGTCGTCGCTCTTCAGGCCGGTGGCTGTCATATATAGCATATACAACAGGGCGAAGGCGACGGCGGCGACGGGGATGGCCACCACCATCTTGCTCATGCTGCGGACGTCGCCGCGAAAAAGCAGGACGAAGTAGAAGGCCAGGAAGACGAACGAAATCTTTGTCTCGTTGAGGAATACGGGGTACATCAGGAAGATGTACTGGCGTTTTTGCCACAGCGACGCCCAGAAGTTGTCGGTGTCGAAGTCGCGTGCGACAAAGTAGTACGAAATCAGAATTATCAGCGCGGAGACGATGCCTGAGAAGCCCATGCCCATCGAGCCGCCTCCGTGGTCGCCGGCGCCGTAGCGTACGAACTGCCACGTTATGCATACGGCCTGTACGTACAGGAAGATGCGCAGCTGGCGCTCGATGCCGCTGCGCCAGCGGTCGGCCTGGCGGTCTTGCAGCAGGTACAGCAGTATCGACGGTACGAAGAGCATGCCGAAGAACATGCGCGAGCCGTTGATGTATGTGACGAGGCCGAGGCGGTTGACGAGGATGGTGCTTGTGAGCGAGATAAGCAGGAAGGAGCCCACCACCCACAGCTGGCGCCGGTCGCGCAGGGTGAACAGTCCCAGCATGAGGGCCATGGCGTCGCAGGCCAGCATGACCAGCGGGCGCATGCCCTCGAGGGGCGGCAGCAGCTCCTCGGCCACGAAGCCGAAGCAGGCCACCGTCCACAGCATGATGCAGAAGACGCGGTATATGAATGTGCTGCGGTGTATCACTTGTTGCTCTGCTTGCCGTAGCCGTAGCCGTAGCCGTATGCCTTGGCCCGCATCGGCACGCCGTTGAGCACGAGGGCTATGCGGGGCAGGCGGTTGTCGGTGGACAGGTTGTTGACAAAGGTGACGTCGCGGCGCAACGTGTAGTCGGCGCGGGTGACGTAGAGGGTCATGTCGGCCACGTGGCCCAGCGACAGCGTGTCGCTGACCATGCCCGAGGGAGCTGAGTCGATGATGATGTAGTCATAGCGCTCACGCAGTTCGGCAAAGAGCTTGTCGACGGCGGCCGACGACAGCAGCTCGCTGGGGTTGGGGGGTACGGGACCGGCCAGGATGACGTCGCAGCCCTGGACGCGCGGCGACGACATGATGATGCTGTCGATGCTCAGAGATGGGTCGGCGAGGAAGTTGGTGATGCCGGCGTTGTGTTTGAGGCCCAGGTAGTTGCCCAGCTGCGGGTTGCGGATGTCCATACCTAACAGCACGACGCGTTTGCCGGTGATGGCGAACGAGGCGGCGAGGTTTACCGAGATAAACGACTTGCCCTCGCCGGGGCGGGTTGATGTGACGAGGATGGTGTGGCAGCCGTCGCCGGCGGTCATGAACTGGAGGCTTGAGCGCACCATGCGGAAGAGCTCGGTGGTGGGCGTCGAGCTTCCGGGTGTCACCACGAGGTTCTCAGCGTTCTTGTCCTTACAAATCTCGCCCACGACGGGGATGTCAGTGAGGGCGCGCAGCTCCTGCATGTCGTCAAACTTGGTGCGGAAGAGTCGGCGCAGGTACAGCAGCAGACAGGGCACGATGAGGCCGATGAGGAGGGCTATGGCGAGCACCGTCTTCATCTTTACCGATACGGGCTGGGACAGGCTGTACGCCTCGTCGATGATGCGGCCCTTGGGGATGGCGTTGGCAATCATCATGGCTGTCTCCTCGCGACGCTGGAGCAGGAAGATGTACAGCTCCTGCTTGACGGCCTGCTGGCGCTTGAGGCCGAGGAACTCGCGCTCCTGGGCGGGGACGTTGCCGAGTTTGCTGAGCGAGGAGTTGAGGCGCGAACGTGCCTCGCGCACCTGCACCTGCGAGGTCTCGAGGGCCTTTGTCAGCGAGGTGTCGATGTTGCGGCGCAGACTGCTTATCGACTCGTCGAGGCGGCGCAGGGCGGTATTGTTGCCGCGGGCGTTGTCGGCGACCTCCATGCGCTTGATGACGAGGTTGTTGTACTCGTTGATGGCGTCGCCGAGGCTCTTGGGCATATTGCTCGTGATGGGGACGAGCTGGAACTCGTTGCCGGGCTGGCGCAGGAAGTCGCGCGTCATCTTGATGATCTCGCTCTCGGTCTCGGCCTGCACGAGGGCGTGGTCGGCGGTGCCGCGCACACCCATGTTATATGAGGCTTCGACGCCGACGTCGGTGATTTTGTGGTCTTTCTTGTAATCCTGAATGTCCTTCTCGGCCGTGCTCAGGTCGCCCGATATGATGGCGAGGCGGTCGTTGATGAACTCGAGGGTCTTTTCGCCCTGGCGGTTCTTGTATGAGATGCCGCGGCGGTTGTAGTTGTCGACAATCTCGTTGAGGACGTCCTTGCCGTAGTCGGTGTTCTCGGTGCGCATGTACAGATTAATCATGTTTGACTTGCGTGATGCGCGGTCGCTGGAGATGGAGTGGGAAAGGTCCTCGGCGGCGTCGTCGTAGCCGCTGATGCTGATGGTGGTTTTTACCTTCTCTCCCTTGGGATAGTCGGGGGTGGGCAGGACGGTGTATCTGCCGTACTTGGTGTTGAGGGAGACGGGCAGGCGCAGGTTCCTCTCCTGACCGATTTTCTTGCCGTCGGCATACATTTTTATGTCGGCCTTGCCGTCCTTGCCGACGTTGACCTTGAAGGTCATGGTGGTGTTCAGGGTGTCGAGCAGCGAGCTGTCGGCGGTGACGTCGACGGGGAAGTCTGGGTAGGCGAGGTAGCCGCCCAGCAGGCCCTTCTTGACGTAGTGGGTCTTGTAGATGCCCAGGTTACGGGCGACGTCGCGGAGCACTGAGTGTGAGGATATTACGTATACCTCGTCCTCGACGTTGGCCGACGAGCCGAAGAGGTCTGACATGCCCGACATTGCGGTGAACGAGCCGGTGTTGTCGTCAGAGACGAGCACGTTGGCGCATACGGCGTACTGGGCGTTGTGAGTTTTGACGTATACTACGGCCAAAGCCCCGCAGAGGAAGAGCGAGATGACGAACCACCACCAGTGGCGCCGGTAATCGTTGAACAGCGACTTTACGTCGAAGAACTGTGATTTATCTTTCTGAGACATGGATAGTTAAAGGTCGGTGGAGAAGTGGGAGAGGGAGGATGTTACTTGATGGTGAGGGCGATGACGAGCGATGCGATGACCGAGCACCCGCTGACGATTGTCGATATCACGCTGATTTTATATGCGTTGTTCTGGTTGTACTTCGAGTTGTCCTGACGGATAGAGTTGGGCTGGACGTACACGTAGTCGTTGGGCCGGAGGTAGAAGTAGGGGTCGGAGAGGATTTCGGCCGAGTTGAGGTTGAAGCGGTGGGCGATGCGCTTGCCGTTTTCCTCGCGGATGAGCAGTACGTTGTTGCGCTCGCCGTATTCGGTGAGGTCGCCGGCGGCGGTGATGGCGTCGAGGATGCTGAAGCGCTCGGTGGTGACGTTCTGCGGGCCGGGTTTCTTTACCTCGCCGGCGACGTCGACCTTGAAGTTCATTATGCGCACGGTCACCAGCGGGTCCTTGACGTCGTGGCTGATGGTCTGGGTGAGCCGGTCGCGCAGCTGCTCGGTGGTGAGGCCGGCGACGTGTACCGTGCCGATGATGGGCATGGTGACATCACCCTTCGAGTCGACAAGGTAGGTGGCCAGCTGCGGGGTGGTGCTGGTCTCCTTGCCGTCCGAGGCGGTGGTGGTGGGCACCATATAGGAGTTGTACTGGGCCGTGGCCTCGGGGATTTCGGACGAGACGCGGATGTACAGCTCGTCGTCGGGCTGGATTTTGGGCGAATATGATACCGGTGACTCCATGACGGTCTTGGTGACGGCAATTGAGTCGATGTCGCGGAAGTAAGAGAGGTGTGAGTGTTGCGACGAGCATGATGCCAGGGCTACCGCTGCAACGGCGGCGACCGACATGTTTCGCAGCGTTGTCTTGAAATTCATTGGTTTATTGTTTGCGCTTTGCTGTGTGATAATAATGCCGGCCGGTGGCGGAGACGGCGTTTGTGGGCGCCGGGCGCGGGCTTTGGCCGGGAGGTTGCGGTCTGATGTCGAAATTTGCATTTTGACGACATGTTAGACAACCCCGTGGGTGCAAAATTACAAAAAAATTAGTAATTTTGCATAGCGGAACGTGTTAATGTTCCTATATTCATATTATTGTGGCGCCGACCGTCATCGTGCGCTGTCTTTTTTATTGAAAATGAATAATTTGATAATTGACCTGCATATCTCCCACGAGGTCTGGCTGCTGTTTGGCCTTGGGATGCTGTGCCTGCTGTGGGCTGTCTTTGTCTATGGCGGGATGGCGCGCCGCGTGGCCCGTGCCGTCCGCCGCGACACTGTTGACGCCGGTATTGACGCCGAAACCGTTATCGACACCGAGAATCCCGTCGAGCGGCGCCCGGTAAACTGCGGCCAGCCGGTGTCGGTGGTGGTGCGCTCGTTCAACGACGGCGAGACGCTGGCGCGGCTGCTGCCCGACCTGATGGGGCAGGAGTATTCGCCCGGTTTTGAGGTGATTGTGGTAAACGAGGGCTCGTCTGACGAGACGACGGAGGTGGTCGAGGCACTTAACGGGACATTCGACAACCTTTACCTCACCTTCACGCCTAACGACGGCCTGAATGTCAGCTCGAAGAAGCTGGCGGTGACGCTTGGCGTCAAGGCCGCTCGCAACCCGATAGTGGTGCTGTTGAGCGCCGATGCCGTCATCCCCTCGCCCAAATGGCTGTCGCGGATAACGCTGCCTTTTGTCGACCCGAGTGTCGAGGTGGTACTGGGATATTCTACACCCAACCTGTTGCAGGACAAGGGCTTTGGCCGTCGTCACCGCGCCTTCAACCTCACCGAGGAGTCGGTGGCGTGGATAAGCGAGGCGCTGAGCGGACGTCCTTACCGGGGCAGCGAGTCAAACCTGGCCTTCCGCCGCAAGGTGTTCTTCGACAACAAGGGCTTCTCGAGCGCGCTCAACCTGCGCGAGGGTGTGGACGATATTTTCGTCAACGAAATCACCAACGGCGACAACACGGCCGTCGAGCTGTCTGAGCAGACGCAGATTATGCGCGACTGCTACGATATGCGCGCGCAGATGCGTACTGCGCGCAAGTCGCACGCCTTTACGTCGCGCTTTGTCCCCCGTCGCGGGTCGGTGATGCTTAACCTGGGCTCGTTTTCGGTATTCGCCGCCGTGGCGCTGTTTGCCGTGGCTTCGGTGCTGGCGTGGCCCAACGTCATCGTTGCCGGTGCGTCGGCGCTGTTGGTGCTGTTTATGATAATCTACGATGTGGTGTGGTGGCGCCGCGCCATCCGTGCTCTCGGCGGTCCGCGCATGATGCTGACGCTGCCGTGGCTGATGCTGACTCGTCCCGTGCGCGCGCTCATCTTCAAGGTGCGTTGCCGTATGGGTCACTCGCGCAACTACACCTATTCGCGCTAATAAACTGTAAATTAGGATATAAAACGGCCGGGGACGCATCTTTTGCGATGCGTCCCCGGCTGTTTTGGGGTGTGACGGGATTATCTTGTGAAGGCGACGGTGAACGAGGCCGATACGGCCTGCCCGGGGATGGGCGGGTGCAGCTTGGTGACGGTGACGGTGCCGCCGCTGAGGGCGGGAAGGCCGTCGAGCAGGGCACGGGCGATGCGTCCGGCGACGTGTTCGAGCAGGGCCGAGGGCTGCAACATCTCGCGGGAGATTATCGTCACGGCGTCGGCATAGCTGACGGCGTCGGCGACGTCGTCGCTGTCGATGGCGCGTGAGGCGTCGTAGGCGAGGGTGGCCGAAACCTCGAACTCGTTGCCGACGGTGCGCTCCTGCTCCATAACGCCGTGACGGGCAAAGAAGTGGAGCCGGTCAAGGGTGATGTATGGCTGCGTGATTTTCATCGGCGCGAACGGGTTTTCTGTTTGCCTTTTTTGCCCTGGCGGTCGGACGGAGCCTGCTGGGGGCCGAGGGTGGCGAGGGTGCGCGGCGGGTTCTTCTCGTCGACGATGACGAAGTCGAGCTGGCGCCGGTCGAGGGCGGCGCGGGCAACCTGGACCTTGACGGCGTCGCCGAGGCGGTAGCGGTTGTTGTGGCGGCGTCCCACAAGGCAATAGTTTTTCTCGTCGAAGTCGTAGTAGTCGTCGGCAAGGTCGCGCATGGGCACAAGGCCCTCGCACTTGTTGTCGTTGATTTCGACATACAGGCCCCATTCGGTGACGCCGGAGATGACGCCGTCGTACACTTCGCCGAGGTGGTCGGCCATGTACTCTACCTGTTTGTATTTTATTGACGAGCGCTCGGCGGTGGCGGCCAGTAATTCCATTTCGGACGAATGTTTGCACTGCTCCTCGAGCTTTTCGACGTTTGCCGAGCGGCCCGAATTGAGGTAGCGTTCGAGCAGGCGGTGCACTATCATGTCGGGATAGCGGCGGATGGGCGAGGTGAAGTGGGTATAGTAGTCAAAACCAAGGCCGTAGTGGCCGATGTTGTCGGTGGAGTAGACGGCTTTGGCCATCGAGCGGATGGCCAGGGTGGAGAGGAAATTCTCCTCGCCCTTGCCCTTGACGTCGGCGAGCATGCGGTTGAGCGAGCGGTTGACCTCGCCGGCCGAGCCGCTGGCTTTGATTTTGTAGCCGAAGGTGCGCGACAGGGCGGCCAGGTCGGCCAGCTTGCCGGGGTCGGGCTGGTCGTGGACGCGGTAGACGAAGGCTTTGGGCTTCTTGTTGCCGGCGGGCTTGCCCACGAACGAGGCTACGGTCTTGTTGGCCAGCAGCATAAACTCTTCGATGAGCTTGTTGGCGTCTTTGCTCTCCTTGAAGTAGACGTCGACGGGGTGTCCGTTTTCGTCTATCTCGAAGCGGACTTCCATGCGGTCGAACTCTACCGAGCCGTGCTCGTAGCGCTCTTTGCGCAGGGCCTTTGCCATGCGGTCGAGGATGAGGATTTCGTCGGCGTAATCGCCTTTGCCGGTCTCGATGCGCTCCTGGGCCTCTTCGTAGGTGAAGCGGCGGTTGGAGCGGGTGACGGTGCGGGCGATTTTGCTCTTCACGACCTTTCCGGCGGGTGTCATCTCGAACAGGACGCTGAAGGTCAGCTTGTCCTCGTCGGGACGAAGCGAGCAGATGCCGTTGGAGAGGCGCTCGGGCAGCATCGGGATGGTGCGGTCGACGAGGTAGACGGACGTCGCGCGCTGCTGGGCCTCGCGGTCGATTATCGACTCGGGACGCACGTAGTGGGTGACGTCGGCGATGTGTACGCCGACTTCGTAGTTGCCGTTCTTGAGGGGGCGCAGCGACAGGGCGTCGTCAAAGTCCTTGGCGTCGCGGGGGTCGATGGTGAAGGTGGTGACGTCGCGCATGTCGATGCGTCGCGCCACCTCTTCGGGGGTGATGCCGGCGTCGATGCGGTCGGCGGCCTTTTCGACGTTCTGCGGATATTTGTAGGGCAGGCCGTATTCGGCAAGGATGGCGTGCATCTCGGTGTTGTTGTCGCCTTCGCGGCCGAGCACGTCCTCGACCCGGCCGAAGGGCGACTGTCGGTCCTGGGGCCAGTCTGTTATGCGCACGACGGCTTTGTCGCCGTTCTTGGCGCCTTTGAGGTGCTTGCGGGGGATGATGATGTCGGTGGCGAGGAACTTGGAGTCGGTGTGCAGTACGCCAAACTGTTGCTGGAGGCTGATGGTGCCGATGAAGGTCTGGGGATTTTCCTCGATGATTTCGGTGACGACGGCCTCGGGCTCCACGCCTTTGCGGCGGGCGGCGACGGTGATGGCCACCTTGTCGCCGTTGAGGGCGTGCATGGAGTTGCGCTCGGGCACCATTATCGTCTCGCCGTCCTGGTCGGTGACGACGGCGTTTTTGCCGTTGTTGCGGCGCACGAAGGTGCCGGTGGCGATGACATTGCGCTGGGGGCTTTTGTATTTTCCGGGTGCCACCTCGATGAGGTCGCCGTCAAAAGCCAGCTCGGCCAGGTACAGTGCCACGGCGCGTTGCTGGGCGGGGATGCCGATGCCCAGGGCGTGCGACACCTGCCGGTAGTTGTATGTGTTGTTCTGCTGCTTGGCAACGAAGTCGTCCACTAAGAAACGGATGGTCTTTGTCTGTCTGGGCGACACTTTTGTTGCCGCAGCGTCTTTTTTTGCCATAATGTTTTGGATGTTAGTTAGTAATTAAAACAAACGTGCCCCGCCTTGTGTTCGCCGCCCGGGCCGGTTGGCCTGTGGGGCGGGGGGGGGAGCGGGCCTTTGGGGCCAGGGGGAGCTGGCCTTTGGGGCCGGCACCGTTATCGGTCGAGCTCGACCGATAACAGTGTACACCCGTGGGGCCGGTTGGGGAGCTATTAAGCCGGCGGCCGGGATGCTGGGGAGCATCTCCGGCCGCGGGTGTCAGGCGTCGATGTTGGCGTAGTTGGCGTTGGCCTCGATGAAGTCGCGTCGTGGTGCGACCTCTTCGCCCATGAGCAGCGAGAATATGCGGTCGGCTTCGGCGGCGTCCGAGATATTGACCTGCTTTAGCATTCGGTGTCCGGGGCCCATTGTCGTCTCGCGAAGCTCTTTGGCGTCCATCTCACCGAGACCTTTAAATCGCTGTACGTTGGTCTTTTCGCCGTACTTGTCCATGAACTGGCGTACCTGCTGGTCGTTCCAGCAATATTCCTCGACCTTGCCCATCTTGCACTTGTAGAGGGGCGGGGTGGCCAGGTAGAGGTATCCGTTTTCGATGATGGGGCGCATCATGCGGAAGAAGAATGTCATCAATAGTGTGGCGATGTGCGCGCCGTCGACATCGGCATCGGTCATGATGATGATCTTGTGGTAGGCCAGCTTGGAGATGTTGGCGGCTTTTTGGTCTTCTTCGGTGCCGATGGTCACGCGCAGGGCGCGGAACATGTTGTTGATTTCCTCATTGTCAAGGACTTTGTGCTCCATAGCCTTTTCGACGTTGAGGATTTTGCCGCGGAGGGGCAGGATGGCCTGGAACTTGCGGTCGCGAGCGTCGACGGCTGTACCGCCTGCCGAGTCACCCTCGACGATGAAGATCTCGCAGTCTTCGGCCGTGCGGCTCGAGCAGTCGCTGAGTTTGCCGGGGAGGCCGCCTCCCGAGAGGGGGCTCTTGCGCAGCACCTGCTGGCGGGCCTTGTAGGCGGCCTGGCGGGCCTGTGCGGCCACTATCACCTTGCTGACGATGGCTTTGGCCTCGACGGGATGCTCTTCGAGGTAGTTGGCGAGGGTCTCGCTGACGGCGGCGCTGACGGCACCGGCGACCTCGCTGTTGCCGAGCTTGGTCTTGGTCTGGCCCTCGAACTGCGGCTCCATCACTTTTACCGAGATGACGGCGGTGAGGCCCTGGCGGAAGTCGTCGCCGGAGATTTCGACCTTGGCGTTCTTGAGCAGGTTGTTGCTCTCGGCGTACTTTTTGAGGGTGGTGGTGAGGCCGCGGCGGAAGCCGGCGAGGTGTGTGCCGCCCTCGATGGTGTTGATGTTGTTGACGAAGCTGAAGATGCTCTCGTTGAAGGTCTCGTTGTAGGTCAGGGCAACCTCGATGGGCACGCCGTTGCGCTCGGTGCGCAGGTCGATGACGTCGTTGATGAGGCTGGTCTTGTTGGAGTCGATGTACTGGACGAACTCGCGCAGGCCCTGGGCCGAGTAGAAGGTGTCGGTCTTGTAGTTGCCCTCGCTGTCGGTGACGCGTCGGTCGGTGAGCGACAGGCTGATGCCGGCGTTGAGGAAGGCCAGGTCGCGCAGGCGTTTTGCCAGCGTGTCGTAGTCGTATACTGTCTCGGTGAAGATAGAGCCGTCGGGCTTGAAGGTGACGGTTGTGCCGGTGCTGTCGGTTGTGCCAATCACTTTGAGCTCGCTGGTGGGCTTGCCGCAGCTGTACTCCTGCATGTAGATGTTGCCGTTGCGGCGCACTTCGGCGCGCAGGTAGGTCGACAGGGCGTTGACGCACGACACGCCCACGCCGTGGAGGCCGCCGGAGACTTTGTACGAGCCTTTGTCGAATTTGCCGCCGGCGTGGAGGACGGTGAGCACGACCTCGAGGGCGCTCTTGTGCTCTTTCTCGTGCATGTCGACGGGGATGCCGCGGCCGTTGTCGGTGACGGTTATCGAGTTGTCTTCGTTGATTGTCACCTCGATGTGCGAGGCGTAGCCGGCGAGGGCTTCGTCGATGGAGTTGTCGACGACTTCGTAAACGAGGTGGTGCAGGCCGCGTTCGGAGATGTCGCCGATGTACATTGCGGGGCGCTTGCGCACTGCCTCGAGGCCTTCGAGGACGGTGATGTTACTGGCGCTGTAAGCCTCTTCGGCTTGCTTCATATCTTCTTCTGACATAGTATTTTTTCAGTCTTGTTCAGTTTTTTAGCGTGTGTAGTTGGAGCGGCGGTCGAAAACCACTTTTTCCGTTTACAAAATTACGGAAAAAATGTGATTTTGCCAAACTTCACACAATAATTTAACGCGCGTACGCGCGGGTGCGCGTGAGCCGGGCGGGCCGGGCCGGCGAGGAAAGGGGCGGTTACCGGCGAGGCGGGGGCCGGCTGGGCAGGGGGCGTTACTGTTATCGGTCGAGCTCGACCGATAACGGTGGCTGTTAACCGAGGGCCGCTGCTGTTGGCCGTGAGCCGGGCGGGGGCTGGGGCGGGGCGCAGTTGGGGGCCGGTTGGGGCCGGGCTCAGTACCAGGTTACGCCGTTGCTCATTGAGGAGCGCTTGTCGTACTTCAGGTCGGAGAGCATGGACGACTTGACGGCGATGGAGAAGTTGTAGCTCTTGTAGGGGCCGACGGGGACGAAGCTGGCGCGCATCGAGAAGCAGTGCAGGTCGCGCGTGATGTTGCAGTTCATGTAGGCCAGCTTCTTGGTGTCGAAGTTGTACGAGGCGGTGAAGTTGAACGACCAGTTCTTGGTGGGGCGGATGTTGCCGCTGAAGCTGAGGTTCTGGGTGATGCGCCCGTTGTACTCCATCTTCTGGTAGTTGAAGTCGCCATAACCGTAACCGATTGAGTAGTTGATGGTGAGGCTCCATGGTACGCTCCAGGGCATGTAGCCGTCGCTGCCGAGCACCGTCTCCTCGCTCGACTGCTCGTCGTCGAGGTCGCCGGGGTCGATCTGCTGCAGTCCGGTCTGTCCCGTGCTGCGGTTGTTGCCCTGGCCGCCGTTGTTGTTGTCGTTTTTCTTTTTACGCCTGAAGGTGTCGTTGTTGAAGGTGTACGAGAAGGACGTGCCGGTCGACGACAGGCGTCCCAGGCCCTTGCCGCACTTCCAGCGCGGGATGTTGACGCGCACGGGCTGGCCGTACTCGTTGAGGGCGTAGGTGTAGACGTCCCAGGTGGCCGACAGGTTGAGGTTGAAGCCTTTGGTGAGGCGCAGCAGCAGTGAGGTGTTGATGTTGGACCAGTTCATCGAGTCGGCGGCGAAGTTGTAGCTCTGGCCGATGGTGAAATTCTCGATGAGGCTGATTTTCTTCTCGCCGATGGAGTCGTTGTCGCTTTTCACCTTCATCTCGAGGTTGTTGGCCAGCGAGACCGACAGCGAGCCCTGCTTGCCGCGTCCGGGGACGCCGAAGAGAGCGTTGGGGAAGTATGAGTAGACGTGCTCCTCCATGTCGCCGTTGCGGCCGGGGCGGTAGTAGCGGCCGTAGTAGCCGAAGAAGGACGAGCCGAAGTCGGGGGCGCCGGAGAAGGAGATGCTGGGCGTGAGGACGTGGCGTATCATCTTGACCTTGTCGCCGAGGAAGGGCAGGGGCTTGTAGAAGCCGTACACCTTGGTGTCGAGCGAGATGGAGGCGTTGAAGTCGTAGACGTTGTAGAGGCTGTACGAGGTGTCGGCGACCTCGACCGAGGCGTTGGGGTCCCACTGGCGGCGCACCTTTTGGGTGTACATGCGGTCGGTGATGTTTACCGACGGCGTGAGGTTGATGTAGTTGAAGACGTTGAAGGTGGCCGAGATGGGGATGGAGTGGCGCATGCCGTTGCGCCAGTCTTTGATGAGGCTTTTCTTAAAGAAGACGTTCTGCTTGGCCGTCAGCGAGTTCTGGAACTGGCCCTGGTAGGACAGGCGAATTTTCTCGTACCATTTTTCGGCGCCGACGGCACGTTTGCGCTTGAAGGGGCTGACCTGCGACAGCGAGATGCTGAAGTTGGGGAAGGAGACGCTGAGGGTGGAGTCCTGGGTGCGCTGCGACACGTTCATCGACGCGTTGATGCTCCATTTGGAGTTGGGGAAGCGGTAGCCCAGGTTGACGGTCGAGCTCTTGGTGTTCTCGGTGAACGAGGGCGAGTAGTACGAGTTGAGGTCGTTGCGCGTGTAGCCGGAGGTGGTGAAGTTGACGCTGGCGCTGAGGCTGAGGCTCGGGTTGGCCTTGGCGTCCTGCGAGTGGCTCCACAGCACCTGGAAGTTGGTCTGCTTGGAGTAGTCGGGCATGCCTTTGTCGCCGAGGATGGTCTTCAGGTAGCTGATGTTGAACGAGCCGTTGTACTTGTAGCGCTTGGCGTAGGTCGACTGGGCGGAAATTCCCCACGACCCTTTGGTGTAGACCTCACCAGTGAGGGCAAGGTCGATGTTGTCGTTGATGGCCAGATAGTAACCGCCGTCGCGCAGGTAGAAGCCGCGGTTGTAGTCGTCGCCGAAGGTGGGGAAGATGATGCCCGACGAGTAGTCCTCGGTGAAGGGGAAGTAGCCGAAGGGCAGGGCGATGGGCAGGGGCAGGCCGGCCAGCACCATGTACGCCGGGCCGGTGACGACGTTCTTGCCCGGAATCATCTTGCCCTTGGTGAGCTGGAAGTAGAAGTGGGGATGGTCGTGGTCGTCGCAGGTGGTGTATTTGCCGTCGCGGAAGTAGTAGGTGTTGTCGGCGCCTTTCTTGGCCACGCCGCTGTTGAGGTAGCCTTCGCCCTGCTGGGTTATGACGTTGTAGATTAGGCCTTTCGAGGTTTTGAAGTTGTAGCGCATCGTGTCGGCCTCGTATTCGGTGCCGCCCTGGGTGAAGATGGGCTTGCCTTTTACTTCGTCGGCCGAGTCGACCACGCCGGTGGCGTAGACGTTTGCCGAGCCGAGGGCCACCTCGATGTTTGCCGCCGCCAGTTTGAAGTCGCCGTAGTCGACCTTCGAGTCGCCGTACATGAACGCCGAGTCGCGTCCGAACAGCAGCATCGAGTCGGCCGACGAGAAGGTCACCGTGGCGTCGAGGTCCACCTTCTGACGGCGTATGCGCGACGGGCGCTTGCCCACCAGCGTGTCGGTGATGATTTCCTGGTTGCCCTCGATCAGCGTGTCGGCGCCGACAATCCTTATCGCCGACAACAGGCTGTCGCCGAGGATGTCACGGTGTATGCCGCCGAGGCTGTCGGCCCCTGCCATCGGTATGTCGCGCACGGCGTCAGAGACGGTCACGGGGACCGACTGCACGCTGTCCGCCACGCGCCGGGGCGGGCGCAACATACCCTTCCGGGCCTGTTGGGCCAGAATTTCGGCGCCCTGCCACAGCAACGGCGCCATCATCAACAGCAGGATATATAGGATTGATTTTTTCAAAGC
>SFLG01000072.1 GCA_004553485.1 Bacteroidales bacterium | reverse complement strand
GGCTTCGTTGAGCGCCTTGTCATGCTCGTCGTTAAACACTATCTGCGTAATGCCGTAACGGTCGCGCAGGTCAAGGAAAGTCATGCCGCCCATTTTGCGTACACGCTGAACCCAGCCTGCCAGCGTAACCTGCCGGCCGGCATCACCTATGCGGAGGTTTCCGCAAGTCTCAGTTCTGAACATTGTCTTATAAGGAATTTATTTCCGTTAAATAATAGTTGCCGATAAAAATGCGCCAAAAAATCAGCCCTTTTGGCCGCAATTCTGTCCTTGACAGAATTTCAATTCGTAAATTCCAGAAAATCAGCACATTACAATCGCGAAAATCACATACGCGCACATCAACCGAAATTTACAACACAAAGGTACGGATTTTTTGCCCAAATGACAAACCAGGACTTACCGGCCATTCCCCTATTTGGCTTTTTCATGCAATTTAAGTACCTTTGCGACGTAATAGGTTACGGCCACCCGTCGTCTCGCGGCGGATGTCCGTTGAAAAGGGAACGGAGTGCGATTCTCCGACAGACCGGCTGCTGTGATTTCCGCCCGGACAGTCCCGCCACAAGGCCACTGACAAGCCTGAACAAGGTAGTCGGGAAGGCGGCGGTGACAAAGGAATAAGTCAGAAGACCTGCCATTACACGACCCGCAAGGCTTTCCAGGAAACAGAGCCCGGAGTCGGACGCAATGACAAAGACCGCAACCCTGTCGGGCGATAGGCCAATGCAGGACGTGCCTCCAACACGTCAATCCCATGTATGGTCAGAGCATGCCATTCCAAGCGTCCGTTCAACATCCGAGTATAACATCCGTCAAGGACAGCCCTAAAGGTTGTCCTTTTTTTGTCGCCGCACGCACATGCGTCCGGCCTTTAACGTTGCATTCGCTTTACTCAACAATCATTATCACTAACCAAATTCAGTTTTATGAACTTTATCAGACAACTAACACTCACCCTGCTGCTTGCGGTGACGGTACTCTTGCCGTCGACCGTGCAGGCCGCCTGGGACGAGAGCGCCGGCGTGTACTACATGCGCACGAGCGACGGTCTGGACGAGCCGTACAAGGTTACCGGCTCCATCACTTTCAAGTCGCAGTCAGGAACCACCATACCCGGCTACCGCGACTGCGGAGTGGTCTTTGTTCCGGCCAACGCCGGCGAGGTCATCACCGTCAAAATCGAGGAAATCGACCTCGAAGACAGCAACTACCTCCTCGCCTACGACGGTGCAATCGGGAAAGTCGGCTCAGGCACCTCAGACGGCAAAGAACAGTCAACATACCTGCCTGCAGGCTGGGTGAAGAAATTCACCGCTGCCAACGCCGGCGAGACGTACACGTCTACCTCCCCCGACGGCAAATTGTCGTTCGGTTTCCACTCAAGCAGTGCCAACAGCCAGAAAGGCTTCACCATCACCGTCACCAGCATGTCTCTCAAGGACATGGAGTACGGCAGCGCCTTCACCGAGACCGTAGCCGCTCCCTGGCGCGGCAAACGCAACGCCGAGATTGCCATACTGAACGTCAACATGGACGGCGGAGGCAATCCGCTGACCCTCAACAACGCCACCTTTGACCTGTCGCAGCTCAACGCCGCCGAGTTCAAGGGCGTTCGCGTCTATCGGGGCAAGGTCGGCGCCACGCCCCTTGCCACAGCGAAGGACGGCGCCGCAACTCTGTCCGTCAGCGACCTCGTCCTCAACAGCGGCGACAACCGCCTTATAATCGTAGCCGACCTGCCCGCCGACTTCACCGGCACAATCCCCGCCGTACCTGTGACGGCTCTGACCGTGGACGGCACATCCCGTAGCGTAGCCAATAATGCCGAGACCACCGAAATTCTGCCTTATGTGCTCATCGGCACCGACCACGTCACCTATACAGTCGGCGACGCCATCGACTTCTATGACGACGGCGGCAAGGACGGCAAAATCAGCGAGAATTTCAGCGGGATGGTCACCTTCGTTCCCGCAACCGCAGACCAAAAGGTCAAAGTCGACTTCTCGAAGCTCGATCTCTTCAACACCTCGAGCACCGGCAAGAACGACATTCTCACCGTCTACAATGGACGCGATGACAGCGCCCCGCTGCTTGCCACCCTGCTCACCGAGACAAGATTTCTCAAATCAACAGCCGAGGACGGCTCGCTGACAGTCAAGCTCGTCAGCACCACCGGCATACCCAAGGACGGCTTCGAGGCCGTTGTCACGCAGTATCTGCCCGGCAACATGACCTTCTCAAGTGTCAACGGCAGCAACCCCGCGACAGCCGGGACCGTTTCGGCAGGACAGAAGAACGTGTCTCTCGCCGCCTTCGATATCCTCACCGACAACAACGCCTCGCCGCTGAAACTCACCGGTATCAACGGCACCTGCAACCTCCCTGCGGCATTTAAGAACGTACGCGTATACGCGTTCGGCGAAAAGCCCGGTACAGACATCTCCAAAGCCACCCTCGTCGCCGGTCCCGCCGACGGCAGCGCCGCCCTTGCCCTCGCCGCCAACTGCGAGCTGATCGAGGGTCACAACAACTTCACCGTCGTGGCCGACATGGCCGACGACCTGCTCAACGACGCACAGCTCACCCTCGGCGTCTCCGGCGTCAAAATCGGTGACGCCGACCATACCGTAGAGGGCGCCACGGGCACCGTCACCATAGCCAACACCTACAGCTCGGTTCCCAGCACGCACGAGGTCATCCTATACGACGCATGGGACTTCCTGCCCACCTACAATCCTTCCGTCACCTACGCCAAGAAATACAACATCGGCACCACCGACGAGGTCACCGTCTTTGTCCCCGCCGAAAAAGGCGCCGTGGCCGAGATAAACTTCAGCTCGTTCAAATGCGGCAGCTCCGCCAAGTTCGCCGTCTACAGCGGACGCGAGGCCAAGGCCGAGAACATGCTGTGGGAGATGAACTCCGGCAACCGCACCACCGGTCCTGCCGGACGTCTGCGCTCGACAGCCGCCGACGGTACACTCACCGTCGTCTTCAATCCCAACACCGAATATTCGTACAGTACCGAGGCCGGATGGGAGGCCACCGTCAAACCCTTCGTCAATCACGCCATGACAGTGACAGGGGTTGAGGCAAGCCGTCCCGTCGCCTCGGCACTGGCCGCCGGTGCAAGCGGCGAGCGCATGCTCGACTTCTCCCTCGTCACCGAGGGCAACCTTACCCAGAAAAAGATTGAGGCCATTAGCCTCTCCATCGACGGCGCCGACGCTGTCAGCGCCGTCAGCGTCTATAGTTCCACCACCGGCAGCCGCGAGGACGCCGTACTCTTCGGCACTGTCCAGAACCCCGGAGCCGAAGCCAAGGTAACCGGTTCGGCTCTTCTTACCGAGGGTAACAACTGGTTCTTCGTCGAAGCCGACATCAAGGAAGATGCCGCCGTCGACACAAACGTACGCATCGGCGTAACCTCCGTCACCGACGCCGACAATGTCACCGACGCGCTCACCGGGGGCAACCCCGAAGGCGGCCGTCTTGTCAAGTACATCATCGTGCTCAGCGCCGGCGAACATCTGATGACAATCTCATCACCCATGACCTGGTACGATGACGGCGGCGCCGAGGGCAAGATTTCGAGCCGCATCGCCGCCACGTATATCTTCGTGCCAAAGGAGGAAGGCTATGCCATCACCCTTGACGCCTCGCAGTTCAGCATCGGCAACGGACACATCTACGTTTACTCCGGCCGTAAGGCCGACGAGGCCGCCTCACTGGGTTCGGTCACCGGATACAGCACTACCAACGGGCCCAAGGCTCTCGTCTCCACCGCCGCCGACGGCTCGATGACCGTCACCGTGAGCGGTCCAAGCGGAAGCACCCTCGAGGGCTTCACTATGACCGTCGGCCTGCACAAGAAGATTGACTACACCCTCTCCGGGGTCACCGCCGCTGCCGCTGCCGACGCCAATGTCCTGCGCGGCAACAGCGACGCTCCCCTGATGATTGTCAAGACCACTGTCGAAGGCGACAAGGGCGACAACAAAATCGGCGGCATCTCCGTCGACCTGTCGGGCTGCACCGCCGCTGCCGACATCAAGGCCGCACACCTATATTATATGGGCGACCTGTCCAAGTTCAACGCCGCCCTGGCACGTCCCGTGGCAAGCGTAGACAACCCGCAGGGCACCGTCACCTTCGAGGGTGACGTAGACCTCACGCGCAACGGCGACCACTACTTCGCCGTCACCGCCGACATCGACGGCAACGCCGCCGTCGGCAACACCGTCTCGGCCCGCCTCGCCGGCATCGCCTTCAACGGCGCTCCCGTCAGCGAGCTCCCGGCCGACGCCTTCACGCGCACCGTCCGCGGCGGTCTTAAAGGCACCTTCACCATCGGAGGCGACAATGCCGACTACGCCACCTTCGCCGCCGCCGCCACCGCTCTGGCAGGCGGTATCGAGGGTCCCGTGACATTCTGGGTCGCCGACGGCACCTACGCCGAGAATGTAGCCTTCACCGGCGCTCCCGGTGCCTGCGAAACCTCGCCCGTCATCATCCGCAGCGCTTCGGGCAAAGCCGACGGCGTAGTGCTCACCGGCAACTACTCGTCCTCGGCCAACGAGGCCATCGTCAGCGTCAAGGATACTCCCTGGCTGACCATCGAGGGCATTACCGTCGCCGCAGGCAGTCAGAAATACAAGAACGGCATAATCGTCAAGGAAGACTGCCCGCACTTCACCCTGCGCGGCTGCACCGTCACCGCCGACATGGCCACCGACTACAGCGGCATCAACCTTTTCCGCAATTATGTCAGCATCAACGAGGCCGGCCATAACAACGACTACATGACGATAGAAAACTGCCGCCTCACCGGCGGCCGCTACGCCCTGTATCTGGGCGGCACGTCGTATGTTGCCCTGCCCAAGGAGACCGGCCTTGTGGTCCGCGGCAACACCGTCAGCGACGCCGGACGCACCGGCATCTATATCTATGCCGAGGACAACGCCACCGTCACCGGCAACACCGTGACGCACAGCGCCGCTCCCAAGAACTACTCCGGTCTTGAGCTTACACGCCTGCGCTTCGCCTCCGTAGTCAGCCACAACCGCATCGTCAGCACCGGCTCGAACGACAACAACGGCATATATCTCCGCGACGGCGTCTACGGCACTGTAGACACTCCCGTGCGCATCTTCAACAACGATGTCATCCTCAACGGCGCCGCAAGCGTCTATGCCCGTGTATTCTTTGCCAGCAACGACATCCGCAACGTCGAGGTGGCATATAACACCATGCGCGTATCGGGCTCCGAGGCTTATCTGTTGTCCACAACGGGCAAGTACAACCCGCAGAATGTCTTCGTCCACGACAATATACTCGCCAATGCCTGCACAAAGACAGCTACCGTCGACAAGTTCTGGAACGAAACCGACATCGACGGCTATCAGCTGAAACGCAACGCCCTGCAGGGCACCGTCGACAAGATTGTCACCAAGGATGACAGCAACTTTGCCGCCGCCCCGCAGTTCGCTTCGGAAACAAACTCTCGCCTCGCTTCGTGCGAAGGCCTCAACGTCGGCCTCCCCTGCTCTTTCGTCACCGACGACATCGACGGCAACGCCCGTCCCGCGACCGCCCTCACCGTCGGCGCCTACGAGTATGTACCCCTGTCGCAGGACGCTCCCGCGATGGTCGAAGGATATCCCACCGTCAGCGCCATCACCACCGCATCGGCAACCCTGAACACCCGCTGGAACATGGCCTGCCGCCAATACGCCCTTGCCGTTGAGATGAGCACCGGCGAGGAGACAGCCACCGCCGAGGCCATCAAGGCCGGCAAGAGCATCGACGCCTCTGCCGATGTCAACGCCACAGTCGTTCTCGGCAATCTCAAGAGCTCGACAGCCTACCGCATCTTCATCCTGGCCGTAAGCGACGCCGGAGTTGAGTCGGAGATTGTCGCTACCGAGCCCTTCAGCACCGCACGCGTCATCCCCACGCTCACCGTCACCGACCAGGACCTGGAGGAAATCCCTGTCATCAACGCCGGCGAAAACATCACTCTTGACGCCGGTGCCGCAGGCGGTGACGCTCCTCTGTCGTACGTATGGACAGCTCAGGACGGCACTCAGGCCGGCACCACTGCCTCACTCACCGTCTCGCCCGCCGTCTCTACCCGTTACAAAGTTACCGTAACCTCGGCCGATGGCCAGACCGCAAGCACCCTCCGCAATGTCGAGGTGTACGGCGACAATGCCATAGCCGACTTCGAGGACATAGCGCTCGCCCATGGCGCCGACCTCTTCCCCGCAGAGGCGGAAGGTCGTTTCTACAGCGGCTCGTTCGCCTTTGACTACTGCGCGATGCCCGAATACAACTTCTGGTACGGATTTACCCCGGGCAACGAGACCGAGAAAGACTTTGACGGCCTGGAGCATCAGTTCCGCTCGGCTCCCGGCGGTGCTTTCGACGGCAACAACTTCGCCGTCGCCTATCCGCAGGGCCAGGGTATTGTCGTCACCAACAACGCCGACGGTGTCGTCATCCCCGGCGTTTACCTCGCCAACAGCGCCTACGCATACTCGTCGATGCTCAAAGGAGACGGATATGCACAGCCCTTCGCAAGTGGCAGCTGGTTCAAGGTAACCGTCAAAGGCACCAAGGCCGACGGCACATCGTCGTCGCTCGACTACTACCTCGGCGACTACCGCTCAGCCAACGAAGCTGACCGCTACATCTCCGACAAATGGGAATGGGTAGACCTCCGCAGCCTCGGCGCAGTGACTCGTCTCGACTTCTCGTTCGACGGCTCGGAAAAGGGCAGCTACGGTCTCAATACGCCCACGTATGTATGCATCGACCGCCTCGGCGCTCTCCCCGCCGACCTCGAGGCTAAGGCAATCACAGTCGGCAGCGACGGCTACGACCTCAGCTCTCTATTCGACCACGCTGCCGGAGTCACTGAGGTATACCGTCTGCACGCCAATGACAACACCGACGCATCCGTCGAGGGCCTGAACATCTCCGTTGATGGAAGCACTCTCAAGATGACTGCACCCGTACAGGCACGCGCAACCCGCAACGTTTCCGAACCCGTCGAGTTCATTGTCACGATGACCGCCGCCGGCCACTCGCAGCATGCACTTGTACGCGCCACCTACGACAGCACCCTCGGTGTGGAGGGCATTGCCGCCGCAGAGGGCACGGATATCTCGTACGCAGCAGGCAACCTCCGCGTCACCACTGACGCTACCGGCTACGACATCGAGGTCTTCAGCACCGCCGGCCTCCGTGTGGCTCACCACGCCGGCCTCAACGGCGCCACTACCGTCAGCCTCGCCGGCCTCCCGCAGGGCGTCTACATCGTCCGCGCCGTCGGTGCCACCAAGCGCATCGTGATTCGCTAATTTTTCATTCCATTATTGATTGGACAGTGGCTTCCCGCCGACCGGTATACACCGGCGGCCGGAAGCCACTTTTCGTGCGGTAAGGAACTTCCTCTTTGGCAATCTGCAAAATGTCGTGTCAAACAGGCCGTTTCTAACGTCAAAAGCAGGGATGTATCCTGGTTCATCCGCCAATAGGCCGACTTCCGGCACTCATTTTGCGGATGCTCCAAGGAGCATCCCTACATTGGCATGGTACAGCTAAATAACGACAAAGGCGCCCGGTGGGGGCGCCTTTGTTTATTGGAGGTTGATGTGATTACTCGTTGGGGAGTTCGGTGACGGGGGTGTTGTCGATGTCGGCGACGGAGACGGTGTCGAGGACGTCGTCAGCACGGTAGCTGTCGTAGGGTGTCTGGCCGTCGGGGTCGTCGGTGGCGCCCACGACAAGGCTGTCGTAGATGCGCAGGCCGGTGCCGGCGGGGATGAGGTGAC
>SFLG01000071.1 GCA_004553485.1 Bacteroidales bacterium | reverse complement strand
AAAACGGATACTGGAACACGAAGGGTATCTCCTTCATGTCGGCGAATTTGGCGAGTTTGTTCTTGGCCACGGGCGTTGTAGTGATTGTCGGGGTGAAAAACAAAGGCGCTGTGCCGACGTTGTCACAGCGCCTTTAGGTACGTTGTATTTTAGCGGCGGGCGATTTTCAGCGTGCCGGTGGTGTTGTCGGCGAGGACGGCGGCGACGATGAAGATGTTTGTGTCGGTGCCCGATGTGTCGAGGACTACCTCACTCTCGTCGGTGTCGAGGGCGGCGACAAGGCGTCCGGCCACGTCATAGACGCGGATGTTGCTGAATGGCGAGCCCACGGCCTGCAGAACGAGGTCGTTACCGATGAAGCGGCCGCGGATGATGGCTTTGTTGCCGTCTACGGGGCTGTCGGCGATGATGTCGTCGACACCGGTCTCTATGTCAATCTTGAAGTCCTGCCACTGGGGCGTGGCCTTGAAGGCCTCGCCGGTGTTTTCGTTGGCTTTGAGAACCACTTTCTGCTGGTCGATGCCGCTCCAGACGTTTTCGCCGAGCATGGGCACCTGGTCGAGGGCGGTGGCGTTGATGCTGGTGAGGCCGGTGGTGTTCTCCATGGCGCCGTCGCCGATGTAGGTGAGGGTGGAGGGGAGGACCAGGGCTATCAGCGACTCGTTGTTTTTGAGGGCGTAGGCGCCGATCGAGTCGATCTGCGCGGGCAGTTCTTCGTGGCCGCCGGCGCTTTCAGCACCTTTGAGCATATAAGCGCTGATTGTGCGCAGCTGTGCGGGCAGCTTTATTTGTGTCAGGCTGAAGCAGTCGAAGAATACGCCCTTGCCGATGGTGACGTCGGCTTTGTCGCTGAACTGTGCCGACTCGAGTGCGTCACAGTGGGCGAAGGCCCAGTTGCCGACACTCTTGAGGCCGTTGGCGGCGGCGAGGTTGGCGTCGGTGAGGCCGCTGCCGCTGAAGGCGTCGGGACCAATCTGGCGCAGAGCGCTGCCGAAGGTGAAGGCCTTGAGCGCCGGGCAGCCGTTGAAGGCGTCCTCGCCGATGGTGACGAGGCTCTCGGTGCCCTTGACTTCCTTGAGGGCCTTGCAGTCTTTGAACAGGCCGTCGGGCACGGCGGTCGTTGTGGCATCGAGGGTGACGTCGGTAAGACCGGTGCACGAGGCAAAGGCGTGGCTGCCGGTCTTGATCGAGGCCGGGAGGGTGAGCGTCTTCAGCCCTGCGCAGGCCGAGAAGGCGCCGTCACCGATGACGGTGAGGTTGGCGGGGAACGAGATGGAGGTGAGGGCGGTGTTGGCAAAGGCGCCCTCGCCGATGGTGATGTTGCCGGCGGTGGGGAAGACTATCGAGGTCAGCGATGACCCGGCAAAGGACATCTCGGGGATGGCGCCGGCCGGGTAGGTCATGCGGCCTTTCAGCACGTCGCCGTCGTAGGCTTCGATGGTGGCGCCGGAGAGGTTGAGGGTCTTGAGCGACATCATGTTGTCGGCGGCCCAGAAGAGGTCGGCGGCATCGATGGGGCCGCTGATGGTAAGGTCGGTGGCGGTGACGTCGGTGACGGCGCCGCTGAGGGTGCCGGCCGCGGTGACGGTGACTGTCTCGGCTCCGGCGGCAAGGGTGCCGGCGAGGGCCATGGCTGCGGCGGTTATTCGTAGTATGCTCATATTGCTTTGGGTGATTTTCTTGTTCCGGCTTTGATAATGACCGGGGGCAAGGCGTCGTGGTGCCGAACCTGCGCAAGCGCCAAGGCGATTAGGGGAACGGGCTCTAATTAACTAACGGCAAAGTTAGTAAAAAATTGCCATTGACGCGCTATAGTTTGCAGTCTTAGTATGCAGAAACGGCCCCGCGCGACATGTTTTTGCCGTGCGGGGTCGGTGAAATATGACTGCATAGGCGGGCGACGGGGGTCGCCGGGCCGTTATTCGATGTTCATGGGGATGGTGCGGTCAATCGAGCACTCGAGGCTGATGAGGGTCTCGGTGCCAGTGACGCCGGGGATGTTCTGCAGGCGGTCGTTGAGCAGCTCCATCAGGTGCTCGTTGTCGCGGGCATACAGTTTTACCAGCATCGAGTAGGGGCCGGTGGTGAAGTGGCACTCTACCACCTCGGAGATTTTTTCGATCTGGGGTACTACCTCGCGGTACATCGCGCCGCGTTCAAGGTTGACGCCGATGTAGGTGCAGGTGCTGTAGCCCAGCGTCTTGGGATTGACGGTGTAGCCCGAGCCGGTGATGACTTTCATGTCGATGAGGCGCTGGATGCGCTGGTGGATGGCGGCACGCGACACGCCACACTCTACGGCTACGTCTTTGGAGGCGATGCGGGCGTTGCGCATCACGATGCTTAGAATTTTACGGTCGAGATTGTCTATTTTTTCCATAATGGGGTTATGAGCGGTTTAGAGCAAGTTGTATAGTTTAAGAGGATAATGAGGATGTCAGTCTGTGATGTATCGTGAATTTTTTTCACTCGGCTTACAAATGTACGAAATTTCCCGGTAAAGGCAATATTTTGATAGTTAAAATTGCAAAAAGACACGAAAACTGGTTGTTTTGACAGGTATAATGGTAAGCCGGCGGGAAAAATGACGGTGTCTCGCGTCTCTCCGACGGCATTTTCGGCGGCGTCGGCCGTCGGTGTCGCCGTTCGTCACCATACAGCCGGAGCCGCTGTCCACGGGGTGATAGGTGGGGGACGGCGGCTCCGGGTTGTGCTGTGGCCTGTGTCTTATTTGACGGGTTGTGCTTTGGCTGTGGCTGCGGCCTGGTCGGCAGGCTTGACGATGTCGATGAGCTTGACTTTGAAGACGAGCATCTCGTCGGGGCCGATGCCGGCGGGGGGCATGCCGTTGACGCCGTAGCCCAGGTCGCCGGGGAGGTAGAAGGTGCCTTCGCCGCCGGTGCCGAGCATCATCAGGGCCTCGCGGAAACCGGGAACGACGCCGGAGAGGTTAAAGGAGGCCGAGGGGTTGGAGTCGAAGGGCTGGCCGTCGAGGTGGGTGCCGGCATAGCTGACGACGACGTTGTCGTTGGCCTTTGGGTGCTCACCCTCGCCGGGGTTGGTGATGATGTAGCCCATGCCTGTCTTGGAGACCTTGAAGTCGGGGTTTTCTTTCTTCATGCGGTTGATGTAGGCTTCGCCGGTCTTGCGGTTCTGGATGGCCTCGGGAGCCTCTTTCTGCTTGGCTTCCTCGCGGGCGCGGGCCTTGTCCTGCAGACGCATCATGTGGCCGTTGAACTCGATAAAGGCCTGGTTGGCAACCGAGTCGCTGGCAGCCGAGTCGGCAAGCAGTTCGGTGCGCAGCTTGTTAAGCAGCTCGGTGCGGTTGACTTTCACGCCCATCTCTTCGAGCATCATAATCTGGCTCATAAGGTTGACGGCGGCACCCTGGCCCAGGGTGTACGACTCGGAGTGCTTGGCAGCGATAATGGAGTGGATGCCTTTGTAGAACTCCATCGAGTCAAGGGATTTGCCTGATTGCTGGGCGTACTGAATCATCTCCTTGCGGAGCTGGATGCCGAAGTGGCGGCCGAAGGCGCGCGAGATGGAGTCGCTGGTCTCGACCGAGACAATCGAGTCGCTGCCCTCGCCTTTGCCCTCGCCTTTGCCGCAGGAGGTGGTGACTGCGCCGGCCATCAGTGCGATGGCTGCGCCGAGAATTAATTTTTTCATATCTTGTATGGTTTAAATTATTTTTTTCTGCTTATGTGATGTCGTGGCGGACGGGCTGTCAGTGCCGCCGGGGTCGGGCTTATACGACTTATATGTCTCAGCCGGCTTTGTCTGCCCCGGCCCTATATATAATAATGTGTGGCGGGGCAGCGGCCGTGGACGCCTGTCCGTTGCTTTAACTGCGCAAAATTAAGCAAAAACGGGCAAATTGACTTGCTGCAAGCCGCTTTTTTACTTTTATTAATTATTCTGCCTCAGATTTTTGGTCTGAAATGGCCGGTTTGGCCGCCAAAATCGTTACCTTTGTAGGAAAGTTGCCGCGGCAACGCCGTGGCCCCTCTCACGTGCCCCTTTATAAAGTCCAAACAACTACGGAACATGAAAATTGTAAATTTCGCCGAGCAAAAAAGTCTGGTAAACCAGTATCTTACCGAACTTCGTGATGTAAATGTGCAGAAAGACCGGCTGCGTTTCCGTCGCAACCTCGAGCGCATTGGCCAGATTATGGCCTACGAGCTGTCAAAGGACCTGCGCTATCGCGACGTGGAGATTGAGACTCCCCTTGCCAAGACGCATTGCCCTGTCATTGACGACAAGGTGGTGCTGGCTACCATTTTCCGTGCCGGAGTGCCCTACCACGCCGGTTTCCTCAGCTATTTCGACTACGCCGAAAACGCCTTTGTCTCGGCCTATCGCAAGTACAAGGAGAAGGAGAACTTTGACGTCTGCATCGAGTATCTGGCCTCGCCTTCGCTCGAGGGCAAGACTCTCGTGCTGTGCGACCCGATGCTGGCCACCGGCGCCTCGATGGAGCTGAGCTACCGCGCCCTGCTCACCAAGGGCGAGCCTGCTCACGTGCACGTCTGCTCGGTAATAGCCTCGCAGATTGCCGTCGACTACATCGCCAACCACTTCCCCGCCGACAAGACCACCATCTGGGTGGGCGCCATCGACGCCGAAATCAACGCCCACAGCTACATCGTTCCCGGCCTGGGCGACGCCGGCGACCTCGCCTACGGCGAGAAGGAATAACAGGCACCCCGCCCGGTCCTCCCTTGCTCACCCCCCTGCCTGACCGCCCCGCAGGCTGCAAAAGTTGGTAAAAATATAAGGCCGGAGCCTCGAAAAGGCGCCGGAAGGTGCTAAATTTTGTTAAATTTACCGATTTTCGCCCCTCTCGTTCGGCCCGTTTTGGCTATTGGGCCGAAAGTTCGTATATTTGCAGTCGCTTTGCGAGTAGGCCGTTTTTGTGCCCGCTGTAAAGCTCCTTGGCCGGCCCATTCGTCTATCGGTTAGGACGCAAGATTTTCATTCTTGAAAGAGGAGTTCGATTCTCCTATGGGCTACATTATTAAAATAAAAACTAACAAAGAAGAAATTTAACCTGCAATGGCAAATCACGATTCGTCAAAAAAGAGAATACGTCAGACTAAAACCCGTCGCGCCCACAACCGTTACTACGCCAAGACTGCCCGTAACGCTGTACGCGCCCTTCGCAACATGACCGACAAAGCCGAGGCCGCAGCCCGTCTGCCCAAGGTAGAGTCGATGCTCGACCGCCTCGCCAGCAAGAAGGCTATCAGCAAAAACAAAGCCTCGAACCTCAAGAGCAAGCTTGCTCTTCTGGTGAACAAACTCGGCTGATAGGACGTTAACGCAACGGTGACTGACCGCCCCCTCTCTTTGGGGCGTGATGCCGCTGCAAGACAGATAAACAGGGCTCCCGCAGCCCTTGTTTTTATAGGCCGGCCCATTCGTCTATCGGTTAGGACGCAAGATTTTCATTCTTGAAAGAGGAGTTCGATTCTCCTATGGGCTACACGAGAGGCCGCATCGTCACACACGGTGCGGCCTCTCGCCGTAATATGTGTCTTCACCATTTTGTCAGCGCACAAGGGCGTGGAGGACGGGGAGCGATTTAAGGGAGGTGAGGGGGATGTTGTGCATGGCAAAGTAGCGCAGGATGCGCGTCATGGCGTCGCGGCGCCCGGGACCGTCGAGGGGCAGCAGCGACAGGTGGTGCGCCGGCAGGGTTGTCAGCAGGCGGGCTACGCGCGACGGGTCGGGCGACAGCCACTCGCCCGCGGTGGGGGCCGAGCTGCGGAAGATGCCCTCGGTCATGTCCAGCACGCTGCCGTGGCCGGCGCCGCCGGTGTCGGGCTCGATGCCGGCGAGGAAGGCCATCCGCGCCATAAACCACAGCGGAAAGACGGCAAGGGCGCGTGTCCGGCGCAGCGAGGCAAGGGTGGCGACGGCATCGGTGAGGGCGCCCCACGCCGTGGCCTCGGTGGTGCCGCTGTCGCGGAAGACGGCCTGGATGACCTCGGCCATGAACATCGCGATGGCGGCCCTGGACGGGTCGGCGGTGATTTCGGGGTAGACGGCATGCGCGCGCATCTCGCGCACGGGGTGGATGTCGCGGCCCGGTCGAACGTCAATCTCGCACTCGATTATGCTCATCGGCATCGTCAGTGCACGCCGACGGCGGCTCTCGCGCCCTCCGGTGTCCGACATCAGCAGCGACATCTGGCCCGAGTCTGACGTCAGGACGGTCAGGATGGAGCTTTTGTCGCTGTAGCGCACGGTGCGCAGCGGTATTGCCGTGATGTGTCTGTACATATTGCCTGTTTTTCTTCCGGGGTCCGAAAATTTTTTGTCTTTATGCAAAATTAATTATTTCCCGCCTATTTTGCCCCGTTAGATGTGTTTTATTAATTTCTACACCTCATTTTTGCGAATTTCGGCGCCACGGCGCCCCGATTGGTTGCAATTTAAACGTCGGTAAATGGGCGTTGCCGGCCAAAATTTGCTGTCGCGGTTGTAAAGAACGAAACAAATGCCTACATTTGACGACAAATTATCAACAGTAGTACAATTTCTAACTTTAGACCTATGGAGAAGACTAAGCGATACATCCTTCCCGAAGACCGCATTCCACGCCGGTGGTACAACATACAGGCCGAGATGCCCAACAAGCCCATGCCGCCCATCCATCCCGCCACGAAACAGCCGCTGAAGGCCGAAGACCTTTACCCCATCTTCGCCGAGGAGCTGTGCCGCCAGGAGCTGAACCAGACCGATGCCTGGATCGACATCCCCGAGGAGGTGCGCGAGAAATACAAGTTTTACCGCTCGACACCGCTGGTGCGCGCTTACGCCCTGGAGGAGGCCCTCGGCACCCCGGCACATATATATTTTAAGAACGAGAGTGTGAGCCCGATGGGCAGCCACAAGCTCAACTCGGCCATCCCGCAGGCCTATTACTGCAAGAAGGAGGGCGTGGAGAATGTCACCACCGAGACGGGCGCCGGCCAGTGGGGCGCCTCGCTGGCTTACGCCGCAAAGATGTTTGACCTCAACGCCGCTGTCTACCAGGTGAAAATCAGCTACGAGCAGAAACCTTACCGCAAGAGCATCATGCAGACGTTCGGCGCCCAGGTGACGCCCTCGCCGTCGATGTCGACACGCGCCGGCAAGAACATCCTCACGGTCTGCCCCAACCACCAGGGCTCGCTCGGCACGGCCATCTCTGAGGCTGTGGAGCTGGCGCAGACTACGCCCAACTGCAAGTACACCCTCGGCTCGGTGATGAGCCACGTGTCGCTGCATCAGACGGTTATCGGTCTTGAGGCCGAGGAGCAGATGAAGATGGCCGGCGAATATCCCGACATCGTCATCGCCTGCTTCGGCGGCGGCTCCAACTTTGGCGGAATAGCCTTCCCGTTCATGCGCCACAATTTCACCGGCGAGCGCCACACCCGCTTCATCGCCGCCGAGCCGGCATCGTGCCCCAAGCTCACCCGCGGCAAGTTCCAGTACGACTTCGGCGACGAGGCCGGCTACACGCCCCTGCTGCCGATGTTCACCCTCGGCCATAACTTCCGCCCCGCCAACATCCACGCCGGCGGCCTGCGCTACCACGGCGCCGGCGTCATCGTCTCGCAGCTCATCAAGGACGGCCTGATGGAGGCTGTCGACATCCCGCAGCTCGAGTCGTTCGAGGCCGGAATGCTCTTCGCGCAGACCGAGGGCATCATCCCCGCTCCCGAGTCGTGCCACGCCATCGCTGCCACCATCCGCGAGGCCAAGAAGTGCAAGGAGACGGGCGAGGTCCTACGACAAGTTCATCGCCGGCGACCTCCAGAACTACGAAGTCACCGACGCCGAAATCGCCGCCAACCTCGCCGAAATCAACGGCAAGTAAGGCCGCAGGGCGCCGCGCCCCGGCCACAGCGGCCCGGGCCGCCGCCCGTCGTCCATCCGCAGCCCTGGCCCGCCACGGCCACAGCGGCCCGGCCCGTATAAGTCGTATAAGACGTATAAGACGTATAAGACGTATAAGTCATATACACCACATACGCCACACAAGTCACATAGTTATCGGTCCCATCGGCCCCCTCCCCAAAAAACACCACACACCGCATAAACCCCGCCCGGCCGGCAGCCCACCTCGTGGCTCGCCGGCTGGGTTTTTCGTCCCCCTGTCACAAAAAATCCACCAAAACCGTTGCATAGATGCTACAAAACGTTTACTTTTGCAATCGCAACAATCGTTACAATTGTTACAATAAAGTTGAAAATAATGTTAACGACGCTTAATTTATTGCTTAATTTGTTACAATTAACCAAAATTACCCATCTGCGCCCCTAAATTTTACACCTTTGTAACCCTCATAAAACCAGCTAATTGCAAATCCGTTTAAGAAAAAGCAATTTTATTAACAGAGTTTAACTGTAAAACTATTGACAATGTTACAATTCGGTTGTATTTTTATAACTCAAGATAATCACAAACGCTCCCTTATTAAAGGCTAAAAAAATCAACAACGATATAAAACTTACAACTATGGGAAACGCTAAATTTCAATCCAATCTTATGAATTTGCAGACTAACCTGCTGAACTTCGCCTACATGCTCACTTCAAACCGCGACGACGCTTACGACCTGCTCCAGGATACAACCCTGAAAGCTCTCGACAATGAAGACAAGTACGCCGAAAACACCAACTTCAAAGGCTGGGTATTCACAATCATGCGCAACATCTTCATCAACAACTATCGTCGCGCCGGCCGTGCCGCCACCGTTGTCGACACCACCGAAAACCTCTACCACCTCAACCTCTGCCAGGAATCGGGCATCGAGACTCCCGAAGGCGCCTACGGCGTAAACGAAATTTCGGCTGCAAGTACAACGAAATTGCCGAGCGCATGAACCTCCCGCTGGGAACGGTAAAGAGCCGCATCTTCTTTGCACGCAAGAAACTCCAGAGCCGCTTCGCCGACTATCGCTGAAACGGCCACCCATAACTCCTACCCATAGTTTTATCTCAACTTAGGGCTCGCCGGCCCCCAACGGCCCACCTCCCTCCCCGCCGGTTTTCCTGGTTCTGTGAGCGAGTTTCAGCTTGCGTCAGCAACCCCGGTCCCCTCAACGGCCCACCTCCCTTCCCACCGGTTTCCCTGGTTCTGTGAGCAAGCTTCAGCTTGCGTCGGCAACCCCGGCCCCCAACGGCCCACCTCCCTTCCCGCCGGATTCCCTGGTTCTGTGAGCAAGCTTCAGCTTGCGTCAGCAAGCCCCCCCCCGGGGGGCCACGGCAAAAAACATTTCAGGCCAAAACTCCCGTCAACGGGCCTTTGCGCCGCCTAAACAGTTAATATACAGCAACATTAGGCTTCTAATGATAAAAATATATTGGTTGGTAATTTGTTAAATTAATTTAATGCTGCAAATTTATTGCTTCAAAATTATGTTTTATAACATAAAAGCATTATCTTTGCAAGTGTTTTTCATGGTATTAGATTTAAGGTTAAGAAGGTTACCCGTCGTGATGACGAGTAATTTTTTTTTGTCCCTATCCAAACCCCGCTCCATTAGCGGCCTTTAGGCCCCAAGCACCCCTCCCCGCCGCCGGCTTTTGTGCCAGCCTGCGCTCGTTACCGTTCGGCGGCGAGCTCGCCGCCGCTGTTTTTGCCTGTGTTCGTCACCGTTAAGCGGCACCCCGCCGTCGGCCTTTGTGCCAGCCTGCGCCCGTCACCGTTCGGCGGCGAGCTCGCCGCCACTAACGCCGTTTTGGCCGCTCCGGTTAGAAATTTACCCGCAAATTCGACGTTGTTTCGTGCAAAAGATATAACTTTGTGCCAAAATTTACGGGACGGCACCCCCGGAGCCAAAAAGCGCCCCCCCTCACACTTCCCTATATATAATAATGTGTGCCGTCATTACTAACAAACCCCAAAAGCTATGTCTACAAACACAGTTGACAACAAAAAGAAGGTGACAACGGCTACCCTTGCCGCCATGAAAGCCCGTGGCGAAAAAATTGCGATGATCACCGCCTACGATTATACGATGGCCACCCTTGTCGACCGCGGTGGCATCGACATGATACTTGTCGGCGACAGCGCCGCCAACGTCATGGCCGGCTACAAGACCACCCTTCCCATCACCCTCGACCAGATGATATATCATGCCTCGTGCGTGGTGCGCGGCGTGCAGCGCGCCTTTGTGGTGTGCGACATGCCCTTCGGCTCGTACCAGGGCAACCCCGACCACGCCCTTGCCAGCGCCGTGCGCATCCTCAAGGAGAGCGGCGCCGAGGCCGTCAAGCTCGAAGGCGGCAAGGAGGTGCTCGCCTCTGTCGAGGCCATTGTCCGCGCCGGCATCCCCGTCATGGGCCACCTGGGCCTTACCCCGCAAAGCATAAACCAGTTCGGCACCTACGGCGTCCGCGCCAAAGAGGAGGCCGAGGCCGAGAAGCTTATCAGCGACGCCCTCATGCTTGAGAAAGCCGGATGCTTCAGCCTCGTCCTCGAGAAAATTCCCGCCGACCTTGCCCGTCGCGTCACCGAAGCCGTCAAGATCCCCGTCATCGGCATCGGCGCCGGACCCGGCACCGACGGCCAGGTACTCGTTCTTCAGGATATGCTCGGCATGAACGACGGCTTTGCTCCCAAGTTCCTGCGCCGTTACGCCTCCCTCGGCACCGCCATCAGCGACGCCATCGGCGCCTACGTCTCCGACGTCCGCACCTCCGCCTTCCCCAGTGCCTCCGAGTGCTATTGACCCGGCCTCACCCCCAAAAGTGCCCGGCACTGTTACGGGGCCTGCCGGCCCTATCACCCCTCAGCCCATAAACGCAAAACAAGGCGCCGCGCCCCAACCGGGGAACGCGGCGCCTCGTTTTTGCAGCCTGGCGGATGTCAGTCAATGATGCTGAAGCCGCAATATTTCTGCAGGCACTCGGGAACGCGGATGCCCTCCGGCGTCTGGTTGTTCTCGAGCAGCGCGGCCATGATGCGCGGCAGGGCGAGGGCCGAGCCGTTGAGCGTGTGGCACAGCTTGATCTTCTTGTCCTCGTCGCGATAGCGGCATTTCAGACGGTTGGCCTGGTAGGTCTCGAAGTTCGATACCGACGAAACCTCCAGCCAGCGCTTCTGGGCGCCCGACCATACCTCGAAGTCGAAGGTGATGGCCGAGGTGAAGCTCATGTCGCCGCCGCACAGACGCAGGATGTGCCAGGGCAGACCTAGGCGGTCGAGCAGGCTCTGCACGTGGTCCTTCATCTCCTCGAGGGCGGCGTACGAGTTCTCCGGCTTTTCGATGCGCACAATCTCCACCTTGTCGAACTGGTGTAGGCGGTTGAGGCCGCGCACGTCCTTGCCGTAGCTGCCGGCCTCGCGGCGGAAGCAGGCGCTGTAGGCGCAGTTTTTCTTGGGGAGGCTCTCGCCGGGGAGGATGACGTCGCGGTAGATGTTGGTGACGGGCACCTCGGCGGTGGGGATGAGGTAGAGGTTGTCCTCGTCGCAGTGGTACATCTGGCCCTCCTTGTCGGGTAGCTGGCCTGTGCCGTAGCCCGAGGCCTCGTTGACGACGTAGGGCGGCTGAACCTCAAGGTAACCGGCCTCCGAGGCGCTGTCGAGGAAGAACTGGATGAGCGCGCGCTGCAGCTTGGCGCCCTTGCCGATGTAGACAGGGAAACCGGCGCCGGTAATCTTTACGCCAAGGTCAAAGTCTATCAGGTTGTATTTCTTTGCCAGCTCCCAGTGCGGCAGGGCGTCCTCGCCGAGCTCGGGCATCGGGCCACCGGTCTTCTCTACCACGTTGTCGGCGGCGCAGGTGCCGGCGGGCACACCCTCGTAGGCGGTGTTGGGGATGGTGAGCAGGATGTCGCGTATCTCGGTCTCGGTGCGGCTCAGCTCGTCGGCGTAAGCCTTCTGCTCCGATTTGAGCACGGCTACCGACTGCTTGACCTGCTCGGCCTCTTCTTTCTTGCCTTCCTTCATCAGCTTGCCGATTTCGGCGGCATATTTCTTGAGCTGATTGGCGGCTTCGTCGTGTTTGCCCTGGGTTTCTTTGCGTACGACGTCGAGGGCCATGACGTCGGCAATGGGTTTGCGGCCGTCAAATCCCTTGACGGCGAGGCGGTCAATCACCCATTGTGTGTCTTCTTTGATTTTCTGAAGTGTGAGCATCGTGTATGCTTGGTTGGTTTTTGATTACAGAATAAAGTTGTGTCGTCACTGGGCCAGCAGCTCGCGCACGGCGGCCGAAACGGCGCGACCGTCGGCACGTCCGGCCAGGCGCTTTGTTGCCACGCCCATCACCTTGCCCATGTCCTTGGGCGACGAGGCGCCGGTCTCGGCGATAATCTTGCGCAGCTCGGCGTCAAGCTCCTCCGGCGTCAGGGCCTTGGGCAGGTATTCGTCTATCACCGCGGCCTCAGCAAGCTCGTTCTCGGCAAGCTCGGGGCGGTTGTTCTCCGAGTAGATTTTTGCCGACTCGCGGCGCTGCTTGGCCAGCTTCACCAGTATCTTGGTGGCAGCCTCGTCGGTGAGGACGCCGCCCGCGCCGGGAGCGGTCTTGGCCTCGAGAAATTCTTTCTTGATGCCGCGCAGGGCCTCGAGGCGAACCTTCTGCCTGGCAAGCATTGCCGTCTTGATGTCGGCGCTGATTTTGTCAAAAAGATCCATTGATATGCTTTTTGTTTTGGGGTTTCGGGTTTTGTTACGGCTTCGGGCCCCTTTCTCCCTTTTCTTGCGGGTCATTACATGTGGCCTTACACCTTATTATATAATACAGGCTGCAAAGTTATAAAAAATAACGCGAAATAGCAACGCCTGGCGCCGCTTGCACCCCGTTTGGCCCCCGCCTGTGGGTGCGCGATTGACCGTTATCGGTCGAGCTTGACCGATAACGGTGCCGCCCCCGGTCCGTATCTCCGCCCGCTTCGCTCATCCTCATTATTTTAAAATATTTTAACATTAGTTATACCCTGCTGTGTCTCAGTGTGTTGCCTGCATGTTTACCCGTCATCGGGCAATTTTCCTGCTTTTTTCTGCAATTTTTTTCCAAAATATTTTGTCAGTTCAAAAACTTGCCGTACCTTTGCACTCGCAAACGGGAAAACGCCCCCGCGAACAACGAGAACATTGAAAGATTTACAATAGAGACAAGAGTAGTACAAGAGCAAGAAACGGCGCCTTTTGGGGCAGCCGAGAAACTCAAGTCAATTCTTTAAACCAAGCACAGACAGCGATAATCCGCCGGGGCGACCGGAGGGCGGCCCAGAGATGGGCGCGGCCCGCGACCGGAAGCGACAGCAACAACACTTTCGTGGTAATTGTTGCTTTTCAACAAAGAAAAGAAAAAGACAATATACCAACAACGGAGAGTTT
>SFLG01000070.1 GCA_004553485.1 Bacteroidales bacterium | reverse complement strand
CTGCCGCCGCACAAAAACCAATCGGAGACTACGCACGTAGAAACCGCCCCAATTCCGCGTTTGGACGAGGGTTCAACTCCCTCCAGCTCCACAATTAACGCTGATAATCAGTGAATTGCACAAACAGCACCCAGTTTTACACTCAGAAATGTAAAATTGGGTGTTGTTATTTATTTGTTGGTTTAAGGTCTAATCTAAGAAAGACAAAAGAGGAAACAGTATCGTGGCCATGGACCACAAGGCTTTTGACCGAGTGTTGCCGAACATAACCATTGACAAAAAGCTTTTACCGGACTGATGGTTTAGGTTTTCTTAGCAGAACAGTCCTCCTAAAAACAGTGGAACCGCCTCTTGTGAAGCGGTTCTGTTATCCGACTGTTTCCAGTGTGGGCGCAGCCATGTTGCCGGCGGGTTGCTCCTAAGCAGAGCCCGTTACCTCGTGAGACTGCACTTCAAAATTGATATTCTTTAATCGAATAACGAAATAATGAGATATAATAATTAAATTTGCATCGTCATCTGAGGCCTACAAGCTTGAGTGAACTCACCTCAGACACACTCTGTGAGACACTCCCCCAAGAAGGTTGTAACTTTTATAATAACCAGATAGTGAAAGCTCCCCAAGAAAAATGCGCAAGGCAGATTGGAAACTACATGTGTCAAAATTATGGAACAACGAAAGTTATTCCTATAATTGCATTCAAATGAGCTGCGATTAACCCCTGCCAATAATTTTCGTAACAATTCATCTGTATCATTAAAACATCAGTAATGTCACTTGCCCTTATCATATTCCTTATCTGTTTGATATTTGGGATTGTATATCTTGTTTATATCAAGCATAAAGAGCGGAAACTTATTGAACTGGTTACACCCATTACTCGTGGAGAGTGGTCAGAACGCAGAGTAATACTGAAATTATTGAAGAACGGCATCAATCCGAAAGCGATATTCCACGACTTATATATTCAGAAACCGAATGGAGAGTATACGCAGGTAGATATCGCCGTTGCAACTAAAACTGGGATTATTGTGTTTGAAGTAAAAGATTATAGCGGTTGGATTTTCGGCAACGAACATCAAAGATACTGGACACAAATATTGGCATATGGTAAGGAAAAACACCGCTTTTTTAATCCAGTTATGCAGAATGCTGGACATATCAAAGCCATCAGACGATGTTTGCAACATAATCCCGGCATCCCAATCTATTCAGTAATAGTATTCTTTGGAAGCAGTGAGTTTAGGAATATCACATGCAATGCAGACAATACTTTTATAATTTATCCTCATTCTATTAGTCAGGTTGTTTCTGAAATTTTGAGGCATCCCGATGCTGATTTCGGTAATAAATATGAGATAATGGACTTATTCACCAAAGCCGTTCAAAATGGCAATGACCCTTTGATTGTTGAATCGCAAATTAGTTCAGCAGCATATTATGGTCGCAACAAACCTCAATCCTCATACACGCTATCGCTTACTTCATTATTCTATCTTAGGAGGTTTTCTCATAGAAGGAGATTTTGGTAATCAGTTTATTACAAAAGCATGTCACGTCTTTAGTCTATTCCCTCGTCCTCTCTCAATCTTCCAATCATACCGACCTTCCGCTACATCGCCAACCTCTTTGAATGTGTGGCGATGTTTTATTTCATCAAATGGCTGTCGGTGTTCCGCATAGTCACAGAGCCATGCTCCGAGATACTTTTTCTTTGAGTGAGCCTTCGCTCAGACACACTCAAAGAAACAGTATCAAATTTGTTGTCCACACTAACCTAAAATTCAGATTCGTGGATAATTTGCGGACAAAATTATAAAGCAAAAATCTCTATTTATCTAAATATTAGATAAATAGAGATTTGCAAGGGTGGTCCCACTTGGGCTTGAACCAAGGACCCACTGATTATGAGTCAGTTGCTCTGACCAACTGAGCTATGGGACCGGCTCCGGGAGACGTCGGGGACGCCTGAGGGAAATGTGTTTGCAAAGGTAATGGTTTGCGCTGAATTTTGCAAGGGTTGGGACGGTTTATTTGTTTTTGTCGGGCAAAGGGTTTTTGTTATGTTTGTCGTTAAGCTTGTTGTTAAGGGTTTTGTGTCAATACTTTCAGGAGAACAATACGAAAATCCGGTGCATGAAACCGTCCCTGCGTTAGGCAATGTAGGATTGGCTTGACTCCTTTTAGGTTAAGGCTTGGGTATCAAAGATTTTGTATCGAGGTGTTGAGGCCAAAGGGGGGCAAAGGGGTTGGGGCCAAGGGGGTGGAGGGCGAAGGGGGGCGGGGTTAGAGGTCGGTGATGCGCCACCATTTGTAGGAGATGCCTTGGTCGAGGGTGGGGGAGGTGCGCTCGAGGGTGCGCAGGCGGCGGACGATGCGGAGGGTGAGGGGGAGGACGATGATTTCGTAGAGGGTTTTGAGGATGACTTGGTTGACCATGATGGTCAGGATCATCGTCAAGGGGAGGATGCCGCCGAAGGCGAGGGGGAAGAAGATGGCTGAGTCGACGCCTTCGCCGAGGAGGGTGCTGACGATGGCGCGGAGTGTGAAGCCTTTGTTGCCGTCGCGCAGTTTCATGCGGCTCATGACGTAGGCGTTGACCATTGAGCCGCAGAGGAAGGCGGTGAAGCTGGCGCCGAGCATGCGTGGGACGGTGCCGTAGATGGTCTCCATTGCCGGCTGGGCTGTCCATTCGGATGTGCCGGGCAGCAGGAGGCCGGCCTGGAGGAGCAGCACGACGAGCAGGTTGGCGGCAAAGCCGAGCCATATCACCAGGCGGGCTTTGCGGAAGCCGTAGATCTCGACCATGCAGTCGTTGATGATGTAGGAGATGGGAAAGACGATGAAGCCTGCCGTGAGTTCGAGGGGCCCGAGCTGTATCGTTTTGATTTCCATTAGGTTGCTGACGATGAGGCAGACGCAGAAGAGCACCGTCAGGGTTACGAACAGGGGAGACATTGAGACGGCGTTGACGCGCGCCGTCGGCTGACATTCTTGTTGTTGTGACATTTTTCTTGTTTTTTACGAGGTTGCAAGCACTCGGTGTGTGACAATAATTTCGGCACAAAGGTACGCAATTTTTTGAAATTATCCACAACGCGGCCGTGGCCATCCCAGCAAAACGACCTAAATGGCGATACCCATACCGCGGCTCCGGGTAAGCTATCAACACACTGGACATATCTACAAACGGGTTCCGTCGGGGTTCCCTACAGCAGGCCCCGGGCATCGGCTGATGTCCGGGGCTGTGTCGGTGGTCCGGCTGTTGCAGGGCTATGTCGGTGGTGTCACTCGGTGGCGAGGACTACATACTGGCCCGGGGTGAGTGTGGCGGGTATGGCGCCGGCTTTGCCGGTGAAGATGTCGGTGAGGGAGGCGGTGTCGGGCTTGGCGCCGGTGAAGCTGACGGGTGCGTCGGCCTTGCCCAGGTTGAGGGCCACTACCACGCGGTCGTTGCCGAGTTGGCGCTCGAAGACGTAGAGGTCGGGCGACTTGGTGGCGTAGCGCAGCATCTTGCCACCGCGTGCGCTGCCGGCGGCGAGGGCGGGATGCTTGTGCTTGATGGTGTTGAGGGTTTTGTAGAAGTCGAAGTAGGTGTTGCGGGGTTCCCATTCGGGTGCCTTGTCTTTCTCGAAGAATTCAAAGGCGCGGTTCATGCCCGTCTCCTGGCCCGTGTACATCAGCGGCATGCCGGGGAGAGTCCACGACAGGACGGCGAAGGCCTGCGAGAGGTTGCCGAGGCGCTCAAACTCAGTGCCTTCCCACGAGTTGAGGTCGTGGTTGGTGATCATGTTCATCAGGTAAGAGTCCGAGGGCCACTTTGCCGACTGGTCGTTGAGCATCGAGTCGATGGCGAGGGCGTTCTTGACGGGGAATTTGGCGTCGGGGCGGAAGGTGTACTGGCCCTGGGTGGCGGCGATCTGGCTGTACAGGTCCTTCATGGGCCAGTTGTAGCTCATGTCGAAGCCTGCGGCGTTGAGCTTGGGCTTGGAAGCCTCGGCCAGCATAAACAGCTGGGGCTGAACGGCCTCGAGCTGTGTGCGCGTCTCGTTCCAGTAGTCGGTGGGCACCATCATTGCCACGTCGCAGCGGAAGCCGTCGATGCCGGCCTCGGTGAGCCAGAACTTTAGGGCGTCGGTCATGGCCTTGCGCAGCTCGGGGTTGTTGTAGTTGAGCTTATAGACGTCGGTCCAGTCGGCGTCGCCGTACATCTCGCCCTTGTCGTTGTGGGCGTACCAGTCGGGATGCTCGGCCACCCATACGTTGTCGCGACCGCTGTGGTTGGGTACCCAGTCGATGATTACCTTCATGCCCAGGTCGTGGGCCTTGCGCACCGTCTCCTTGAAGTCGTCGAGGGTGCCGAAGGCGGGGTTGACGGCCTTGAAGTCCTTGACGGCGTAGTAGCTGCCGAGGGTACCCTTGCGGCCGACCTCCGAGATGGGGTGGATGGGCATAAACCAAAGGATGTCAACGCCTAACTCCTTGAGGCGCGGCAGGTGTTTGTCAAAGGCCTTGAAAGTGCCTTCCGGGGTGTACTGACGGGTGTTGACCTCGTAGATGACGGCGTTGCGGCTCCATTCGGGGTGCTTGACCTGAGTGGCCGGTGCCTGCGACAGGTCGATGGCGGCGGGTTGGTCTTTGGCCGATGCCGAGAGGCAGCCGAGGACGGCGGCGGTCATCAGCAATGTTGCTTTTTTCATAATGTGTATGTGGTTATGAGTGAAAATTAGGGGCTTGGGGATTTGTGCGCCGGTCGTCAGAACTGGCTGTTCGAGGCTTTGATGTCGTAGAGCGAGACGTGCTCGTTGCGGTAGCGTGCCTTGGGGTTGACCTCGCCGTGCTTGGCAAAGGCATTGTCCTCGCTTTCAACAAACTGTATGGATTTTTGCGGGCAATTCTGGATGCAGGCGAAGCAAAATTCGCAGTCGCCCTCCGCCATCGGCCATGGGTCGAGCCTCCAGTTGGCCTTGGGGCATACCTGGACGCACACGCCGCAGCCGATGCAGGTGTTGCTGTCGGCCCGGAAATAGTTCTCGCTCTTCATCAGGAAGCCGACGGCCGGGTCCAGGCCCGAGCGTTGCAGAAACTGCCGCTGCTGCTCGCGGTCCTCCTCGGTGACGGGGGCGATAAACTTGCGGCGCCGGTCAATGTCGGCGCGCAGGGCGGCGATGTGCTCGGGCACCTTCTTCTCGGGCAACGACTTGATCTGCTGTGCCATATCAAAGCCCGGGAGCCAGTTGTCCACCATTATCAGCGTGTTGATGTAGTCAAAAGTCTTGCCGGCGCCGCGGGCGATGTCGTCCCAGATCTCCACGGCGTTGGCGTGGCGGTTGCCGTAAGTGAGCACGGCAAAAAGGTAGTCGGCCTTCAGGTTGGCTTTTTCGATAAATTTGCGCACCATATTGGGCGGCATGTGGCCGTAGATGGGATAAACGATGCCAATTTCGTCGGCCTCGATGTCGAAGCGTCCGTCCTTCATCAGCTGCGGGATGCTCAGCATCTCGCCGTCGGCCCCCGCCAGCTCGCGGGCGACGTGGAAGCAGTTGCCCGTGCCGGTGAAATATAGCACCGTGCGTCTCTTGCGGCCCGTGCTGCCGCACGACACCAGCGGGAGCACGCCGGTAGTTGCCGCCAGCGCCCCCGCCACGGCAAACCCCATCTTTTTCAGGGCCAGCCGTCTGCTTTCGTTAACCTGATTGTTCATAATGTGAGATGTTTCCATGATTATGCGGCAGGCGCAAACCTCCCGCCTCGCAAAATTAAATTTTTTTCGCAACTAAGCCAACACTTTTTCCGGGTATCCCAAAATTTGGGTGGAAAAATTGGTCTTGGGAGGGATGGGAGTAATGGGAGTAAGCAGCGCTGGGCGCATGGCCTGTATGGAGGGACCGCTTCCAGCGGTCACGTGGGGCGGCGGCATCTTGCCGCCGGGAGATAGGCGACCGCAGGATGCGGTTCCTCCATGAGCGGAGCGGGTTAGGGTGGCGGAGTTGTGGCGATTGTGGCATTTCTGAAACAGAACGTGGAAATTTCTAACACAAACTCGTTTTTCCGGGTTTTGTGTTATAAATCATCTTAAAAATTTGTTGGAAATATTAAAAATATTGTTAAATTTGTGCATCAATCATTATTGATGTGGGGTGGTTACCTTTCAAACTGGAAGGAAAGCGCCCCTTTTGCTTTACATGCCCTACGAAAAAACTATTATAACTAACCATAAATCTTGCAGCATGAAGCGAATACTAACTTTTCTTACCCTCGCATTAGCCGTATGGGGTAGCGTTTATGCACTGACCCCCGTGCTTGCCAAACCCGTTGCATCAGTCGACCGCATGTACCAGTACGTGATGTCCAAGAATCCGGGTTCTTCGTTTTCATACGAAATTGCCCAGGCATACTACGACACCGGCAACCGCTGGGGCATCCGCGGCGACATCGCCCTGTGTCAGGCCTGCATCGAAACAGGATGGTTCCGCTACGAAGGCGGCACGGCAGTAACCCCCAGCGACCACAACTACTGCGGTCTCGGCGTCACCACCCTCGGCCAGAAGGGCTGCCAGTTCGGCTCGGTCCAGACCGGCGTCGACGCCCACCTTCAGCACCTCTGGTCGTATGCCACCACCGCGCCCCTCCCCTCGGGCTGGACAAAAGTTGACCCCCGCTTCGGCTACAACTCAAAGCACTCGGCCTACTTCGAGAACTTCGGCAACGGCGTATGGGCCATGGCATCAGGCTACGGCACAAGGATAATGCAGCTCTACAACGAGATGGCCGCCTTCACCGTCGAGCCTCCCTCCATCAAGGCCAACCCCGCCTCGCTGAGCTTCAACGTCGTCAAGGGCTCCAAAAATCCCTCGCAGACCATCTCCGTCACCGGCAAATGGCTCTCCAGCGAAATCCGCGTCGCCTCCAACTCAGGCAAATATACCCTCAGCACCAAGACTCTTAACGCCAAGGGCGGTACCGTCACCGTCACCCTCAACACCTCGTTCGGCGAAGGTAGCTGGGACGACTACGTAGCCCTCGAGAGCGGCTTCGGCACAGCCAAAGTGCGCATAACCGTTCCTGTCAAGACCGTCATCTCGGCCGGCGTGCAGACGCCCAAACCCGAGCTCACCCTCTCGGCCTCCTCGGCCACCCTCAGCGCCACCGAAGGCGAAGCCGCTCCCTCCACCGCGCTGACAGTAACCGGCAAAGATCTTGCAGGCGAAATCTCGTACACCTCCAGCGACAGCCGCGTGAAGGTCGCTCCCGCCTCGGGCTGGAGCGCCACCGCCGGCGGTACCCTCACCATCAGCGCCGACGCCTCGGCCCAGGGCAGCTACAGCGCCACCGTCACCGTCAAGGCCGGCGCTCTCTCGCAGCAGTTCAACGTCACCGTCAACATCAGCGCCAAGCCCGTTGTCCGCGGCACCATCGCCGTCAACGGCACAACGCAGTGGATGACGGCCGGCCTCGGCTCGAACTGCGACCAGGGCTTCCAGACAACCGGCAAGGTCGTACGCACCGTCGCCGTCACCGGTACCAACATCAACGGCCAGATCAGCCTCAGCTGCGCCGACAGCCAGATCAGCTTCGAGCCCGCCTCGCTGCCCGCAGCCGGCGGTAACGTCGCTATCGTCTACTCGCCCACCAAGGTCACCTCGGGTTACGTCACCATCCCCGTCACCGTCAGCGCCTCCAACGCCGACGCCGTGACAATCAACCTGAAGACAAAGTGGACCGGCGAAATGCCCTCCATCGAGCCTGAGCCCGCACCCAAGAACCCCGCCATCACCGTCTCCACCGCCAGCGTCAGCCTCTCTGCCGGCAAGGGTGAGGCCGCTCCCTCGGCCAACGTCACTGTCAGCGCCGTAGACCACCTCGAGCAACAGCAAGGTCACCGTCGCCAAGGCATCCGGCTGGAACGCCACCACCGGCGGCACCCTCGTCATCACCGCCGACGCCGCTACGGCCGGTAGCTACAACGCTACTGTCACCGTCGCCTCAGGCTCGGTAAGCAAGCAGATCGCCGTCGCCGTCACCATCGCCAAGAAACCCGTCATCACCGTCTCCACCGCCAGCGTCAGCCTCTCTGCCGGCAAGGGTGAGGCCGCTCCCTCGGCCAACGTCACCGTCAGCGCCGAAGACCTCGACAGCGACATCACCGTCACCTCGAGCAACAGCAAGGTCACCGTTGCCAAGGCATCCGGCTGGAACGCCACCACCGGCGGCACCCTCGTCATCACCGCAAGCACTGCCACCTCCGGCAGCTACAGCGCCACCGTCACCGTCGCCTCGGGCTCGGTAAGCAAGCAGATTGCCGTCGCCGTCGCCATCGCCAAGAAACCCGTCATCAACCTGTCTACCGCTAACGTCAGCCTCAGCGCCACCGAAGGCGAGGCCGCTTCCTCGGCCAACGTCACCGTCAGCGCCGAAGACCTCGACAGCGACATAGCCGTCACCTCGAGCAACAGCAACGTCACCGTCAGCAAAAACGGCTGGAACGCCACCACCGGCGGTACCCTCGTCATCGCCGCAAGCACCGCCACCCCCGGCAGCTACAGCGCCACCGTCACCGTCGCCTCGGGCTCGGTAAGCAAGCAGATTGCCGTCGCCGTTAAGATCGAGAAGAAGCCCGAAGTTGTCACCCGCGGCTCGCTCGCCGTCAGCGGCACCACCTTATGGATGACCGCCGACGCCGACGCCGGCTTCAAGGCCAACGGCCGCGTAGTACGCGAGCTCACCGTCACCGGTACCGGCATCAGCGGCACCATCAAGGCCTCCAGCTCTAACAGCCAGATCACCGTCAGCCCCGCCACCCTCCCCGCACAGGGCGGCACCTTCACCATCGTCTACACGCCTACCAAGGCCTCGACGAGCTACGTGACAATCCCCGTCACCATCAGCGCCGACAATGCTGACGCCGTCACTGTCAACTGCAAGACCAAGTGGTCGGGCAAGTATCCCGCAGGCTCGCTCGCCGTCAGCGCCACCACCTTCTGGATGACCGCCGACGCCGACGCCGGCTTCAAGAGCAACGGATACGTGACACGTCAGTTCAACGTCACCGGCTCGGGCATCATCGGCGAAATCAGCGTCCGCAGCTCTGACAGCCAGATCACCGTCAGCCCCGCCACCCTGCCCGCCGAAGGCGGCACAGTCACCATGACCTTCACCCCCACCAAGTCCGGCACCAGCTACGTCACCATCCCCGTCTACGTCAGCGCCCTCAACGCCAGTCAGGTTACCGTGAACTGCAAGACCAAGTGGAGCGGCCGCCGCTACACCAAGGGAGTTTCGGGCATCAATGATGTCGAGACAGACGTCCTCGCCGACAGCACCGAATACTACACCCTCCAGGGCGTGCGTGTCGAAGCCGAGAACCTCACCCCGGGCCTCTATATCCGCCGCCAGGGCAACACCGTCACCAAGGTCGTCATCCGCTGACCCAACCCTCTCCCACACAAAAAAGCACCGCTCCGGCGGTGCTTTTTTTGTGTATGTAGTAAGGGAATGTAGAGATGTAAGAGCTGTCTCAGACGGAAGGACCTTCTCGGATGTAAGAGCTTTGGGGGCCAAACTCCG
>SFLG01000069.1 GCA_004553485.1 Bacteroidales bacterium | reverse complement strand
GTCAACGACATCATCGCTGACGAGGAGAACAACGCTCCCGTTGAGTTCTTCAACCTCCAGGGTCAGCGCGTAAACAACCCCGCCGCCGGCCAGCTCGTCATCCGTCGCCAGGGCACAAAAGTAGCCAAAGTCCTCGTGAAGTAATTCACTCCCGAAACCCCCTTGCCTTACATCCGCAAGGCTAAATAAACCTAACCGGCGCCCCAAAAGTTGAGCCATCGAGCCAACCTTTGGGGCGCTGATATTTTTGCACTTAACTGCACTCTTTTATCGCGGAACATAAAAGGGAAGATGCGTGGAGTGGTAGCGGAATTTTTGATTTTTAGGGTGTTGAAACTTGGCGGAACCGGATTGGACGCTGCGCGCCAAAATCCATCCGGGCACGTTTTTTTATCGCGGAACATTTTGGTAACTTTGCCGTGGCAAACCAGGGTGCGGTAAGTGCGGCGGGTAACTATGCCCGGATGGGGTTTTATCTGCGCAGATTTTTGGCCGTGAATGGGTTTGCTGATAGACATTTACTATGCTTAAGTAATTTTAGCCATGAAAAAATTAGCGATGAAGAAAGTTGCTGTGAATAGATTTGTGATTTTTTGGATGTGCGTGCTGGGCGCGGTGTGCGTGTCGGCAGCCAAGCGTGTTATAACGGTCGAGGGCGACCTCAAGGCGACGGAGTTGCCGCTGTTGGGCAACGGTCTGATGGGCTTTATCCCGTCGGAGGACGGCCTTGGCACGCAGCGCACCTACTCGGCCGGTGTGCACGAGCCGGGCAATGCGTCGAGCGTGAGCAAAATCAGGCCGGTGATGTCGCCGTTCGCTCTTTCGACGAGCTTTGCTGGGCTGAAGGCCGAGCGCCGGACGCTGGACATGGACCGGGCCGCCTTTACGACCGTCCTTGCCAACAACGAGGTGCGTATCACCGCCACGCAACGCAGTCTGCGCGGGCTGCCGTGCGTGTCGATGCTGGAGGTAGAGGTAGAAGCTCTTGCCGATGTCGACGGCGAGTTTGTCGACCGCGCCGCGATAGCGTCCAAGGATAGCATCATCTCATCGTCCAAAAGGGTCAGTAACGAGGGCAAGTACCGCAAGATGATGCGCCGTGAGCTGCGTTACGGCGGCGGCGCGGAGGTTGTGGCATCGACAAGTGCCATCCTTTGCGGCGAAGGCAGCGAGGCCGTCAGCGCCGACACGGTGAAGGTTGCTCTCAGGAAGGGACAGCGGACATCGTTCTGCATCATCACCTCAATCTGCTCGGGCGCCGACTACAGCGACCCGTGGCAGGAGAGCGAGCGCCAGGTGCTCTTTGCCGTGCGCGAGGGGCGCGACCGCCTGGTGGCGCGTCACGAGAAGCTGTGGGACGAACTGTGGCAGAGCGATGTCACCGTCGACGGCAACGATGAGTTGCAGACGGCGGTGACGACTGCCATCTACCACCTCTACAGCTCGGTACGCGCCGGCAGCCGCCGCAGCATAGCGCCGGTGGGCCAGAGCGGCCAGGGCTACAACGGCCATATCTTCTGGGACGCCGACACGTGGATGCTGCCGGTGATTGCCGTTCTGCATCCCGAGCTGGCGCGGTCGATGGTGGATTTCCGTGTGGACGGTCTGCCCGCGGCGCGCAAACGTGCCCAGGGTATGGGCTACGAGGGGGCGATGTTCCCCTGGGAGGCCGACCCCAACGGCGAGGAGTCGACGCCGACCTACGCCCTCACGGGCTCGATGGAGCAGCACATCACGGCCTGCGTGGCCAATGGCGCCTGGCTGTACTTCTGCACCACCGGCGACATAGACTGGCTGCGCGACGAGGGCTTCCCGCTGATGAAGGAATGTGCCGACTTCTGGCTTAGCCGCGTCGAGCGCAACGACGACGGCAGCTACTCGATAAAGAATGTCGTCGGCGCCGACGAATACGCCATTGGTGTCGACGACAACGCCTTTACCAACGGCGCCGCCAAGGCCGCGCTGACGCACACGCGCGAGGCCGCCGAGCGCCTGGGTATCACTCCGGACAGCCGCTGGAGCGAGGTGGCCGATAATCTCAAGTTCCACTACTTCGACGACGGCACGATGCGCGAGCACGCCACCTACGACGGCGCGCAGATTAAGCAGAGCGACGTCACTCTCTTGGGTTATCCCCTCGGCGTCATCACGGATGCGAAGGAGCTGCTGAAGAATATCAACTACTACGACAGCAAGCTCGACCTCAAACACGGCCCCGCCATGAGTCACGGCGTGATGGCCGTTACCCTGGCCCGCAACGGGCGTCCCGAGGAGGCGGCGAAGGCCCTCGACCGGGCGTTCCAACCCAACGTCCGCGGCCCGTTCATGGTGCTCGCCGAGACGGCCACCAACAACCGCACCTACTTCCTCACCGGAGCCGGCGCGATGCTGCAGGGCATAATCTTCGGCTACGCCGGCCTCGACATCACCCCGTCCGGCCTCTCCCAGGTAAAGACGTCCCTCCCCGCCTCCGTCAAGAAAATCACCGTCCACACCCCCCGCGGCACCTTCACCCGCTAACCTGCGCCACACTGCCTGCATGGAGTGGCGGCATCCTGCCGCCGGGTATTTGATGACCGCAGGATGCGGTCCCACCACGGGCTACGCGTGAGGTGGGGCTTGCGCGTGAGGTGGGTGCGGTTGGGGTTGGGGGTAAAAAAACAGTGGCCGCGTCTTCGCGACGCAACCACTGACGGATTTGGGAAAATGTATTGAGAATGTGGAGGGAATGTTGCCTCTTTTGGGTGCCGTGCTTATTCGGCGACGGCGGCCACTACCTCGAAGGGGAGCTCGACAACAACATCGCGGTGCAGCTTGACGCTGGCGGTGTGCTTGCCAAGTTCTTTGACGGGAGTGACGTCGATGAGCTTGCGCTCAACCTCGATGCCTGCGGCAGCGAGAGCTTCGGCGAGCTGGATGGCGTTCACCGAGCCGTAGATTACACCGGCCTCGCTGGCGTTGGCGGTGATGACGAGGTTCTCAAGAGCCTTGATCTGGGCGGCGACAGCCTCGGCTGCGGCTTTGATCTGAGCAAGCTTGTGGGCCTGCTGACGCTGGTTCTCGGCCAGGATCTTGAGGGCAGAAGGAGTGGCGATAACAGCCTTTCCGGTGGGGATAAGGTAGTTGCGGCCGTAGCCGGACTTTACTTCAACGACGTCGTCCTTGTATCCAAGGCCCTGTACGTCTTCTTTAAGTATAACTTTCATATCGTTTGTCCTTGAGCTTATTTCATGAGGTCGGTTACGTAGGGGAGGAGGGCCAGGTGGCGGGCACGCTTGACGGCCTGGGCCACACGGCGCTGGAACTTCAGCGAGGTGCCGGTGATGCGGCGGGGAAGAATCTTGCCCTGCTCGTTGAGGAATTTCTTGAGGAATTCGGGATCCTTGTAATCAACATATTTGATGCCGCTGCGTTTGAAACGGCAATATTTTTTCTTCTTCACGTCAACAGACATGGGGGTGAGATAGCGAATCTCTGAATTTGCATTTGCCATTGTTTAGTCCTCCTTTGCTTCTTCTACGTGTTCTACGGTTTCGATAGCTTTTGTGCCCTTGAGGCTGCGGCGCTTGGCGGCGTACTGTGCGGCGTACTTGTCGAGACGGAAAGTCAGGAAGCGGATGACGCGCTCGTCGCGGCGGTAGGCAGTTTCAAGTTTCTTGATGGTAGCGGGTTCGGCATCGAACTCGATGAGGACATAATAGCCTGTCGACTTCTTGTCGATGGGGTAAGCGAGTTTGCGCAGGCCCCACTGCTCGGTGCTGACAATGTTAGCGCCATTGTCGGTGAGCACCTTGCTGAACTTTTCTACCGCTTCCTTCATCTGATCATCAGACAAAACGGGAGTTAAAATGAAAACGGTTTCGTATTGCATGGTTAGCGTTAAAAAATAAAATAATAAATAAAATTTGTGGTGTCGGAGTCACCAACCACCGGCTTCTCAGGCGTTTTGCGAGCCCATGGGCCCTGTAGCGCACCTTGTCGCCGGCTTCGGTACTGGCCTAAACCGACTGCAAAGGTATAAAAAATTTTTTAAACGCCCAAATATCCGGGATTAATGGGCACAGGAGAAGGGGTAGGGTGTATCGCGAGTTATCAAAGTTATCAGAGTTATCAGAGGAATCGGAGAAATCGGAGAAATTAGAGCAATCAGAACAATTAGACCAATTAGGCTGATTTGCCTAATTGGTCTAATTGGGTGGTGGATATTGTATTATATTAATGTGTGGGGTTATTGGGCGTGGCGGTGGAAGGGTTTGGGGCGCTGGAGGGTCTCGGTGTAGACGATGTTGCCGGAGGCGTCGCGGACGCGGACTTCGACCGGGGCGTCGGCGGTGGCGGCGCGGGCGACGTAGATGTGGGTGTTGGCCACAAAGCCCTCGGATGGGGTGGGGCGGCCGTTCTTTACCGCCGCGGGTGCGCAGCGCGAGACGTTGTACAGCGGGTCCTCGAGGTCGGGGGCAAGCTCGACGTCGAGGGGTTTGCCGTCTTCAAGGATTTCGAGCGTCTTGCCGTTGCTGTTGTCCCAGAAGTTGACCATGATATGGTTGGCGAATTTTTTGTCGCCGTAGTCGACGCGGTCGGGGTAGAGCGTCTGCTGGTACTGGACGACGAAGTCGTGGTTGTAGTAGCGGCCCACCTCGTTGAGGTCGTAGGCGCGGAAATATCCGTTGCCGGGGATGTATCCGCGGAAGTGGATGTCGGGCTGTTTGCCTTTGCCGAACTCGCCCACCCAGACGCCACCGGCCGAGCCGTCTTGGCCGAGAACCTGGCAGCCGGGCTGGGTGTTCCAGATATTGCCCGAGGTGGCGAGGAAGATGTACTGCTCGAAGCGGGGATATTTCGCGCTGCGGCGGTAGAAGTTTTTGTGGGAGTGGCCCGACACGACGGTGACGTTGTCGAAGCGGCTGTAGATGTCGTTGAGCTGGTCAAACTGTGTGGTGTCAGTGAGGCGTGTCTCGCGGCCGGGGAAGTGCGACAGGATGGGCACGTGGCAGCCGATGAAGATCTTCATCGAGTCGGGCACGAGGGCGATGTCGCGCTTCATCCACTCAATCTGCTCGGGGGTGAAGCCATGGTCGTACGAGCGGTCGCCGACGACGCCCTTGGGGCGGTGGCGTGTGGTGGGCAGGTTCTTGTAGATGATGTTGTCGAGCATCACCCAGTGCGTGTCGCCGATGTTCATCGAGTAGGCCGCCGGGCCGAGGGTGCTGCGGTACTGCCATGCCGCGCGCTCGTCCACGTTCTCGCCGCCGATGGCGCCGTCGTTGTCGTGGTTGCCGCTGACGCTGTAGACCGGGCCGGGGAAGTTGTTGGCGCGGAGGAAGTCGATGACCTTGCGCAGGTCCATGTCGTTCTTGTACCAGTAGTAGTCCTGCGACGTGTCGCCGAGGTTTACCGTGAACAGCGGGCCGTTGGCGCGATACTCGTCCGCTATCCGCTGCATGGCGGGCAGGGCGTGGCGCTGGAACTTGACGATGTCGTCGCGGCTGTCCTCGTTGATGATGTGGATGTCGGTGGTGAAGAGGATGCTGAAGTTGTCCTGGTTCTGTGCCTCGAGCGTGAAGTCGTGCTTCTCTTTTTTGCGCACGTCTTTGTCGAGGAGGGCCCAGAAAGCGGGCTGGAAGTTGTCGGTGGACGGGGCGTAGTATCCCGACGGGGTGATGACGAAGACCGTGCCGTCCTTTTTGCGCGATTCGATGGCGTAGCGGCCTTTCTTGTCGGTAAGCACAATCTTCTCGCCGTCGCTGACGGGCACGCCGGCCATGGGTTTGCCGTCGGCGGTGACGGTGCCGGTGATGTTGGGCGAGGCGGCAAATGCCGAGAGGGATATGACAGACAGCAACAGGGCTGTGGTAAGGGATCTGAGTTTTAGCACAGGATGGTAGGGTTATGTGGTTATGTGATGTATATTGGGATACGGTGTATCTGGCGTATGTGTGTGGCGGATGGTGCTTTTACATGGGCGAGAGGTGTGTGGCGAAGCCGCCGCCGGGGGCGAGGTGGACGCGCATGGGCTTGCCGTCGGCCTTGAGCTCGCCGGTGGTGCGCTTGTAGTCGCGGGCGATGCGGTGGGCGTTGACGCCGTCGGCAAAGGTCTCGGTGCGGTAGCTCTCGCCGGGGGTGAGGAACGACAGGTCGATGTCGAGGTCGCGGGCGTCCCAGTTGGTGATGGCGCCGATGTACCAGTCGTTGCCCTTGCGGCGGGCGGTGACGATGTACTCGCCCATCTTGCCGTCAACCACCACCGTCTCGTCCCAGACGGTGGGTACGCCGGCCATGAAGTCGGTGCACTCCTGCTCGCGCATGTATGCCGACGGGGTGTCGCACAGCATCAGGAAGGGCGAGTCGAAAATCATATACAGCGCCAGTTGGCGTGTGCGCGTGCCCTGGCTCATGGGCTCGCTGCGGCTGGGGTAGTAGTTCTTGTATACGGCGTTGCGCATGGCGCCCTGGGTGTAGTCCATCGGTCCGGCGGCCTGGCGCAGGAAGGGGATTTGTGTGTCGTAGGTCACCTGATCGTGGGGTTTCTTGCTCCACTTCACCTGCTCCAGGCCGTTCACGCCCTCAAAGTTGAGCACGTTGGGATAGGTGCGGTTGAGGCCCGCGGGCTTGTGCGTGCCGTGCAGGTCGAGTATCATCCTGTACTTTGCCGTTGTCTCGGCGGCCCGGGCGTTGAAGGCTGTCATCTTCTGGTCGTCGCGGTCCATGAAGTCGACCTTGAAGCCCTTGATGCCCATGTCGGCGTAGTGCTTGACAACTTTCTCCATATCGCGGTTAAAGGCGTGGTATCCGGCCCAGAGGATGAGGCCCACGCCCTTCGAGGCACCGTATTCGACCAGCATGGGCAGGTCTATCTCGGGCACGACGTCCAGCAGGTCGGCCTTGCCCGATACGGCCCAGCCCTCGTCGAGGATGACGTATTCGATGCCGTTGGCGGCGGCGAAGTCGATGTAAGCCTTATAGGTGTCGTTGTTGACGCCGGTGACAAAGTCCACGCCGTCGAGGTTCCAGTCGTTCCACCAGTCCCAGGCCACCTTGCCGGGCTTGATCCAGCTTGTGTCGGACAGCCGCGAGGGCTCGCCCAGCAGGAACGTGAGATTGCTCTGTGCCAGCGCCTTGTCGTTGTCGGCCACGATGGCAATGCGCCAGGGCAGGCCGCGCGGGCCGGTGATGCGGGCGATGTAGTCCTCGCGCTCGGTGACGAGCATCTGCAGGTTGTTGTGGCCGCCCTGCACCTCGGTTTTGGGGTAGGGGGCGAAGACGCCCTTGAGCACACCGGCGTCGGCGCTCTTGTTGAGGTAGAGGCCCGGGTAGTCGATAAGGGCTGACTCGGTGAAGAGCACGTTGTTGCCGTCGGCGTTCTTCACCGACATCGGCAGAAAAATCAGACGGTCGCTCTCCAGACCGCTTGCCGGGGTGACGGTGTAGATGTTCTCGAACGAGTTGAAGAACTGGCTGTCGAAGCTATTGGCCGCCTTGTCTTTGCCCTTGGACCTGACATACGGCGCGGTGGCCGTGGGGTCGCCGACAAGGACATATTCGACGGTCTCGGCGGTTACCGTCACCGGCTTCTTCGACTTGTAGTACCAGCGGTAGGCCACGCTGTCGTTGTAGGCGCGGAAAACCAGGTTCCAGTCGCTATTTATGTTGGCTGTCAGCTCGTTGTAGTTGTCGGGGATGGACGTCGCGCGGTAGAAGGGCGACTCGACGGCAGTGCTTACGCTCGTGCGCTTTACTTTGGGATTTTTGAGATTGGCGCCCACCACCTTGCCGTTGCCGGTCTCGATGGCTATCGCCGACGGCTCGATTAGCGTGTTGCCGTCAAGGCTGACGCTGTACGAGGCCTGGCCCGTAAGGTTGATTTCGGCTTTCACGCGGCCGTCAGGCGACGACAGCGTCACCGATTTTTCCGCCATGCATGCTGCCGGCAGTGCCGCGGCCAGCATCAGCGCAAAAAGTTTGTTCATGGTTAAACTGGGTTGATTGGTTTATTGTAAGTTCAGATTGTCAGTAGCG
>SFLG01000008.1 GCA_004553485.1 Bacteroidales bacterium | reverse complement strand
TCACCCACAATTCTAAGTTTCCAGTCGGGGTGTATTTTATACACGTCATGCCATATTTCAATAAGCGCCTCAAAATTCTTTTGATAGACAAAGCGGCCCGCTGCGATTACCGTCTTATTGTCGATTTTATTTGTCCGGCCGCCTACTTGAAAAGACGTGGGATTGTACATATAGTCAAACCTACCCTTCTGATTTTTCATGTTTTCTGTCAAATCGGACTTTGTAAGTAAAAACGACTTGTCGTAAAAACGGGACAGGACATGCTTTTCAAACGACTCGGCGAGTCTCGCAGAAACTTTTTTTGTGAAAGACGATGCCTCAATAGACCGATAATTAGAATTAAAATGAAACTCACGAACTTTAATTGCCGTTTTGCCCGTAAGGTCACGGAGTCTACTCTTGGGAATCAACGCCAAAGCAAATTTCTCGTAAGAGCCGGTACTGATGATGACATCCGGTTGAAAATCACGCACGACGTTAATAATAGCTTTACGCGTGCGCAAGACATTTGGGATAAATCCTTTAAGTAATGCCCCGGCTGATGTGAACTGCCAATATGGCGTTTGTAAATCATATACCTTTATACCTGGTGACAAAGGATGTATAGTGGTGGGATAATTCCCTCGGTCAGTGAAACATATAGCTACATTTTCGGCCCCCAGAGCTTCAGCGAAGGCATTAGCCTTGACTATTGTGACACGTTCAATGCCACCGATCACACCTATCGAACCGGTACAGAATAAGATTCTCATATATAATTTTTTGCCCGGTATTTTATATATCGTGAAAGGAGCCAACCCATAGGGCGGGTAGCAATAGTAAGCATTTTCCGCGGCGATTTGCTAAGCCATTTTTTGTCCTTTGCTATTATGGTAGAAGAGTTGTAATGAATGGCAACCCTCAGTAAATTACGCCAGGTATTTCGTTTTAATGTCATTTCCAAAAGGCGCATTTTGGCAAATGAGTTCGGCGAGTTAAGATATTGTTTGAAAATCCCGGCACTCATGCTGTCCTTCCCGGTCTGGTACTCGACATAGCACAGATTTTTGTTTAAGAACAGGGATGGCAGCAGTTGATCGGCCTGCATCAACAGATATATGGGGTTGAAATTTTTTTCACCGTCAAATCCGACCATTGGAGCCACACTCTTCATAATGTCGGTGCGCATAACTTGTTTCGTATCACCATGGTGCTGATATTTTCTTCTATAGTCAATCAGATATCCTTCCTTGAAATCCGATGGGAAATAGCCGCCGATAGGCTCTCCGTTCAACAGAAAGTCCAAGCCTGTAATACCCGCATACTTTTCTCCTCCAAACTTTCGCCAATGATCGATAATCAGCTCTACTGCGTCATCCGGCATATAATCATCCGAATCGATACAAACCGACAGCTCGGTATCGATATTTGCGTATGCTGTATTATATCCTGTATAAAGACCTCCATTTTCCTTGTAGATATAACGGATGAGGATCATGCTCTCCTTTATCCACCCTTCGACAAGCTCACGGGTATTATCGGTCGACCCATCGTCAATCACCAGCCACTCAAAGTCCTTGCAGGTCTGTCGCAAAAGACTCTCGTATGTGCGGCCAATGGTATGCGCCCGGTTGTAGGCCGGCGTGAATACTGTCAGTGTTTTCATGCTTGGGATAATCTTTAATTATATTGTACTCATAAACCATGTAAATGCGGCATGCATAAACATAATCAGCGATAACGCCTCGCCCTGTCGCTTATCCCATACATTCATTTTAAGAAGAGGATAGGCAAGGACCATCGGATACATAAACCATGATAGATAGGCGAACCGGTTTGAATAGTTCGCACGAATAACCATTACCCAAAACGCATTTGAAAGGGTATATGTGTTCAGCAAAAACTCATACGTGGCATTTCGGATCCCGCGTCTCATTACGATATAATATCCCAAAACAATCGGCATCATGCTGTAAAGAAGGAAGTCCCACCGGAAACCTGTATGACTAAACATCTCACTACTGGCCTCCTCCTGGAGGTAAGATACACGATCATCAAAACCAAGACCGGCAAAAAGAGATGTCACAGCGCTTCCGGCCACAAGGCTTATGAGAATCGATAAAATCCAGAATGTATAAGCGACCTTAAACGATCTTATACAGTAAGTCGAGATAAAGGCCATAAGCAAAGGTAAGGACGTTGATCGATGGATATTTACGGCTATAAAAGCTAAAGTGCACGCCATTACTAAGTTGCGTTTATTTGCCACCAGATACGATATTGCCACAAGAGTTATTGCACATGCAAGGCCGTTACGTATGCCGTTAGTGCTATAGGTAAAGAAAGAGAATGCCGCTAAATTAAAAAGCATCATTATCCACACGTTGTTTGGTGCGAATCTCTGGCAAGCCCACAAGGTAAATCCGAAATATCCCAAACATATAATAGTTAAGTATTGCGACACATCCATCCTATGAGCGCAAAAGTACATAAACTGGTTCCAAATCCATTCTCCATCATCACCTGGTAGGGAAAGATTGGCTCTCATTAGATAAAACATCTGCGCATAATTTGATGTATCACAGAAATAGGCCCCGGAAATAGGTCTACCACCAATAAATAATGCCAAAATCAGACACAACAAGAAAGGAGGGATTATAGACACCCAACTACGTGGCCTGTCAATAAGTCTGAAACTCATTGGGTAGGTTCTGCAACTGGCTACAAACGTTAGCGTTAATACAAGATATAGGAATATCGGATGATAAAATGATGCGGGAACCATTGTTTGTCAGATTTTATTCCAAGACGTCCGTGTTTGGAACAAGTATGATGGCTTAATTCAATTATTATCGGTTAATCTGATTATATGCTCAAAGTAATATATACATCAAGCCTTCGTGTTATGCTAATAAACTAATTTTGAGCTAATGAATAATCTTATTAACTAATATTATAAATTTCTCGCCAAAGATTTTTCCGGCTATTGCTTTGATTCTATGTTTCGTTCTGCCCCATGTAGTAAGATTCAGCCAACTACCGGCGAAATGATGCACCGTAATCGTGTTCCTGGTTTTCGTTACCACACCGGTCTCCGAAGATTTAGCAGTGAGGAAGTCCCTCGGGAGCAGGCATACCGTGTCTTCACTCTCCTCGAACTCGGGAGTTATCCGCACTTTATATTTTTCTGATATCGACTCCATCATAACCCAAGGACAACCGTACATATTAAGTGTACCGTCCTTGTTTATAAAAGATTTACCCTCGTACCAGTCAAGACAAGCCTTAATTATAGGGCTTTCTTTCTCTGCGCCGAACACACCTGCCTCAACACTATATTCGGTTTCGGCACCAAGTACATAAGGACGCGATAGCAGATTGTCGAGATTCTTGACCACTTCAATATCCATGTCCATATAGAAGCCGCCATAGTTGTAAACTGCATATTGTCTGATATAATCGGCTGCAAAGGCATATTTTTTGGCCTCGTATGCCTGACGCACCCATTCAACACGGTTGATGTCAAATCGGTTCTTGTCCCACAGACGAAATTCCCAACCGGGCAATTTCTCCTTCCACGTGGCCATCCACTTTTGTAAATTTTCAGGAATGGGATCACCACTTAACCAACAATAATGAATAATTTGGGGTATCATTTTTTTTGTCTGAATCCGATTAAATAATTTGCGAAGGGCAGGAAACTCAATATCCACGAAATCAACAGAGCGCAAATAAAAGTAAATGCGACTCTTGCGACGTAACCGAACAGATAGTTAAAACTCGGAAGATTAATTTCAGGTGTTATATTGGTGACTAAAATAATGTGGATAAAATAAATACCAAATGTCAAATTTGAAATCAGAGCTATAGGCTTAACCCAATTTACATGTATAAATCTATCCGAAATGTATTTAAGTATAACCCAATAAAACAAGACTCCGCCTGCCCCGAAAATCGAGAGATACCATGAGTTATTATATAATGCAATTTGGGGATACCAGATTTTGACTGCGACCATAATACACAGCAAAACAGCGTAAAATATTGTTGCAACGCGTAATCTGACACCATATTTATGAAGATAGAACCCCAGAACATAATAGCCTAGATATCCCGAACAATAATATGCCCATCCTCCTTGAGACATATCGGTATGAATCCAGTTACCGATTATAGGAAAACATAAAGTAAAAGCCCAAAGCAGAAGATATAGTTGTATTAACTTTTGTGGTGCTCTTTCCAACCATGGACTTATAACAGGACTAATCAGATACAAACCAATGATTGTATAAATGAACCATAGAATACCACTTCCCGCCGGATAAAAACAAATCCCCAGGATATTACAGAGAGTCAATTTACTGCGGATAGCTAATAATATAAATGACCAAATTACAGTCGGAACTATAATTTTATTCAACCTCTTTTTCAAAAATAAGTCTGTCGAAGTCTTAACCGGTAATATTAAGGCACCTGATATGGCTAAGAAGAGGCCGATACACGGCATCTCTATATATGTAAGCAAGGAAACTAATGCCGGTGATACATTCGCGATATCACCAAAGCAATGACAGGCCACCACAAGTAACATCGCGGTTATCCTGATTACATCCAAATAGACAATACGGTCAGTCATTTAATAAGCGGTAGATTTGATTAACATCATCAATTCCGGTAAAATTATTCCGGCATAGATTTGATATGATTTCATTCTTCTTTTCACGATTACTGATTAACTCAATAATCGCCTCGGCAATTTTATCATTGCTCATGTCACAGATTATACCATCAACGCCATCGTTAATCTGACTTTTTGCAGTTGGGTAATTGGTTATAACTACAGGCTTGCATAACACTTGAGCCTCACGAACTACAATGCTCTTCCCCTCGTAACGAGAAGGGTGCACATATATGTCACAAGCCTTTAGCCATGCGTAAGGGTTTGACGTCTCGCCCATAAAAACGACTTCCTCGGCTACCCCAAGCTGCTTCGACAGTATATCAATCTCCTCATGGTTACCCGGCCCGATTATGAACCAGCGGAATTTAAGTCCGTCATCTTTAAGCTTTTTTGCGATATAAGGGATATTGTCATAATTCTTGGCATAACTTATACGCCCTATCGAGCATAAATTGACGACATCGCCCCGTATTGCCTTATCGACAAGCTCGCACCTTTCATCAGCTCTTTTCAGAATATATCTTTTGGGGAGCATGTTTTCACATTCAAGAATCTTGTCTTCAAGCGACGGGAATAATGAAATGAATGATTGGGTCACAAGAGGACTTATCGATACAATTCTGTCATAAGCACCCCACACGGGCAATTCGGCTTCGACATCTATCGATATCCGGCTGTAGTCAGTGTGAATCCAACAAATTTTTTTCTTGGCATCAACGTGTTTAAGTACAAAATCGTGTGGATTGAGATAGGATATGGCAAGATCGTATTTTGGCAGATTTAGTTTTGGGACGATTTTGGCGACCTCCTTGCCCACATAACTGAATGCGGCAAGACACTCCAAATCCGACTTATTTTTTTTGTAGAACTTATATGCCTTATATTTTGCCATAAGACGCGCAAAAGCCATCTTGAAACGACACTTCTTTATAACCTTGGAGAGTGGCTCTTCATACAGTGCCCATATCTTATTTTCCGGCAGCAAGTTTACATAATCCGGAATTGCCTTCATAAACAGTCCGTGGTGGGCGTACACAAAGAGGTCGACATCAACCCTGGCAGGGTCTAACGCCTCGAGGAGTCCGATAAGAGAGCTCTCAGCTCCTCCTATCTCCATATAATGTATTGCTATGAAGATTTTGGGCTTCATTAATCCACGTCAGGGACGGGCCATTTATTACCGATATATTTGGCCGGGTTATCGTAGTTTATTACTCTTGCCGGAGAACCGACAGCAGTGGCATTAGCGGGTATGCTCCTTGTTACTACTGATCCGGAGCCTATAGTTACATTTTTTCCGATAACAACATCGTTCACTATACACGTCATCGGAAAAATATTTGTGCAATCTCCTATCAAGGCGGCGTTTGCTTTCGATGTCCCTATGTTTACAAACTGCATCAAAGTAACATTATTGCCAATAACGGTATCTGGGTTCACGATTGTGCCAAAACTGTGCTGAATAAGAAATCCATAGCCAATTTTTGTTCTGCTCGAAATTTGTAAACCATATTTTACAACACCTCTTTTACGCATAAAATCTGCAAAAACGCGCAGCCAGCCTTTTCTATACGAAGCAACTCTATACCAGAACAGAACATAAGTGGCACCGCCCCACAACAGTGTTTTTAGCCAAATTTTATAAACCGGAAGTATTTGACCTCCATTGCGAAAATAATCGCTCTTAATCAGAGTCGCTACATCCGAATAACTCTGTGGAACGGGTATGACAACTGCTGTTCCTTCTCGTTCAATCTTTACATGCTCCATAATTCAGTTTTAATTTTGAGACGTGTCTGCATATCATGGCCAGTCCAAGGGATCCTCCAAACACAATCCATGGTTTGAGTACTTGAAGCGGTATCGTCCGGTAGTCGATAACAAACGAAAATATTCCATTGACAAATACATGAAGAATATAAATCAAGGCCGAACATTCCAGCCCAATATACGCTAAGCCGCTTGAATTTAGAGCAGACGGGATGCGCATGGCAAGAATAAATATTATCAGCGCCAATATATGTCCCTCGTAGTAAAAGCCCGGTTTACCAATATTATAGTATGCTTCAAGCCCCATAAGGAAAAGCATAACGATAGCGCATCCAAAGACAGCATTTGCAGGGACTCTATTTATTAGAGTCTTATTTTTGTATAACGCTATTCCTAAAACCATTGCCGGGATACTTACTGTGTAGCACGAGAACATTCCCGCACCTGAGAAGTGATAAACGAGCATAATTAATGCAAGGGCGTATAAAGTGCCCACATTAAAGAGCTTATAAACGGACGTTACTATAGTAAAAGACCAAAGCAGACAATAAAAATACCATAGATGAAATCCCGCGGGATCATCCTGTCCGGTCAGCCATGTGAAAACCGACCCGATTGTATAATGGTTTTTAATCCAATCGAGCCCATCACCCGAAACAACAACGTTATATACAAAATAGAATGCGGTGCTGCACAGAGCCATCTGCAGTATTTTCTTCAGGTAACCTTTGTCTCTATGGTTCTCAACCAATGCTATTAGAAAATAGCCAGTTATCATAAAGAAAAATGGAACAGCGAATGTAGTTATATTGAATATTATTCGTGTATAAATTTCCCCAATCTCTCCATCGACATGATTATAATGGAGAAAAACAACGCTTATCGCTGCTATTGCCTTAACAGCATCCAAACTGCTGTTCCTGCGTTTAGAATCAGTCATTCCTGTGTTTGTATTAGCCGAGTTTTGACTGGATGAGCGCTACTATTGTTTTTACGCTATTCATTGTGGCCACTTCACGCAGTTTGAACTTTATGCCGAAGGCTGACTCTATCTCGGTCAGCAATATGGTCTGCGATAACGAACTCCACTCGTCAATCTGCTCTGACGTGAGGTCCATATTTACATCCATCTCATCATCGTTGAACACTTGACGGAAAATGGGTGTGATTGTTTCGATAATTTTGTCGGTATCCATTTTTTCTTAGCTTTTTAGATTCTACAATAATCGTTTATCTCCTTCAGGCGACTAAGATAATATTTTTTGTAATTCTTTTCAAGCAGAGCGTATGGCAATCTCTCACTCTCATCATACAACAACGACTCGTGCTCGATAACCTGGTCTGGAGAAAATCGGAAACCTACGACTTTGGCGGGGTTTCCTGCGACAATGGCATACGGCGGTATTTTGGTGCGACACACCGTCCCGGCAGCTACGACCGCTCCTCGTCCTATGCGCACGCCGTTAAGCAGTGTCACATTTGTACCGAGCCATACATCTTCTTCAAGCACAACATCCAGGTCCTGTCGGCCCTCCGGGTCGTATGCCTGTTTATCTTCTTCGGTTACATCCATTAAGTATTTGCCAACAAGCGATATATGATTGCCTGTGATAACGGTCAGATTAGGCCCTGCTCCCGAATGTTTGCCCATGATGAAGCGGGCGTTTATGTTAAGTATAAACGCACCGGGCTCAAGATCCGAGCCTTCCATCATGATAAGATTGTCTCTTTTTGATATGGTTATATTGTCAGGTATACGGCAGCCGGGAGCGAGATTTTTATATTTTTTCCTCTCGAAATAGCGGTTTATCTTGCGTACTAATCTTAACAGCATATTCTTAGTTTCGGATCTTTGATTTCAGAACAACCTTATCTATCTTGCCATTAGCGTTCAGCGGGAAAGTTGGCTCGAAATACACATGGTGAGGAATCATATATTGAGGCATCTTTGTCTTCATATAAGCCATCAAACCTGATGTGTCAAACTCTGATGACTCGATAAACATAGCTATCTCGGTCAGGCCCTTTGCATTTTCAAACGCTATGCACACTGTATTGGTCCCGTTTAGAAATTCACGGGCGTGGAACTCAATTTCGCCCATTTCTACACGAAAGCCCTGGATTTTTGCCTGATGGTCTAATCGGCCTGAATACATTATATCGCCATCCGGGTCTTCGTAGCATAAATCCCCCGTATGGTAAAATCTCATTATCTGACCTTCGTACTCCTTCTCAAAGAATGACTCTGCGTTTTTTGTGGGGTTATTGAGATATCCGGGCGTTACCTGCGCACCCGCCACACAAAGCTCTCCCTTTGTGCCGCGAGGTACAATATCGCCCTTCTCGTCGATAATAATGGCTGTGACATTTGCTATCGGCTTACCGATAGAGATTATTCCATTGAGTGTTTTGTTTGCCCCACCTTCCGACAGACTATAATAGGTGCAATAAATAGTGGCTTCGGTAGGCCCGTAAAAATCGTAGATATCTGCATTAGGCGCCACGGTTTGCCACTCCTCGATAAGAGCCAGCGGACACGCTTCGGCCGTAAAGATGCAACACCGGAGGCTGCTAAGGTCAATCTCATCAAAATATGGCTTCAGATACCGAGCCATCGACGGGGCCATTGCTCCGAAGGTGAGTTTGTAATCTTCTATCAGCCCGCCGGCGTATATATATTTTATCTGTCCGTTGGGAATTGTAAAACAGCACGCGCCCTTTGTCAGTGGAACAAGAAATGACTGTACCGAGACATCGAATGTCAGGTCGAAACATTGGAGGCACCGGTCGTTTTCATTAATCGATATTCCGGTCTTCCAGAAACTGTCCATAAATGCTCCGATGTTTTCGCGCGACAGTTGCACTCCTTTGGGTTTTCCTGTGCTCCCTGACGTGAAAAGGATGTATGCAATATCCCCGTCCGGGCAGTTATCATCATATTTAAGATTATCGCGACAAGGCTGCTGACCGGATGTCTTGATTACATTATTGTTGTATCTCGTTTTTTCAGACGAGTCCAATATAAGATCCATGCCTACCTGTGAGGCGATATCCAGGCACCGCTCAAGAGGCCAGTTGGGGTGCAAGGGGACATAACTGCAACCTTCAAGCCATAAGGCAAAAATTGATGCGTAGGTTTCTAAATCATCGTTGATTACAAGTCCGACATTCCGGTTCTGAAAAGTTGCGTCGGAGATAAGAAAACGAACTTGAGAGACAGCCTGACCAAACTCGTGATATGTATGGAATTTCCCGTTAATGCAAAAGGCATTTCTATCACTGAATTTAGCGATGTTCTCAATCGTCGGTTTTAAAATTTGTGAATAGAACTGTGTCATTTTATTTTTTGCTCTTGTATTCTTTCCTTGCCTCATGCCAGGAAACCCGCCTATCCAAATTCATATATGAAAAGCCGTGATCGTCATCCTTGATCATCTCGGGGGGAGGAGGCGTCATATAATCGCCAAACAATTGAGTCAAATACTGATGAATCCCTTTGGGCAATCTGATTTGGAAATCTTCGAAGGGTGCGTAGTAGTAATCTTCAAACCATTCTTTAGGCGAGATGATTTTGGCGCTCCTCCAAGTGCTGAAATATGCCACAAATTCAGCGGTATCAAAGGGATTTGCCATCAGTATCTCGTCACATTTTGTGAATATGTCGTTTTTTTTATTCAGGATGTGATATACGTGACTTCTGATTTGACGCCACATACCCCGCCCATCTCTGTGATACGTACAGCCGAGAAAATCCCGCAAGGTATACCAGTTCCCTATCGCTTCCCCGTCATGGCGCATTTCCATGTAATTGTAAAAGAACTTTTCGCGCTCTTCTTTTGTACTGCCCGGGCAACCATCCATAGGGAATATGTCAATAAAAGCTCCTAATATAACGTGCTGGCGAAACGAACTTATATACGAAGTGTTAGCGTCGCACATTTTTGCCATAGTCAGATGATAGTCCGGCGTATTTCTATGCGTAATTACCTCATATTGCGGAGACATTTCGGAAGATAGCTCAAGGAACCGTTCATAATCAGGACGCGGCATGACGAAGTCGATATCATCGTCCCATGGTATAATTCCCTTGTGACGCAAAGCTCCGATAGCAGTGCCTCCAATCCCGAAATATCTGAGATCGTGGTCGCAACAGAATCTGTCAAAGGCCTTTGCTATTTCACAAATTTTTTGCTTGTATCGTTTAGTTATCTCTGGAGATGGTCTCATTCTTTATGAACAAATATTATTGTTTAAGCGAGTAGGAAATTATAATTAATGGGGTTAATTTCCACTACTTAATATATCGTTTGAATTCCAGCGTCTATTTGATGCGGTGAGCATACAACTTCAAAATTGAAAAGACCGCATTAAAACAATTCCTTTTTAAAAGCCACACAACAGGGACAAAAAATCGGGGAGTAATTTGATTGGCATTTTTAAGAGCCTTAATAAACTCGTCATTGCCAAACATCTGCTTAAGCTTGGCCTTTGGGTCTGAATCACAGCTAATTACCTGCATGGCGTAAAACAGGACCTTCGCAACCCATCTGGAGTCTATGGATTTTGTGTCTATTTCAAAGGCATATTTTGTTGATATGTTGTGACGAAGCTCTCTGTTTTCCAGCCAAAGCTCAAATTGCTGTGTGTGATAACGTGCAGTGGCACTTTCTCCATTACGCACATATATATAATACGGCTCATCAACATATACGGCTGATTCGATAAGGTCGCAGTATAGCATATTAAAATACCAATCCTCGCCCATGGGCCTTTGTTTGAACCGCAAGTTGTGCTTTCGTAACAATTCGGTCTTGTACATCCCTCCCCAAACATGATTCATATAGGAGTCTCCCATACAACCGGTCAATAACATTGAATTAATTACAAAATCACGATTTAATAATTCTCGTTGCGGAATATCTATGTTACGTAATTTATGTTCTCCATTTTCAAGAATATCGTAAAATCCACAGAAGGCCTTGTCTGCATTCTTGCTTTCGCATTCTTGCAAAAGATCAGAAAACATATTTTTGCCGATTTTGTCGTCAGCATCAATAAACGTGACATACTTCCCTTTGGCAGCATCGATGCCAACATTCCTTGCCGAACTTACGCCTCCGTTTTCTTTGTGAATGACAACCACCTGTTTATGTGCCTTTGCCAATGCATCGCACAGCTCGGCCGAATGGTCTTTGGAGCCGTCGTTTACTAAAATAACCTCGAAGTCATCAAAATCTTGCGCAATAACCGATTCAACGGTGGCCTGCAAAAATTTCTCTGCGTTATAAACCGGGATAATGACGGAAAGCAACATATTATTTTATAAAAATATGCTTGATTGTACGTAGCAGACGCCATACGGCCGACTTTGTAACCGCAAATGTATCGTTCAGATATATCGGTTTAACATATCGGTATCCATGTGTGGTATATGCATCTTCAAATGCCTGTCGTTTTGGATGAAATGCCGTTGGCTGCCTCATTACCGGCTGCATCATTTCGCCAATATCTACCTGACGTAGGTTAGTATTCGCAGATGCAGCTTCAAATAACGACTTACCCTTTTCGGTATTTATCAGAACTATCGAACATCCGGCATCATCCTTGTCAAAACCCGGCGCGACGCGGCCGGCCCCCCACGCATCTCCGATTGTTATGTCTGACACCCTGTCAAGTGTGGTGAACGGGCAAACTTTGCATGACCATCTTTGTGTAATCCATTTATGATATATGTACCCGGTAAAATACTCTGAGTTCAACCGGGAGCCATCATCGAATACAAAGGTGTCAACATTGTTGTACCAGCCGTATTTGGGATTACGGGGTATACAACTAACAATTTTGTGACCTTTGCGGCGTTCAAGGCTCTTTATATAGTCGCTCCATACCGCAGGAGAGGCGACTCCGTGACATAAAAGATCGACAAGGAACAGATTTTCTGACAATTGTGGTCCGATATACGATTTAAGGCCGGCTACCTGACAGGGAGTGCCCGAAAACAATACCTTCTTGCCCTGACGCAAATCCGATTTTATTTTAACAAATATGTCTCGTAAGTCGCTTTGTATGTACTTGGAGCCTCTAAACTCATCTCTGCCCTGAGCGGAAGTGGCTCCGGTGTGTTCGACGAGATGATTGGCATTAAGTTTGGCACCATATACAATGCCGGACTCGTTCAGTATTACATCAGACAGCACAACAAAAGCAGCTCCGCTTTTCGACTTTTTTACTTCTTCATCATTCTTGTGTCGCGCCAGATATGTTTCAGGATAACCCTCCGCTCTTTTTTGGGGGGCTTCAAATGAGCACACCCGGTCACACAATCCACAGCCAACACATTTGTCGGGGTCTACCCTGGGATATAAAAAGCCCAGACCATCCGGCTCCATGGTTATTGCCTTATGCCCGCATACTGCGGCACACGCGGTACACCCTGAGCACAATGTCTTGTCCGTGATATTTATCATTAATCTTATTTTTTTATCTTCTCCCGTAGTATCGAACTGCTAATACCTTCAGTATGGGGGAGGTAAACAATTCTGACACCTACTTTTTCAAATTCTTCCTCGTACCGGTTGTATAAATCGGTACCCCTCCATTCATCACCATGGAACATAACATCAAAATGCTTCGATTTCCACATCTCCATCTTATCCATAGTTGTCTGGGGGACTACCTCATCTACACATTTCAGCGCTCCTACAATTGCCGCGCGTTGTTCAAATGGGATTACAGGTATCTTGTGCTTATATGATTGTACTGTCTCATCGGTACTCACACCAACAATCAGATAATCACATTGTTCCTTTGCCCGTCTTAAGATATTCAGGTGCCCGATGTGGAACATATCGAACACGCCGGAAGTAAAGCCGACTATAGGTTTACCCATTCTTTGAAAATAATTTATGCAGTTGATTTTTACATTTATTGATGATTACGGTTCGATCGCCTTTGCTGAACGCCAGGAATAACGACAGTGGTATTAAAATTATGGCACATTCAACAAATACCGTGACACAAATCAGCAGTGATCCCCAAAAATCACACACGTCTTCGTAACTCGGCATGACAATCAAAAATCTACTCAAATACCAGACTATAAAAGCTGACACTGCAATGACCGCCAGGCTTTTTATAATCGGCATTGTGTAGGGTGCAATGCGAAAACCGGGAATCTGCCGTTTAACAATAAAAAACGAAGAAATTGCCACAATTGTTATCACCGCACTATTTACGAGATATCCACTTACAACCGGACCGTCTAGAAAGCGGAATATCAGATATGTAAGCACCGGACACATAAGGAACAATGTACCTGAAAAGAAGGATATCCATTTTATATTACCCGTTGCATGGATAGCGGCATTGCTCGTTGTATTAATAATACTTATGCCGGATATGGCGATGACGATTCTGAGGAACGGTACTGAATACGGAGGTATCTGTCCCAGCCACAAGTATATTATCCTTGGAGTTTCGATAACAAACGGAATTGCTATAAGTGAGTATGACAATAAAGTAAACTGAACACTCCTGCGCATGGTTACAACCATGTTTTCAAGTTTGCCTGCTGCGTACTGTTTGATAATTTGTGGACGGAATGCCTGCGAAATTGCAGTGGTAAGGCCTGAAATAGAGCCAGTAACTGTAGCTGCTATGCTTGCTGCGGCATTGGCGACTACTCCAAAGAATAAGTTAAGAATTATTGGCTGGCCATGGCTTTTGACAATGACACACATATTGCCATAGAGGTCATAGCCCGAGAATGTGAGCATTTCTTTTGCTGCACGTTTGTCAAAATGCGTTGAAAAATGCGCTTCGTGAAATTGCCTAATGCAATACCAGCGGTAAAACATTGCAGTCAGCACGCTGACGGCAAATGTTAAGGCAGAATAGAAAATCAGACGGTCGCCTGGTACGATAAGCAGTAAGTATACTATTACCAATTTTAAGACTACATTGACAATCTCAAAATAAGCGTATATGTTCATTCTCTCGTGCGCTATGATATCGGCTGCATATGGCACCTGTGTAAAGCCGACTATAACCGATAACACCGAGAATTGGTAGAGGACGTTGGCAGCCAACATACGGTCCGCCGGAATAACCATTTTATTATTGAGGAACCATAGTCCGATAGTCTCGGCCAAAACGACCACAACAAGCGCTATTATAAAGTGTATTATCAGTGCGGTCGAGAAGATGCATTTTAGCTTTTCATCGTTTCCCTTTCCGAGCTCGAAGGTGATGAAGCGGCTGGTGGCACCGGCCATTGAGGAGTTGAGGAAGGAGGCCATGCCAACTATGCCGCCGACTACGCCGTAGATGCCGTAGTCGTCGACGCCGAGGGCTTCGAGGACTACGCGGGAGGTGTAGAGGCCGACGATGGTGACGAGCACCATGCGCAGGGTCAAGGCGATGGCGTTCTTTGCTACTCGTTTGTTATCGGGGGAGGCCAAGGTTGGGGGAGGTAGTTATCGGGGGTATATGCCGGGGTGGCTTTGCTCGCGACTTGTATTGGTCTAATTGGTCTTCGGGGACCGTGTTATCTTATTTGTCGTAGTTGACGGTCGTAGTTGACTTACTGGTCGTGGTTGACGGTCGTAGTTGACTTATTGGTCTTATTAGACTTATAGGGCCGGGGGTTAGAGTTTTTCGACGTCTTGGGGGGGGATGTGGAGGAGGGCGCCGTTGGCGCGGATTTCGCCTTGGAGGCCGGCGAGGTTGCCGCGGATGACGCGGACGGTGTCGTGTATGCGGAACTGGGTGGGGGCGAACTCGACGGGGCTGTCTGAATGGCCGAGCATGAACCGGAGTTTGGCCATCTCGGCTTCGCCGATGACGGCGACGGGTTTGTTGAGGCCGTCGGCGCGACCCGAGCGGTTGACCAGGAAGCGGAGGATGTAGGGGAGGGTGACGAGGCGGCGGCGCTCCTGCTCGGTGCATTTGACAAACACCATGGAGGGGATGACGACGCGGTCGACTTTTTTGCGCCGCCCGTTTGCCCAGACGTGCATTTCCTGCTGGATGGCGACGTAGGTTTCTACGCTGAGCTTCTGCAGTTTATCTGCTACCGACTTTTCGTGCCGGGGGCTGACGATGGCAACGTACCATTTGGCGTCGGGCACGCCTACGGCGCCGTCAACGCCCGTGGGCACTGCCGTAAAATCTCGTTGGGGATGTTCGTCATCAATCAGCAACGACACTTTTTCCTGGTCCCCGGTTTATCATAAGGGCCTAATTATCCACAAAGTTAGTGCTTTTTTGGGAAAGTACCGCCGTTATCGGCCCGAAAGTGCCGCAATCCGTGACAAAAGCCACCAAACGCCACCCGAAGGCCGGTGCGCCAGCGGCGGTTTTATAGTGTGTTATACGTTGTATACATCTTATAAGACGTATACAGGCCGGCGGTTGAAAACCGCCTCTCCATAAGCCGACCGAGGGCCGGCGGTTGAAAACCGCCTTTCCATGGACCGAGGGCCGGCGGCTGTGGGGCCGGCGGTGATGGCCGGCGGGCTGTGACGGTTATCGGTCGAGCTCGACCGATAACCGTTGGGCCTGGCGGCTGGCCGGTGGCAGGGGGCGGCGGCGGCAGCCGGTGGTGGGTGGGTGGTGGGTATAAGCAAAAATCCCGGGCTGCCGTGGGGCAACTCGGGATTTGTGTCCGAAATGAGACTCGAACTCACACGATCTAATGATCACTACCCCCTCAAAGTAGCGCGTCTACCAATTCCGCCATCCGGACATTTGGTGTCGTGGGCCTTTTGGGCTTTGGACGTCCTGAAGGGACTTCAGGGAGGGATTGAGCGAAAAACGGGACTCGAACCCGCGACCCCGACCTTGGCAAGGTCGTGCTCTACCAACTGAGCTATTTTCGCATTGCAGCGACGCCGCACGGCGTCAGCCGATCACTCTTTTATTTCAAAATCCTCATTATGAATCGATGAGCGAAAAACGGGACTCGAACCCGCGACCCCGACCTTGGCAAGGTCGTGCTCTACCAACTGAGCTATTTTCGCATAACCGGAAGGTGATTTCAGCGCCTCTGCGCGGCCTTTCCGTCTTTTGCGTTGCAAAGTTACAATAAATTTTTGAACTGACAAACATCCGCCGCAAAAATTTTCACAAAAAACTTTTTCTGAGTGCCAAGACGAGTGACAGGTGGCTTAACTGCAGATGCCCCACACAACCCGCTACCGCCTTGGATTTATTACACTTACACATTGGACAAAGCCTCTAACCCATGACTTGTCCACGACTGTATGCCAAAACTTAAATTTTAACGCACGGGCATGACCGGCGGCAGGGGACGGTTAGGCGAGGGACCGTTATCGGTCGAGCTCGACCGATAATGGTGACAGGCACGCCGGCGGGACACGCTGGCAGGGGGAGGCCGGGCGCACGGGCCATAGGCGCGGCCGTCGGAAGGCCTGTTGCACGGGCTACACCAATGGCGCAGCCGAGCCGGGGCCGGGCGGCTGGCCCGTTATGGCACGGCGGGGCGAACCGCGCGGCAAGCAGGCTTGTTATACTTATAATCATTGTGTACTATCACTGATTTTTCAACTATTTCTCGATTCATCAACAAGATTTCTCTTCCTTTGATATGCTTTACACCTCTCCTGAAGACCTTTCAAGGTTTATCGGTGACGACACCGGTGCCTCGTACCAGGTTGCCCATTTTATGATGTCGATAGTCGACTGGCTGTTGGGCATTTTCGGCCTTGAGCACAACGTCACTCTCGTTACCTTCCTCTATGCCGCCGTTGTGCTGGGCATCTCCATCGCCGCCGGATACATCTTCCAGGTGGTAATACTGTGGATATGCCGTCAGATTGCCCGGCGCTGGAGCCTGCCCGTCTACGACGCGCTCACCAAGCACGGTTTCTTTCACAAGCTGTGCCGCGTCATTCCGCCGCTGGTGTTCCTGGGTCTCATCAGCTTCACGCTGACGGCGCACGACACGCTGTCGCAGCTGTTCACAAAGATAGCCTTCCTTACCATCACCCTCGAGATGGCGCTGGCTGTCAACGCGTTGATTATGGCGATATGGACCCTCTTCGACGCACGCGAGAACAAGCGCAAGCTGCCGTTGCGCGGTCTGAGCGAGCTGGTGCGCGGCATAGTATGGATTATCGTCGCCATCGTCTGCGTCTGCGTCATCTTCGACCGCTCGCCGGGCGCGCTGCTTGCCGGCTTAGGAGCCTTCGCCGCCGTGCTGATGCTGATTTTCAAAGACAGCATCTTAGGGCTGGTGGCCGGTGTCCAGCTTGCCGAGAACGACTCGCTGCACGTCGGCGACTGGATAAAGGTTAAAGGCACCGACGCCAACGGCACCGTGCAGGAGGTCACACTGGCCTCGGTGAAGGTGCTCAACTGGGACAAGACCACTACCACGCTTCCACCCTACAGCCTTATCAGCCAGGGCTTCACCAACTACCGCACCATGCAGCAGAGCAACACGCGCCGCGTCTGCCGCAGCTACATGATTGATGCCGACAGCGTCTTGCCCACCACCCCCGAGATGCTTGAGGAGATACGCAAAGTGCCCTTTATGGACGAGTATATCACCAAAAAACTCGAACAGAAAGCCGCCGGCAAGGTCGCCGACGTCAACAACCCCGATGGCCTGGTCAACGGCACCATCGACACCAACCTGGGCCTCTTCCGCGCCTACTTCAAGATGTGGCTCGACGCCAACCCCCACATCTCGCACGACAGCGACTGCTTCATCAGCACCCTGCCGCAGACCTCGGGCGGCATCCCGTTCCAGGTCTACTGTTTCACCAACACCTCGGCGTGGTTTGCCTACGAGGCCATCCAGGACACCATCTTCGAGCAACTTGCCGCCATGCTCACCGTCTTCAGCCTCTACACCTTCGAGAACCCGTCGGGCCGCGACACCCTCGTCGACGGCTACCTCAGCGCCGGCGGCAAAATCGACCCCGTCTTCGGCATGGCACAGCCCTTCTTCAAGGACAAGAACTACGTACAGGAAAATCCCAAAGCCCCGAGCCAGGCCCCCACGCCGTCCAAATAAGGCCTTGGACACGCGGGACAGACAACCCTAGGCCGCCCCTACAAGTCAGTCGTCTACCTCGTCGACGAAACCCTCGAAATGCGAAACGTAATTAACTGTAATTCAGCATCCCCCTAAGCCAATTGGTTTTTAGGGGAATTTTTATTACCTTTGCCGATAAACGTTTGCCACAGGCCGAAATAGCTGTCCCGGACGCCTACAATAACAGCGAGGGCAGCTGTACAGCCGGCTTCTGTTTCCAATACGCATTGCTCTTCCCGATTAATCATATCACAATTTCTAATAAATAAATTTTGTTTAACATGACCAAATCATTATCCCACTTGCTAAGCGCGGGGGCCTTGTCGCTTTCGTTGCTTACCGCGTCAGGCGCGAGTGCCGAGGTGATTTTCACCGAGACTTTCGACTATCCCACCGGAAATCTCTACGGAAATCCCGGTTGGTTGCAAAGCAACAACAAGGACAATCCCATCCAGGTGACATCGACAGCCCTTTCGCTCGACGGCTTCGCCTCCGGCAACTCGGTCAAGCTCACCCCCGTGTCGAGCACCGACCAGGACGTGCTGAAACCCTTCTACCCCGCCAACTCCGACGGCACCTACACCGCCATCACCGACGGCACGGTCTACGCCGCAATGCTTATCAATGTGCAGAGCGTCACCGACCTAATGTATGTAACAGCCTTCGGCTCAACAAACTCAAGCAACATCATAAAGGATGGTGTATCACTTACCGGTCCTTACGGAGTAACCTTTATCGGTCCGGGCAGCACAGCCGGCAAATTTGTTTTCGGTATCTCGAAAAACACTTCTCCCACCAGCGCCAAAGTTTACAACACCGAGCTCGACTGCGGCACCACATATCTTGTTGTGCTGAAGTACACAGCCATACCCGACATTAAGAACGACACGTACCAGGCATGGGTAAATCCCGTCGCCGGCGGCACAGAGCCTGCTACCGCCGACCTCAGCGCCGACACCAGCTATGGTGACCCCTCGCGCGGCGTTGCCGCTTTTGCCATCTGCCAGACCACTTCCAGCAAGAAGAAATGCCCCGAGATGCTTGTCGGCCCCATCCGCCTGGCCACCTCCTGGGATGAGCTTTGGAGCGAGGGAGGCGGCACAACCCCCGACCCCGTCGACAAAGGCGAGATAACGGTGGGCAAGCTCTCGCTCCCCTCCGGCTTCGCGCTCTATCAGTACCAGAAGTACACCACCACCGTCAAGGTCAAGGCTCAGGGTATCACCGAGGACATCGCCATCTCAGGCAACGCCAACGTCAAGCCCGCCGTGACGGCCATCCCCGCCGCCGAGGCATGCTCGGCCGCCGGTTACGACCTCACGCTGACTCTTGACGCCACCGCCGGCACCGAAATCAACGAGACTCTCGCCTTCACCTCCGGCGAGACAACAGCCTCGCTCGCCGTCAAGGCCGACGTCTACCCGGCAAGCACCCTTGCCAGCTTCCGTTTCATCTCGACCATCCAGCCCTACGAGACATATTACTTCTCGAGCAAGGCCACAGTGACCTTTGTCGACGCCGCCAACAAAAAGTTTTACCTGCAGGACGTTGTGGGCGGCATGGCCCTCGACTACTCGACGATGACCGGCCTCGATGCCGCACCCTTCAAGCTCGGCGACCAGCTCACCAAGCTCTACATCATGGGCGCAGAGCCCGAGACCACCGGCGGACAGCCCGGTTGCATGCTCCTTGCCTACTACGGCGCCGACGGCATCGAATACGGCACTGTCAGCGCCACCGACCAGACCAAAGAGCCTCTCGAGCTGACTCTGGCCGAACTTAACGACAACCGCGACATGTACCTCAACCGCCTTGTCAAGGTCAACGACATAACATTCGCCGCCGCCGGCTCCAAATTCAGCACCACCGGCACCAACATCACCTCGGGCGACGCCACCGGCAAGGTACGCGCCTTCGCCGGCACGGACATCGCCGGCACAGCCATCCCCGAGACCGCCAAGGCTGTCATCGGCATCTCCACCTCGCCCTCGACGACGATGATCTCCATGCGCTCGCTGGCCGACCTCATCGCCTCGCCCGCCGACGAGGAGAAACTTGAAGTGACCGAGGAGCTGCTTGTCGATGCTAACGAGTATTATCCCGTCAACGTGGCCACTCCCTTTGCCAAGTTCACCGTCAAGGCTCAGAACCTCGCCAAAGCCGCCGCCATCTATGTCACCGGCAAGGACCGCTCGCACTTCTCCGCCGACCTCGCCGAAATTCCCGCCGGCACGGGCGAATACGTCATCACCGTCAGCTTCAAACCCACTTCAATCGGCCGCAAGCAGGGCAACCTGATGATCGAGACCTCCAACACCGAGCTGACCTACAACAAGGGCTTCGCCGCCCAGGCCTACGACCCCGACAACCTGCCCGTCTTCACCGTCGACAACTCCGCCGTCACCGAGTTCTCGGCCAAGGTCGGCGAGACACATGAGCAGACCGTCACCATCAACGCCACGGGCCTCCTCGACTATGGTTCGATACGCGTGCTCGGCCAGGGCAACGGCGCCTTCCGCATCGGCTCGACAATGTTCCTCAAGGATGGTCAGACCGCTCTCAAGGTTACCTTCGCCCCCACCGCCGAGGGCACCTTCACCGAGGTCATCGAGTTCTCCGCCGCAAAGGCCGAGACAAAGACCATCACCGTCACCGGCAAGACCGCCGGCGGCGCCTCAGCCGGCGATAAGGAGGGCGACGAGCTCGTCTTTGACACCTCCAACCCGCTCACATACTACGCCACCGACTTCTCGAACAGCGGCGCCAACAACAAGCCTCTCGCCCTCGAGGGTTGGAAGAACGTCGCCGTCGACGGCAACCGCGCATGGTGGAGCTACAACGACGACGGCAACGCCGTCGCCAAGGTTACGTCGTACATCTGGGGCGGCGCCACCTCCGACGAGCCCACCGCCGAGATGCTGCTGCTCTCGCCCGCCCTCGACTACAAGAACTGCACAAGCCGTCTGCTCTCGTTCCGCATCAAGGGCAACCTCCTCAGCGACGGCCAGATGGGCCAGCTTTCGGTGCTCTACATCGACCCGACCCTCCCCGAAAACCAGCGCTACCAGATGCTCCTCGGCGGTGACGAAACCCCCACCGGTGCTGACGCCGCCGGCGACTGGGTCGAATATGTTGTAGACCTTGAAGGCCTTGACCTCGCCGACGTCTTCTTCATCGGCTTCCACTACATCAGCGGTGCCGGTGCCACCTCGCCCGAGAGCTACTACGTCGACGACTTCTGCTACGGCAGCACGACCCAGCCCTTCATCCGCGTCGACAAGCGCCAGGTCACCACTACCGCCGAGGTAGGCAAGACCAAGGATCTGGAGACCATCACCGTTACCGGCCTTAACCTCACCGAGCCCATCGCCGTGGCCCTCGAAGGTCAGTACAAAGACCTGTTCACAGGGTACAGCGAGCAGCTTCCTGCCGAAGGCGGCGAGCTCAAGTTCAAGTACAGCCCCGTCGAGGAAGGTGAGCACAACGTCTACGTCAACCTCACCAGCGCCGGCGCTCCCGTCACACAGCTCATCATCGGCGGCAAAGCCGACAACAGCTCAAGCATCACCCTCCCCGGTGTTGACAACGCCTCCGAGATCACTGTCTACGACCTGCAGGGCCGCACCGTCGTTCCCGCCACCGGCGCCGCCGAGGCCTACAAGACCCTGCGCACCCTCGACAAGGACATCTACCTCCTGCGCATCACCGCCACCGACGGCACCGTCAAAACCGTGAAGTACATCCGGCCCTGACCGTCCCTTGACAGGCTATAACCGGCCATACACCCTCTATCACCTCTCCCACGAGGCCGTCCACCGACGGCCTCGTTTTTTTGTGCACCCGCCCGCATCAGTACTACCAAAGGCTCTAAGTCCCTAATGACCTTAAAGTCCCTAAAATCCTTAAAGACCTTAAAGACCTTAAAGACCCTAACGTCCTTAAAGACCTTAAAGTCCCTAATGACCTTAAAGACCCTAAAATCCTTAAATACCCTAATGACCTTAAAGACCCTAAAATCCTTAAATACCCTAATGACCTTAAAGTCCCTAAAATCCTTAAAGACCTTAAAGACCTTAAAGTCCCTAACGTCCTTAACGCCCGCCCCCTACCTCCCGGCTGGCCGCTTACAGGGCCTGCCCGGTGCCTGCCAAAGACAGGACCGGCAAAAGGCAAGCTGCACCTCAAAAGCGGGGCTTTTGGGGTGCAGCTTGGATGGGGGTCAGCCTGCGGCTGTGCGTCTGTGGGACGCTGTTACTTGGCGGCGGGCTTGGCGGCGGGAAGGCCGAGCTTGGCGCGGACGGCGGAGGTGACGTCGGTGGCGGTGGTGCCTACATAGAGGGGGATCTCAACGGGGAAGATCATTGTGTAACCACCTTCCTGACCTACGGCCTTGATGGCGTCGGTGAGTTTCTGCTGGATGGGGGCCATGAGCTGGTTCTGCTGGCGCTGCAGGTCTTCGGCAGCTGTCTGGCGGAAACGCTCGGCCTTCTGGGCAAACTCCTGAACCTCCTGCATGCGGCGCTCCTTGATGGCGTCGGGGGTGTCGGCGGCGAGAGCCTGGAATTCCTGATACTTCTTGTCCACCTCGTCCTGGAGTTTCTTGAACTCGTCCTCGTATTTCTTGGAAGCCTCGTTGAGCTGGGTCTGTGCGGCAGCTGTTTCGGGCATATCCTGGAAAACTGACTGTGTGTCTACTGTGCCCAGTTTCTGTGCGGCTGCTACTGCGGGGATTGCGAGAGCCACTGCCAGGGCAAGAACAAATTTTTTGAACATTGCGATTGGTTGAATTTAAAATTAAATATTTTGTTTTTTGTTAATTATCAAACGGTTAGTTCTATCAGCCGATTAGGGCCCATCAGCCGGTTAGGGCCCATCAGCCGGTTAGGGCCTGTCTGAGGGTTAGGGCCTTGTCAAAGCGCAAAGCATCTATAAAACGGCACATCGGCTGCCAAACGGCACGGCGCCTGTCAGACGCTGCTCGGCGCGACGACCGGGTGCCTCACTTTGCGTAGCCCATCTCGGCCAGCACGTCGTTGGAGACGTCGATGGCGGGCGAGGCAAAGACTATCGAGCCCGATGACGAGCGGTCGAAAATTGCCTGCAGGCCGCGTTTCTGGGCCAGTTTCTTGATGGCGTTGTAGATATCGTCCTGGATGGGTTTGAGAAGGGTCTGACGCTTTTTATACAGCTCGCCTTCGGGGCCAAAGTAGGTGTAGCGCAGCTGTGTGGCCTCGGCTTCCTTGTCGACAACCTCCTGCTCGCGCTTCTTGGCCTGCTCCTCGGTGAGGAAGACCTTGTCGGCAAGGTACGAGTTGTACATCTGCTCGGCTTCCTTGCCTTTCACTTCTATCTCCTTCTGCCAGCGCTGGCTGAGCTGGTTGAGCTGCTCGTTGGCCATCTCGTAGGCCGGAACATTCTTGAGGATATATTCCATGTCGATGAGGGCGAACTTCTGCGCGTGTCCGGCAATGGCGGCTACCACCATCAGTGCCAGTGTTATTGCTATCTTTTTCATACGTGGTACCAGTTTGTGTTTTATAACTCTGAATACTATTAAGACAATCGCGGGGCCGAAAGGTTTATCCGCGCTGTCGGCGAAAGGTCAGGCCGTGCGGTCCAATCAGAACTCCTGGCCGAGGATGAAGTGGAAGTGCGAGCCGCCGCGGCGGCCTTCGACATCGCGGTCAAAGCCGTATGCCCAGTCGATACCCATCATACCCACCATGGGCAGGAAGATGCGTGCGCCGACGCCGGCGCTGCGTTTGAGACTGAACGGGTTGAAGTCCTTGACCGAACCCCAGCAGTTACCACCTTCGAGGAAGGCCAGGGCGTAGATGGTGGTGGTGGCCTGTAGCATCAGCGGGAAGTGGAGCTCGACGCCGAAACGGGTGTAGGCATAGCCTTCGCCGATGGGGGTGAGGGCGCCGTTGTCGTATCCGCGCAGAGCGATGGTCTCCTGGGCGTATGTGTACGAGCCCGACATGCCGTCACCGCCGACATAGAATGTCTCGAAGGGAGTCTTGAGGTATTTGTTCCACGAGCCCAACAGACCGATGTCGGCGCGGGTCATCAGCACGGGCGTCCACTTCTGACTGCTCGACAGCGGCGTGTAGGTGCGGCTCTTGAACTTGAGTTTCCAGTATTCGATCCAGCGATACAGCTGTTTCTTGCTCTCGGTGGTGTTCTCCTCGCTGAGCTTCTTCCAGTCCTTGCGGCCGGACAGCCACGAGGCGGGAGGTGTCATCTGCAGGCTCAGGCTGAACGACGAGCCGCTGCGGGTGTACAGGGGGTTGTCGATTGACGAGCGCGAGAGGGTGAGGCCGAGCACGAGGGCGTTGGACACACCGTTCTGCATATAATAGAGGTACTGCCAGTTTTTGAGGTAATACCAGTTGTAACCCAGCTCGGCCTGGAAGGTGAAGTAGTCGTCGGGCCATTTGAGACGTTTGCCGAAGCCGACGTTGACACCGACGAGCTGAAGCACGCGGTTGGGGTCGTAGGCGTTTTCGTACGAGTAGCCGTCGTTGTAGCCATAGTTCATACCCAAGCCCGGATAGTAGGGGTTGTAGGCATTGTACGCGTTGAGGAGATTCTGGTTATAATACGACGAGTTGATACCCGTCTGGCGGCTGTAGTATGCCGATACCTGCAGCGAGTTGGGGCGCTTGCCACCGAACCACGGGTCGAGGAACGATATCGAATAGGCCTGGTAGTAGCGGGCGTTGGTCTGCGCCGACACGGTGAAGGTCTGACCCTCGCCCTGCGGGATGATGCCGCGGTACGAGTGGGGATGGAAGAGGTTCTTGATAGAGAAGTTGGTGAACTTGAGCGAAACCTTGCCGATGATGCCCGTGGGGCCCCATCCCAGCGACAGCTCTACCTGGTCGTTGGCTTTCGACTCGAGGTTGAGGATGACGTCGACCGTGCCGTTGTCCTCGTTGGGACGCACGTCCGGGTTCATCGACTCGGGGTTGAAGTGGCCGGTCTGGGCGATTTCGCGCAGCGAGCGCATCAGGTCGCTCTTGCTGAACAGCTCGCCCGGCTTAACGCGCAACTCGCGGCGCACCACCTTCTCGTACAGGCGGTCGTTACCGTTGATGGTGACGTTGTTGATACGGGCCTGGGGGCCCTCCATGATACGCATCTCCAGCGATACCGAGTCGCCCTGTACGTCGCGTTCGATGGGCACGAGGTTGTAGAAGAGGTAGCCGTTGTCCATATACAGCGACGAAACGGCGTCCTCGTCCTCGCTGAGGCGTTTGTTCATGCGCTTCTGGTTGTATACGTCGCCGGGGCGCATGTCCAGGTAGCCCTCGAGCACCTCGTTGGGATAGACGGTGTTGCCCACCCAGGTGATGTCGCGGATGTAGTATTTCTTGCCCTCGTCGACGGTGATGTAGACGTCGACGGTCTTGTCGTCGTAGCGGGCCACACTGTCGCTTACGATGCGTGCGTCGCGGTAGCCCAGCTCGTTGTACTTCTGTATGATGCGGTCGAGGTCGTCCTCAAAGTCCTGCTGGACGAACTTCTTCTGTTTGAACAGGTTAAGCAGTTTGTTCTTCTCGTTGGTCTTCTTCATGGTGCGCTGGATCTTGCTGTCCGTGAGCACCTGGTTGCCGTCGATGTAGATTTTGTGCACCTTGACCTTGTTGTGCTTGTCGACGTTGATATCGACAAACATCTCGTTGGGGCTGGAGAGGTCCTCGCGGAGGACGACGTTGACATCGGCGTTGCCGAAGCCTTTCTCCTCGAAGTATTTCTTTGCTATCTGCTTGATGCGGTTGACGATATTGGGGGTGATCTGGTTGCCCTTCATCAGCTGGAGGCGCTGCTGCAGGTCGTCCTTCTCGCCTTTCTTCATGCCGTTGTAGTTGACCTGGCTGATGCGCGGCTGGGGACGCAGCTCAAGCTCGAGCCATGCCTTGTCGCCGACAGTCTTCACCACCTTTATGCGGGCCTGCGAGAAAAGCTGCTGGCGCATCACACGCTTCACGGCGTTGGTGATGTCCTGTCCGGGAATTTCGACACGGTCGCCGACTTTGAGGCCCAGGTATCCTAAAATCAGGAAGTCGTCGTAGTTGGGCGCTCCGGTCACCGCGATGTCGGCAATCTCGTAGGTGCGCGGCATTGCCGAGAATATCACCGGCGGATTGTATATGGTGTCGGCTGGTGCGGCGGTTTCGGGAGTCTGGGCCTGCGCCCTGCCGGTTATCGTCGCCATGACGAACAGCAACAGAAATTTCAGAAGTCGGCTTTGCATATCTGATGTGATGATTAGCTTTTTTAAGGAGTCGGGGGCCTGCGGCCCTGTGTATGGTGTATTATTTTTATACCTCGGGGGTTGCACAATGTTGTTCGTTCTCGACCTGGGCGCCCGTTTTGCCGAAGCGCCGCTGGCGGCCGTTATACTCGGTTATGGCCTTCTCCAGCTCTGCTTTGCCAAAGTCGGGCCAGTATGTATCGGTGACATACAGCTCGCCGTATGCCATCTGCCACAGCAGGAAGTTTGACAGGCGCATCTCGCCGCCGGTGCGGATCAGCAGGTCGGGGTCGGGCATGCCGGCCGTGCTGAGGCGGCTGCTGATGGCCTCGTCGTTGATGTCGGCGGGACTGATGAGCCCGCGAGCGGCCTCGTCGGCAAGGATACGCGCGGCGCGCGTAATCTCCCAACGTGCCGAGTAGCTGATGGCCAGCACCATGTTCAGGCCCGTGTCGTGCGCCGTTGCGTCGATACACCGCTGCAGGCAGGCGCGAGTCTCGTCGGGCAGCGACTCCATGTCGCCGATGACGGTGACACGCACGTTGTTACGCAACATCTCGGGCGTCTCGTTCTCGATAGCCTTGGCTATCAGGTGCATCAGCATGTCCACCTCGTACTGCGGACGGTTCCAGTTCTCGGTGGAGAAGGTGTAGAGGGTGAGATAACCGATACCCATATCCGAGGCGGCGCGCACGATGTTGCGCACCGAGTCGACACCGCGAACGTGGCCGGCCGAGCGCTCAAGGCCCTGCTTTTCGGCCCAGCGTCCGTTGCCGTCCATGATTATCGCCACGTGGCGCGGGACAGACATACGCTCGTGTGCGGTTTTGTTATCGGCTTTCTGTGTCATACTTCGTTATATTTTTCTTGCGGGCGGCGAGTCCGCTCAGTCGACATAGTGGCACGTCTCGCAGCGCTTGCCAAACTCGTAGGTGAGGCTGAGGGTGAGACGCGAGTACCAGTCGTTGTTTTTGAGAAATGACGATTTTATGGTTGTGAGGTCCGAGAGGTCCGGGCCGTCGATATGGTCGTTGAAAACTTTTGTCACCGAGAACTCCACGCCCACGTTGACACGTTCCTTTATCTTGAACTTGACGCCGGCGGCCATGGGGATATTGGGGCCGAAGGCCGAGCTGCCCTTGCAGGTTGCCATGGTGACACCCACGCCGAGGGCGAGATAAGGCGTCCATCTGCGCAGACCCTTGTAGGTCTGGCCTATGCCGTAGGGGAAGAAGTTGAACTCGAAGCGGCCGCCCAGGTCGAACACCGTCGAGTTGAAGTGGTACTGGGCACCGCCGGGCAGCACGCCGGCCATATTCTTGGTGTCGCCGCTGATGCCGGCTATGGCAAAGACGCCGCGCACCGCCCAGCGCGTGTTGGGCAGGTAGCGGAAGGCGAGCTCGCCCTGCACGCCGGGATGGGTGAACAGATGCGGCGAGGCGTCGCCGGCATAGCCGCTCATGCCTATTCCGGCACCGAGGTCAAACTTGTACGTCGCATCCTGCGCACGCACACCTCCCGCCGTCAGCATTACTGCCAAAAGCACCAGGAGGCGCAGGCCTGCGCCGAATTTGCCGCTGAATATGTCGTTGTTGAGTTTCAACTTGTCTGTCAGTTGGGTTTGTACCGTTTATCAGTAAACAAAGGTAACAGCCTGTCGGTTTGCCCGCCTTATTGCAGGGGCCGGAAGCGGAACCACTCGATGACGCCGCGGAAGAGCGTGTTATACGTCTGTCCACTGCTGTCCTTGCCGCCGAAGAGGTAGATGTACGGGCAGTCCCACTCGTCGATGGGCTTTGTGGCGTATACCATCTCGCCCGTGAAGACCGGGCCGTACAGGTTCTCGTCGGCAAGCCTTACCTGTGTCCACGAGGGCCGGCCTATTGTCTTCCAGCCGCGGCCCAACGGCGTTACGGCGGTCTTGTTCTGCGACTGGTCGGCATAGATGCGCTCGTTGTAGACAAAGCCCTGGGCCATCGTGCGCGCGGGCAGTGCGTTGCCGTGCTGCATCAGCTTGTCGGCCTTTGTCCAGTTCATACCGAAATCGTACGAAACATATATTGTGTCGTTGAGCTTGTTGTCGGCGGTGTTGCCCATCATCGCCATCAGCACCGAGCGGCTGGTGGTGACCCACGAGGCCGAGTCGGTGCGCACGGTGAAGTAAGGCACCAGCACCATGTTCTCCAGGGCGCGCGGAGCAACCGGCGTGCGGCCTATCTTGGCCCACGTCTTGCCGTCAAAGCCCCACGAGTCTGCCGACAGACTTCCGTCGGCAAAACGTCCGCCTACGACTATCATCTGCTGCGACGAGCTCATCTCGAACGAGCGGCAAACCGACTGCGAGGTGTTACGCACGGGGAAGCCGGCCGGGATGTCCGACTCCGTTGCGGCGGGATATTCGACGTAGCGCCATCTGCCCGTGGCATTGCTAGAACCGATAAGGCGCTTGCCGTAGCCGCCGTAGATGTACGACCATGTGCGGCCCGTTGCCGTCCATGTCACGCCGTTGTCGGCCGACTCGTACAGCTTGCCCTGACGGTCAAGGATATAGAGCTTGTCGGCGGTGGCGTTGAAGCTGTCAAGGTCGGGGTCGAAGCCGAACTGCGGTGTGGCATAGACCCATGTGCCGCCAGGGTTGGTGGCGCGGGCCATGCAGTAGTCGCTCTGATAGCGCGTGAGGCAGTAGTACTGGTCGGCGGTGGCGGCCGAGTGCTGCTCGTTAATCATCTGGAAACGGCTGGGCAGCGTGCTGCGGTCGAGGCGGCGCCATACCAGCGTGTCGCCCTTCACCTTATGCACGTTGAGCGACACTTTGTAGAGCGACGTAGCCTGTCCCTCGATGGAGACGATGCGCAGCTTGATCTCGTTCTCAGACGAGAAGTCGATGCTGTCCATGTTCTCCTCCAGATAGTTGTAGATGGTGTCGGGACGGCCCGGACGGCTGACGATGAATTCGACGGACGAGGCGCCGCGGGTCGTCACCGAGGGAACCAGCGCGTTGACGCGCGTGCCCAGCGGCAGCGAGTCGGCATTGTAGATGCGCATGCCTTTCTGGTCGATGGTGAAGAACACCGAGTCGATGCCGGGCAGAGCCTTGCTCTCCCTGAGACTGAACTCGGACACCATGGCCGAACCGGCAAGAATGGTCTCATTCTCGACCGACTTATCGTTACATGACGCAAAGCCTGCTGTCAGCGAGGCTACTGCAAGATATATTGCGACTTTTTTAAGCTTCATAGACTATGTGATGAAGTGTGTAGGCACTCTTAATGAAGTGTATGGACACTCTTATTTAAGTTGCAAAATTAGACTTTTTGCGGCAAATTAGCCAAGCATTGGGGCTATAAACTGCTATAAACGGCTGTTTTTATAAGTTTTTAACGCGACTGCAGACCTTGGCCGTGACGTCGCCGGGCCGGGCCGACAGTCAGCGGCAGAAGGGGTGACTTGCTGTAAACAGCTGATTGTTAGAGTACCATGCTATGCGGCCATCGTCGGCGATGGGCTTTATCCCGTCGGGAAGCTCCGGGGCGCGTACTTCACCGGCATCGCCGAGTACAACCGGGGCCGTCTCTACGCGCAAGGCGTCCCACAGGCCGGCGTCGATGAACGAGCCGAGCACCTGAGCGCCACCTTCGACCAGAACCGATTGTATGCCACGCCCGTAGAGGTCGGCAAGCACCGCCGCCGGGGACGTGTCGCCGTCGAGCACAATCGCCCCTTCGGGCAGCCGGGCACCCTGCGTGCGGCCGCGCCGGTCGAGGATGACGGGCACGGGGCGCGGGCCGTCCCACAGCCGGTTGTCCAGGCGCGGGCTGTCGGCGAGGACGGTGCCGCTGCCGCAGAGGATGGCCTGATGCGAGGCACGCAGCCGGTGTGCGCTCAGTGTCGTCTGCGCGTTAGAAAACCGGCACGCGCCGGGGTGCTCGGCATCGCGCCGCCAGTCGATAAAACCGTCGGCCGAACGGGCAAATTTCAGCGTCACAAAGGGTCGTCGCTGCGGGCCATTGGCGGTCATAAACAGGGCGTTGAGGCGGCGCGACTCGTCGGCGAGCAGACCCGTAGCTACCTCCACTCCGGCCTCGCGCAGCATGGCGATGCCGCGCCCGGCAACCTTGTCGAACGGGTCGCTGGCTCCCACCACTACGCGGGGGATGCCCTTGTCTATTATCAGCTTGGCACAGGGCGGAGTGCGGCCCCAGTGGCTGCACGGCTCGAGGGTGACGTACATCGTCGAGCTGCCCAGCAGCGCCTTGTCTTTTTCGGCCACAGAGGCCACGGCGTTAACCTCGGCATGCCCCTGTCCGCAACGGCGGTGCCAGCCCTCGCCGATGATGCGGCCGTCAGGGCCGACAATCACCGCTCCCACCATCGGGTTGGGGTTGGTGTCGCCAAGGCCCCGCGAGGCCAGCTCCAGGGCACGGCTCATATAGCGTATGTCGTTTGTTGTCGCTTCCATATAATATAATAATGTGCGGTGCGCGTTATTGGCGCTCGGATAAGCGCAAAATTAAGAAAAAAATTGTAATTTTGCACTGATATGAACGACCGTCTACAGCTCAACAGCGAACTGCGTCAGCAACAGACGCTGACGCCCATGCAGGTGCAGTTTGTGCGCCTGCTGGAGATGAACGCCGCGGCCATCGAGGACGAGGTGCAGCGCCGCCTGGACGAAAATCCGGCCCTGGAGGTTGCCGAGCCCGCCGAGAACAGCCGTGCCGACGACTCGTTCAACGAGACCGCCGAAGACCTGCAGCGCGCCGACTACCGCGACGAGGACGACATGCCGCCCCTGCCCGCATCGGCACGCAGCCACAGCACAGGCGACGCCGCCTCGGTGAGCAGCATCCTCGAGAGCTCGGCCGCCGACGAGGAGACTCTGGCCGACATGCTCACCCGTCAGTTGCGCGAGGCCGACGTCCCCGACGACGCCACACGCGCCTACGCCGAGTTCATCATCGGCAACCTCGACAGCAACGGACGCCTCACCCGCACCCTCATCGACATCGCCGACGACATCTCGGTGGAGACGGGCACCGAGGTCAGCCGCGCCGACGTCGTCCCGGCCTTCGAGCTGGTGCGCTCGTTCGACCCGGCGGGAGTGTGCGCCATCGACCTGCGCGACTGCCTGCTGCTGCAGCTGCGCCGCATGGACGACGACAACGCCGACGTGGCCCTGGCGCGCCTCGTGGTCGACCGCTACTTCGACCTGCTGGCCTCGCGCCGCTACGACAAACTGGCCCAGCGCGTCAAGGCATCGGCCGACGACCTCGACCGCGCCCTTGCCATCATACGCGGCCTCGACCCCTACCCCGGCTCGTCGGTGTCCTCCTCGGCCGACCGCGCCCAGCACATCACCCCCGACCTGGTGGTCGAGCCCGACTATGACGACCCGACGGGACGACGTTTCCTGGTTTCGCTGTCGCAGAGGGTGCCCGAGCTGACAGTCGCCCAATGGGTTACGACCGGCGAGGGCGACCGGCGTTCGACACCCGCCCTCGACCAGGCCGACGCCTTTATGCGCTCGAGAGGCCGCGAGGCTCGCGACTTCATCGAGCTGCTGAAGCGCCGCAACGACACCCTGCTGGCCGTCATGCGCACCATCGTGGACATGCAGAGCGAGTTTTTCCGCACCGAGGACCCCGCCACGATACGGCCCATGATACTGCGCGAGGTGGCCGAGCGTATCGGTCGCGACATCTCGGTGGTATCGCGCGCCACGTCAGGCAAATACGTGTCGATGCCCGGTGGCGTGTACCCCCTGAAGATGTTCTTCAACGAGGCCCCCACCGACCAGGCCAATGTCTCGGCCCACAGCATACAGGATGCCATAAGGCGCCTCATCGAGGGCGAGGACAAACGCGCTCCCCTCAGCGACGACGCCTTAACAGCGCAGCTGGCCGATCAGGGCCTCGACATCGCCCGCCGCACCGTGGCAAAATACCGCGAGCAGATGGGATTTCCCAACTCGCGCGGACGCATCGAGCGACGGGCCCCAAAACCATAGACGGACCCCAAAACCATAGACAGACGCCAAAACCAAAGACACCATACTTTTGTTCTCTCTAATAAGATCTTCCCTCTCCTCCCACTAAACTTTGTTCTCTCCACGAAATTTTATACGAACAATGTCCCAACCCAATTTTCAAGTCAGCCCCACAAGGCAGTCACGCTGGATAATAACAGCCTCTAACGTGCTCTCCATAATTTTTTCGCCGCTGTTTGTCCCGGTCTACGCCTACATCACGGCCCTGTCGGTGACGCAGCTGCACATGGTGGCCGCGTCGACACGCGCTGTCACCACTCTTGTTGTGGCCTCGCTGGTGTCGATAGTGCCGCTGGTAGTGCTGCTGATAATGAAGGCGGCGGGACGCATCAGCGACATCGACATCTCCAACCGCCGTCAGCGCACACTGCCCATGCTGCTGATATTCGTCTGCTACATCCTTGCCGCAGTGTATATCAGGGCCATCCACGCCCCGGCCTGGCTGGTGCTGTACTTTGTCTCAGGCATAGTGTCGGTGATAGTGCTCGGCCTCATCACCGTGCTGGTGAAGTGGAAAATCAGCATGCACGGCGCCGGCGCGGGCAACCTCATCGGCATGTTCGTGGCGATGCAGAGACTGGGCGTGGCCGAGCACAGCATGCTGGGCCTCATCACCGCCGCCATACTCGTCGCCGGCATGGTGGGCAGCGCCCGCATCGTGCTGCGCAAGCACACGCTCACGCAGGTCTTCGCCGGCACCACAGTCAGCGCCCTTATTACTTACTTTATGATGATGCTTGCCGCCGGAATAACCCCCGCGGCCTCTATGTAAAATGGAAAAAGCCAATCACACCGGCGGCGTAAAGCGCCGCAGCACCCACGCCGTGCGCGTGGGCAACACCGTCATCGGCGGCGACAATCCCGTGCGCGTGCAGTCGATGACCAACACCCCTACCCTCGACACCGAAGCGTCGGTGAAACAGTGCCTCGAAATCGCCGCCGCCGGCGCCGACCTCGTGCGCCTCACCGCCCAGGGCGTCAACCACGCCCGCAACCTTGAGGCGATACGCCGCCGCCTGCACGAGCAGGGCTGCGACGTGCCCCTGGTGGCCGACATACACTTCAACCCCGCGGCAGCCTTCGAGGCCGCCCTCCACGTCGAGAAGGTGCGCATCAACCCCGGCAACTTCGTCGACCCGGGTCGCGTGTTCAAGCACCTCGAGTACACCGACGAGGAGTATGCCGCCGAGCTGCAGCGGCTCGAGGACAAGGTGGTGCCCTTCCTCGACCTCTGCCGCGAGCACGGCACCGCCATCCGCATCGGCGTCAACCACGGCTCGCTGTCCGACCGCATAATGAGCCGCTACGGCGACACCCCCGCCGGCATGGTGGAGAGCGCCATGGAGTTTCTACGCGTATGCCGCCGCCACGACTTCGACCAGGTGGTGATTTCGATCAAAGCCTCTAACGTGACGGTGATGGTGGAGACTGTGCGACTGCTTGCCGACACCCTCGCCGCCGAGGGCATGACCTTCCCGCTCCACCTCGGCGTCACCGAGGCCGGAAACGGCGAGGACGGACGCGTGAAAAGTGCCGCGGGCATCGGCGCGCTGCTGGCCGAGGGCATCGGCGACACCATCCGCGTCAGCCTCAGCGAAAATCCGGCCAACGAAATTCCCGTCGCCCGCGAGCTGGTGGCGCACATCGACGCCATGGAGGAGACGGTGCCGCGCCTTACGCGCAAGCCGTCCGAAAACGTCCCCGTTGTCGTCGGCTACGACATCGACGCCGACCGGCTCGACGGATACACCGTCATGGAAGCCTCCGCCGGCATCGCCGACCTGAAGCGGCGTCTGGCCGCCCTCCCCGCCGACACGCGCACGATTTTGCACCTCGTCTACCCCGTGTCGATGTCGCCCGAACAGGTGACGATAGCCGCCTCGGCCGACCTGGGCACGCTGCTGCTCGACGGATGGGGCGACGGAATATGGATCGAGGCCCCGTCAATGACGCCCGAAGCCCTCACCGGCCTCAGCCTCAGCATCCTGCAGGCCACGCGCCGACGCATCACGCGCACCGAGTACATCGCCTGCCCTGGTTGCGGACGCACGCTCTTCGACCTCGAGTCGGTCCTCGCCGACGTCAAGGCCGCCACATCGCACCTCAAAGGGCTTAAAATCGGCGTCATGGGCTGCATAGTGAACGGCCCGGGCGAGATGGCCGACGCCGACTACGGATACGTGGGCGCAGCGGCGGGCCACGTCTCGCTCTACCGCCGCAAGGAGTGCATACAGCGCAACATCCCCGCCTCTGACGCCATCCCCGCCCTCGTCCAACTTATCAAGGACTGCGGCGACTGGCACGACCCCGAATGACAAAAAATCTACGTCGATGACCGACAACAAAAACGACAACATCACCACCGAAACCCTTGCCAACGGCCTGGTGTGCGTGCACATCCGCCGTCCGGGACCGGTGGGATACTGCGGCCTGGCGGTACGCGCCGGCAGCCGCGACGAAGACCTCCGCGCCGGCGAGGCCGGGCTGGCCCACTTTGTCGAGCACTGCATCTTCAAAGGCACCCAAAACCGCACTGCCGACGATATCCGCAACTGCATGGAGCAGGTTGGAGGCGAGCTCAACGCCTTCACCGGCAAGGACCAGACCGTAATATACACCGTCTTCCCCTCGGGCAACCTGCGCCGCGCAATGTCGCTGGTGGCCGACCTCTCCACGACCTCCACCTTCCCCGCCGACGAGCTGGACAAGGAGCGCGAGGTGGTGGAGTCGGAGATAGACTCGTACCTCGACAGCCCCGCCGACCAGATTTTCGACGACTTCGAGGACATCGTCTTCCGCGGCACGCCCCTCGGCCACAATATCTTAGGCACACACAAAAGCTTAGAGGGCCTGGGTCCGCAGCAGTGCCTTTCGTGGCTCAACCGCTTCTACACCGCCGCCAACTGTGTGCTTTTCTACTCGGGCTCCACTCCCGCCGCCACCTTCATGCGCATGGCCGCTAAATACTTCGGCATAATGAGGGCGGGAGAACGCGCCGCCATCGCCCCGTCGCCACTCGACGAGAGACCGATGACGCGCACACGACGGCGCGACACCCACCAAACACATATAATAATGGGCTGCGCCATGCCCGAGATGTCGCTTGACGACCGCTTTGCCCTGCAGCTGCTCAACAACATCCTCGGCGGCCCGGGCATGAACGCCCGCCTCAACGTCGAGCTGCGCGAGAAACGCGGCCTGGTCTATACCATCGAGTCATCGGTGGCCTTCCCCGCCGGCGCCACGCTGTTCACCGTCTACATGGGCTGCGACCCCAAGGACGCCGCCGTCTGCCGTCGCCTCGTGCGCGAGACAATCGGCGAATTCGCCGACAAAGCCATGACGGACAAAGAGATAGCCGCCGCACGGCGCCAGTACCTGGGCCAGATGGTAATCGCCGGCGACAACAAGGAGAATGCCGCCATCGCCATCGCCCGCGCCATCCAGCTGCACGGCCACGCCCTGACGCGCCGCGAGACGGTCAGCCTCCTCGACCGCGTCACCCCCGACGCCGTCCGCGCCATGGCCCGCCGCCTTACCGACCTGTCCACCCTGACCTTCTCACCGGGCAACTGACCGGCCACCCAATAACACAGGGGGTTATGCTGTTGCATAACCCCCTGTGTTATTGGGTACTAATCAATCTTATTAGGCTAATTAGACTAATTGGTCTAATTGGCTAATTGCCTCGCCTTAGAACTCGGCGTTGCCGGGGAAGCGCGGGAAGGCGATGACGTCGCGGATGTTCGACATACCGGTGACGAAGAGCACAAGGCGCTCAAAACCAAGGCCGAAGCCCGAGTGGGGAACGGTGCCGAAACGGCGGGTGTCGAGGTACCACCACATATCCTTCATCGGGATGTGCAGCTCTTCGATGCGCTTCTTAAGCTTGTCGTAATCGGCCTCACGCTCCGAGCCGCCGATAATCTCGCCGATCTGCGGGAAGAGGACGTCCATTGCGCGAACGGTCTTCCCGTCGTCGTTCTGCTTCATATAGAAGGCCTTTATCTCGCTGGGATAGTCGGTGAGGATGACAGGACGTTTGAAGTGCTCCTCCACCAGGTAGCGCTCGTGCTCGCTGGCCAGGTCGACGCCCCAGTAAACGGGGAACTGGAACTTTTTGCCGCTTGCTTCGAGGATTTTGATACCCTCCGAGTAGCTGAGGCGTACAAAGTCCTCGTTGATGACGCCTTCGAGACGGGCAATCAGCTCCTTGTCGTACATCTGCTGCAGGAACTCGATGTCGTCACGGCAGTGGTCGAGGGCATAGCGGATGCAGTATTTGATGAACTCCTCGGCAAGGTCCATGTTGTCGTTGATGTCGTAGAAGGCCATCTCCGGCTCAATCATCCAGAACTCGGCCAGGTGGCGGGGAGTGTTGGAGTTTTCGGCACGGAAGGTGGGGCCGAAGGTGTAGATGGCACCGAGAGCCGTGGCACCGAGCTCGCCCTCGAGCTGTCCCGAAACGGTGAGGGCGGTCATCTTGCCAAAAAAGTCCTGGCTGTAGTCGACGGCGCCTTCGTCGGTCTTGGGCAGGTTGTTGAGCGGGAGGGTGGTAACCTGGAACATGGCGCCGGCGCCCTCGCAGTCGCTGGCGGTGATGAGCGGGGTGTTGAGGTAGAAGAAGCCCTTCTCGTTGAAGAACTTGTGGATGGCGTATGCCAGTGTCGAGCGCACGCGCAGGACGGCGCCGAAGGTGTTGGTGCGGGGACGCAGATGGGCTATCTCGCGCAGGAACTCAAGGGTGTGGCCCTTCTTCTGCAACGGGTACTTCTCGGGGTCGGCGGTGCCGTAAATCTCGAGTGTCTCGGCCTGTACCTCGCAGGTCTGCCCTTTGCCCATCGACTCGACGAGCTTGCCGGTGACGCAGAGCGACGAGCCGGTGGTGACGGGACGAAGCTGGTCTTCGGTGAACTTGTTCATATCGAAGACTATCTGTATATTCTTTATTGTCGAGCCGTCGTTGAGGGCCACAAAGCCTACATGCTTGTTGCCGCGGCGGGTGCGCACCCAGCCTTTGACGCAGACCTCGCTGCCGATGAGGGCGGGGTCGAAGATATCGCAGATTTTCGTTCTTTTCATCTGTATGGTGTTTTAATTTCTAACTGCAAAATTAGCTAAAAATCAGCACAACGGCAAATAAACGCCCCGCAACCTTCGATTTTGAGGCTGCGGGACGTATAAGAGGGGTACGCGGGACGTACTTAAGGCGTTCCTGCGTTATGTCTCAGTGCATTACTTGACGAGGAGGCGGCGCGAGGCCGAGGCTCCCTTGTCGGTGACACCTCGGACGATGTAGAGGCCGGGAGCGGCGGGCGCGCTCAGCGTCACACCGTTGCCGTCAGCCTTGGCCGACATGACGGCCTGGCCCGAGATGCTGTATACGCTGACAGTCTTGAGGCCGTCGGCGGTGACATTGAAGGCCTCGCCGGGGTAAACGGCGGTGGGAGTGACGGCCAATGCGGCGGGAGTCTCAGCGATGATGTCGTTGACCGAGGCGACGCTGCTGTAGTGGGCCTTGAAGCCGGTGATTTTAATGGTGTGCTCGCCCTTGTAGTCGGTGTTGATGGGAATTTTGAACTTGAAGTTGGCGACGCTGATGGGGAAGATGAGGCGGTCGTTGACGTCACCTATCTCCTTGGTCTCCACCTCGACGGTGTGGGTCACGCCGGCGGCCAACGGGGTCTCGAAGTCCTTCTTTACCGTCGAGCGGCTGTCGCCCTGGGGACGCAGAGCAAACTCCAGGCCGGTGACGGGCAGGTCAGAGGTGAAATCAACCGAGAACTTGTCGGGCAGGCCGTAGGCCTCGAGTTTCTTTGTCATGGTGATGGCGGGAGTGCCTCGGGGCGAGTTGTAGGTGAAGTCCACGGTGCCGTCGGCGTCGAGCTTGGCGTTGGCGAGGCCGGTGGTTACCGAGGCCTTCCAGCCTGTCCAGCCTTCGGCATCGACGGGCATGACGAAGTCGCTGGCGGTCTGCACGAGCACCTGTGCGTTGAGGGTGATGTCGCCCATGACGCCGGTGACGTTGGCAACGCCGTTCGATACGGCGTGGAGGGTGCCGGTCTCGTCGACGGTGGCGACCTCAGTGTTGTCAACCGTCCAGTTTATGAGGCTTTGATCGAAATGGGAGACGTTGCCGTCTACCACGCACTGGGTCTCGATGGTGTAGGGATGGGCTTCGTCGATGACGAAGCGTGTGCCGCGCAGCTCGGGCGTGGCGGCCAAGATTTCGATTTCCTTGCTTACCGAGACACCGTTGGGGGCAGTGGCGGTGATGACGCCCATGCCGGGTTTGGCTCCGGCCAGCAGGCGGTTGCCATCGCCGGTGCCGGCGATTTCGTCACCGCTGACGGTGAAGTCCTGATAGTCCCAGTCGAGGGGTGTGCCGTACTTGTTGTAGGCGATGACGGTGGGCTTGTAGTAGGCGCCTGTCGGAGCACGAAGGGTGACGTCCTCAAACTCAAGCTGGGCAATCTCCTTGTCGGTGTCGTCCGAGGTGTTGTAGACCAGCCAGCCGTTGCCAACCTGGCGGGGGACGCCCTCGGTGGTGGTGTTGATGATGCGGTCGGTGACCATCAGCTGGGCCGAGCCGCCGGCGTCGACGTTAATCATATTCCAGACGCCCAGGGGCTTGACAATCTCCAGCATCTGCTCGGTGGTGCAGCCGTCCGAGACGCCCCACGAGCAGCCCGACTTGTCGATGACAACCATGTAGAGGGTCTTGTTGTCCTTGGATGTGCCGTAGGCCGAACGCGAGTAGACCATAGTGTTGTACGAGTCCCAGTAGTTCTGCGGGGTAACCTGGCCGTCCTTGAGGATCATCATGTTGCCGCCGACAGCGTTCTCGAGCAGAGGTGTGACCTCCTTGCCGCCGCGGTTGAACACAAACGAGTAGTTGATGGTGACGGCGTCGCCGACGGCGAGCTTGGCAAGGTCCTGGTTGCGGCTTACCAGCGCGGCGTCGTGGGTGCCGAGAGTGCCGCGGCCGTTCGACTTGATGACTTCGGCCACCTTGAAGCGGATCTCCTTGCCCGACATCCAGGTCTCGCCCTCTTCGATGTCGAGGAGCACCTCTACGCACTCGTCGCCCTCGACGACTTCATAGTGGATGTCGTTCCTGGCAATCTCGTCCTCGGTGTCGGCGCGCAGGGGCAGGAACTTGCGGTCGGGGCCGTACAGTTTGGTGTAGAGGCCGACCTGGTTCAGCTTGAAACCCTTGTTGCAGCTTATCCACTCCATCGTGCCCAGCTTCTCGCTGGTGAAGGTCTGGATGGCGCGGCAGACGTCGATAAACAGCTCGTTGTCCTTGCTCACCGAGACGATGCCCTGAAGGGCGGGGCCGAAGTTTTTCCACCAGTGGGGGATGGACGTGGCGTCGATTGAGAGCACACCGTTGCGCATCGAGACACCATGGGTCGAAGCGCCGTAGGCGTCCCACTGGGGCTGCGTGCTGACAATCCAGAAGTTGCCGTTCTGGCCTGCAAAAGCGTGGTGGTTCTTGGCGTCCTGGCGCTTTGCGGCGTCGACGAGGCGCTCGGTACCGGCCGAACGATCGTTGGGGGTGGTGGTCTCGATGCGGACATACGGATTTGTCATGTCCACCGTGACGATGTTGATGTTCTGCGGGTGGGCCGTCTCGGTAAGGCGGTAGCGGTAATAGCGCGTACCGGGACCAATCTGGCGCTCGAGATGCTTGGTCAGCAAGGCTGTTCCTCCTTCATACTCAATCACCTGCGAGGTCTGTGCCACTGCCGGCATAGCCACACCGGCAACAAGCATGATTAAAAGTTTTTTCATGAGATAGGATTTATATTATTTTTGTGTTGTAATCGAGGTAGTCTGCATTATTCAACCACAAACCGGGTTAAATTACAAAACCGGGTTAAACTACAAACCGGCATAAACCACAATACCGGTTTAATTCACAAAATTGGCAATTTTTTTCCTTATTCCCAAATTTTTAACACCCCACTGCCCCAAAACGCTCTAAAAACCGCCCAAAACCGTCCCAAAAGCCCTACCCCGGCCCCCAAAAAGCACAGGCCGGCGCCCATCACTGGAACGCCGGCCCGTTGCCTTTTTATGTGTTGGCCCTTTGTCGTTTGGCCCTTTTGTTGTTTGGCCTTTTGTCACTGTGCGGCTCGCTTGCGAGCCCACTGCGGGCCCTTTACTCAAACGAGCCCATCTTCAGGAAGTTCACCTCCTCCTGGGTCAGGTAGCGCCAACGGCCGCGAGGGAGGTTCTTCTTGGTGAGGCCGGCAAAGTAGACGCGGTCGAGCTTGGTAACATGATAGCCAAGGCTCTCGAAGATGCGGCGCACAATGCGGTTGCGGCCCGAGTGTATCTCGATGCCCACCTGGTTGCGGTCGGTCTCGGTAGCATAGCCGATGGCGTCAGCGTGTATCTCGCCGTCCTCAAGCTCTATGCCGTCGGCGATGCGCTGCATATCATCCTCGGTAACGTCCTTGTCGGTCCACACATGGTAAATCTTTTTCTTGACATACTGGGGATGAGTCAGCTTCGAGGCCAGGTCGCCGTCGTTGGTGAGCAGGAGCACGCCGGTGGTGTTGCGGTCGAGACGACCCACAGGGTAGATGCGCTCGTTGCAGGCACCCTTGACGATATCCATCACCGTGAGGCGTCCGTTGGGGTCGTCGCTGGTGGTGACGCAGTCCTTGGGCTTGTTGAGCAGGATATAGCACTTACGCTCGAGTGCCACAACCTTCTCGTCATATTCCACAACATCGCTGTGTGTAATCTTTGTACCCAGCTCGGTAACGACGTTGCCGTTCACCTTCACCAGGCCCTGCTGGATAAATTCGTCAGCCTCGCGGCGGCTGCAGATGCCGGCGTTGGCCATGAACTTGTTGAGGCGGATCTGCTCGTTGGGATCGGGGATAGGCATCTCGTACTCAATCTGCTTGGGACGCGGCGTAAAGCTCTTGCCCTTGGCGATGAAGCCACCGTTGTTGGGACGGCGCTTCTGGTTGTTATAGCCACCCTGGCGGTTCTGGTTATTGTAGCCACCCTGACGGTTCTGGTTGTTGTAGCCGCCCTGACGGTTCTGGTTGTTGTAGCCACCCTGGCGGTTGTAGCCACCCTGGCGGTTCTGGTTGTTGTAGCCACCCTGGTTGTTGTATCCACCCTGGCGGTTCTGGTTGTTGTATCCGCCCTGACGGTTGTTATTGTAGCCACCCTGACGGTTGTTGTTATATCCGCCCTGACGGTTATTGTTGTATCCACCCTGACGGTTGTAACCGCCCTGACGGTTGTAGCCGCCCTGGTTGTTGTAGGGACGCTGCTGGTAGGGGCGCTGCTGGGTCTGTCCCTCGGTGGTCTGACCCTCGGCCTCGCCGCCCTCGGCAGCATCGGCGTTGTAGTTGTAGGGCTGATAGGGACGCTGGGGACGGTTCTGATAGCCGCCCTGCTGGTAACCGCCCTGCTGGTAGCCACCCTGGCGGTTGTAGCCGCCGTTCTGGTTGTAGGGGTGCTGGTAGCGACGGGGCTGGTAGCTCTGGGCACGGTAGGTGCGCTCTAGGCCTTCGCCCTGGGCGGGGCCTTCGCCGGCCTGACCTGCTGCTTTGGCGCTGTTATCGTAGTTTGTTGTGTTCTCGCCGTCGCCACGGACCTGTCCGATGCGGGGGCGTTTGGGTTTCTTTTCTATGCTGTCCATGATAAGAATAATGAGGATGTAGAGGGGAAATAAAAGCGAATTCGGTAAAAGGGGAGAATAAATAAAATAAAAAGTAGAACTGTTAACGTGGATTTTATCTAATTGTTACCGTAATATCTAAGGCCGTGTGTCTGTCAAATGTTTCATGATGCGGCCTTCTTTACCTAAGAAGTGTTTAGTATTTGTTAATTAATAACGTTTTGACGGCGCGCTCCAAGCGTGCTCATTGAGCCGTGTGCTCGTTAAATTCTTTGCAAAAGTACAAAATTAAATTATAAATCAAAAGCGCCGGGGATAAATTTCAGCAGAATAGTTTTTTTGCCGGGCCTTTGGCGTGCCCGTGCCCGGTCTCTGCCTTGCCGCTGCCTTGCGCTTTCATGCCGTACTCTTGCCGCGTCAGGTCGTGCTCTTGCCGTGCGCCAGCCGTCTGTAGCTATAACACTGCGGGGGCGCCGATTGTTGTCGGCCAGCGGCAACAAAAACGTCCCGCAACCGTCTGGGGCTGCGGGACGTTAGCTGTGTCTTCAGTTCAGTTTTGTCTGAGGCTTACTTGATGATGACCTTGATGGCGTGGGTGCCGTTGAGGGTTGCCATGTAGAGGCCAGGGGTGAGCGAGGGCAGCTCTACGGTGGCGCTGCCGTTGAGGGCGCCGTCCATGAGGGTGCGCACCTGGCGGCCGCCGGCGTCGTAGAGGCGAACGAGGGCGTAGCCGTCGGCCACAACCTTGAGGCTGTTGCCGGCAACGGTGAGGCCGGGAACGGTGCTGTCGCTGACTACACCGTCAACGCCGGCGTCAGACGAATAGACGAAGCTGATGGGCGAGCTGTAATCGTTGGTGACCTTGCTGTTCTTTTCGTCGATGTACGACGCGCAAATACGGGCGTAGTAGGTATTGCCGTGCACCATATTCTTCGAGTTGATTTTTATCTCGGAAGCGGTTTTGTGTTTGGTGCTGACCCATGTCTCGCGGTCGAAGTTGGTCGAATAGTAGATGTAGCGTGCGTTCCAGTTTGTGGAGCTCTCCGACAGCTCGACGCGAACCTCGCTGGCACCCTGTACTGGCTCGATGGCGAGGGGCTGGTCGCTGTACCATGTGCCGCCATCGTAGGGAGTCTTGAAGCCGGGGTTGCCGCACTTGATATACTTGGTGGTGAAGGCGACGACGGGAGTTTTCTCGGTGCCGTAAGAGACGCGGACGTAGTACTTGGTCTTGCCGGCCAGGGTGTGGCGGCCAACCTCGTAGCTGCCGCCGGATACGGTGCGGCTGATTACCATCGTGCGTGCGGTGAAGTCCTCGCTTGTGGCAACCTCCAACAGCACTTCGCGCTGGGGGTACGACCATCTGATGACGGGGTCGAGCTCGACGTCGCCCGAGTTGTGTCCGGGATATATCACCTCGAAGTTGTGGGGAGTGATGGCACGCGAAGCGCTGGTGCCGTCGTTGTAACCGGGAGCGCTGGCGACAACCTGCCAGTAGAGCTTCTGGTCGACGGGGAGGCCGCGCAGGGGGCTGTCGGCTTTGCCGGTGGCCTCGAGCGAGTTGGTGGCGCAGGCGGCGGTGAAGACGATGTCGGTCATGGCGGCGTCAGTGGCGAAGACGAGCACATATCCTTTGGCGTTGGGCACGGCGTTCCAGCTGAAGGTGAAGGGCATCTCCACGTCGGCGTTGTCGGCGGGAGCGGTCAGCACGGGAGCGTCGAGGGTCTGGGCTGCCTTGGCGATAGTGGCGGCAGCCCATTCGTTGCCGAAGCGGTCGAGGGGACATACATAGTAGTCATAACCGGCCAGGCGGTTGGCGGGAAGGGTATACGATGCTGTGTAGGTGACACCCAACAGGTTGCTGACGTTGCCGTCGAAGGTCGAGCCGGCGGGCACGGCGTAGACGGTGTAGCGCATTTTGTCCTTGGCGTCCCAGGTCAGCTCGGCGCCACTGCGGCCCACTCCGGTGACGGCACCGGGATCGGTGGCATTGGCCCAGGTCATAGCGGGCATGATGGCGGGGGTGGTGTAGACGGTCTTGCGCAGGTGGCTACCCATCTTGTCGGGGCTGGTGAACAGGTATTTCGACGAGAAGAATATCGAGCCGGGAGCCTTGTTGAGGGTGTACTTGCGGTTCATCTTGACCTGGTCTGACATTTCGTCGAAGCCCCATGTATCTATCTCCTCAAGCGAGTGCGAGGCGTAGAGGTGACGGCCGAACTTGTCGGCGACGGTGCTCCACCAGCGGATAAGCTGCTCATAGTCGGACGACGATCCTATAGCCCAGTAAATCTGCGGCGAGATGTAGTCGACCGATTTGTCGTTGAACCATGCCAGGGGGTCGCAGTAGAGTTTGGAGTATGCCCAGTCAGAGCCGACGGGACAGGGAGTTACACCGTATTTGTTGGCCACCGACTGGCTGCGGCTGGCAACGCCGGCGGGGGCGATGCCGAAGCGCACCCAGGGCTTGACGGACTTGATGGTGTTGTTGACGTCGCGCACCATCTGGTTGACGTTCTGGCGGCGCCAGTCCTGCTGGGCGCCCGAACCGCCGCCGGCCTTGTACTCGTTGTACAGGTCTACGTCAAGGGTGAGGGGTGTACCCTCTGACAGGTAGAAGTAGTCGTCGAAGAGCACTCCGTCGACATCATACTTGGTGACGATTTCCTTGATGACATCGCAGATGCGCTGGCGCACCTCGGCTTTACCGGGGTTGAGGATGACGCTGTTGGTGCCGGTGAGCAGCCAGTCGGAGTGGTCCTTGCGGTAGTCGACGTTGCCGAATTTGTTTTTGGACGACTCGTAGCGGTAGGGGTTGATCCAGGCGTGGAACTCGAGGCCGCGCTTGTGGGCCTCCTCAACGGCAAAAGCCAGGGGGTCGTAGCCGGGGTCGGTGCCGCGGACGCCGGTGAGCACCTGTGCCCAGGGCTCGTAGGACGACGGGTAGATGGCGTCGCACTCTGAGCGCACCTGCAGGCAGATGGCGTTCATGTTGTTGGCCTTCAGCGAGTCAAGGATCTGGATGAGGTCGTTCTTCTGATTTTGTATCGACGTGGGGTTGGAGGCCGATGCCGACGACTTGGGCCAGTCGCGTGTCACCGTGGCAACCCAGGCCGAACGCATCTCGCTCTTGGGAGCGGTCTGCGCGGTCACAGTCGGGGCAGCCATGACGATGGCCAGGGCTGCGGCGAAAAGGTTGTGGAATAGTTTCATAAGGTTATTGCGTTATTTTATTTTTCCGGTATAGGATTGGTTGATCGGTATGGAACGGTTGATCGGTATGGGATTGGGGTGTCGTTGCGTGTCGCACTGCCGCCGTCAGGCCTGTGCGTCGCTCCCGGTCCCTTTGTCCGTGGTGACGTCGCGCGAGGCGGCCATGTCGTCGAGGCGTTTCTGTCTGAGGGCCTCGCGGCGTTTGAGGTTGAAGTGCAGCAGCAGGATGATGACCAGGGTGACGCCGATGGTGCCGAAATAGTACAGCGCCGAGGTCTCGCCTTTGGCATAGTTGCCCCAGCCGATGTAGGACATAACAGCCAGGTAGACAAGCAGCAACAGCGGGACCAGCGTCGAGCGGGGTATGCGTCGTTTGGGTGAAGACATGAGGGTGAGAGGTTTTTAGGCTTTTGGCGTTAGGTTTTAGGCGACGTGCGGCGGGCTTTGCGTCAGGCCTGGGCCTGCATAGGGTCGTTTTCGCCGTTAGACTCTACTGGATGGGCGTAGGGACTTTCGTAGGGGTTGAAATAGCCGCCGCGCAGATAGCGGTACAGCTTCAGACATGCCCAGGCGTCGATGGAGGCGTAAATCTGCTGCGCCTCGGTGAGACGGTCGGCCTCCCAGTTGGTCAGACGCTGGCTCTTGCTGATGCGGGCGCCGAACACGATGGCGTAGACCTTCTGCAGCGACAGGTCCGAGATGAGGAAGGTGCGGGCATAGTCCTGAAGGTCGATGAAGCCCGCGGGGTTGAGCTCGCCACGACGGCGCAGGGCGTTGAAGTCGTCGTGGACGCTGAGGCCCACTTTGATGATTTTCGGGTTCTCAAGCAAGGGCTTGACGGCGTTGAACACCCCTTCGCGGTTGAGGCGGAAGAGGTAGCAGTGGGCGCCCGACGACAACTGCAGCAGGGCCACCTTGTTCTGAGGTGCGCCGCGCTGAAAAGTGGGCTTTGTCTCTGTGTCAAAGCCGATGTGAGTGCATTTGTTGAGGTCGGCAAGAGCGGCCTTCGCCTTCTCGGGCGTATCCACGACAGTGACGGCGCCGATGCCGCCGGGATACTCCACCACGGACATCTGCGCCACCGTTTCTTTGTCGATGGCAAGATTAACTGGGCTGTTCACGCCGCAAAGTTACAAAAAATAAAATAAAAGTACAACGCATTTACCTACCCAGTCCACCATAAAACCCCACAAAGTCCCAAAGTAAAGCCTCAAAAGCCCTTAAAGTCCTTAAAGGCCCTAAAGTCCCTAAAGACCTTAACCATCTTAAAGCCCCCCCCACCCTAAACCAAACGCCCCCGCAAAGCGTATTAATATAGGGATAGTCATTTAATTCATCTCAATTGAGTTAACCGGTAGAGTTTCCTCTATTTTTTCCGCTCAAACTCATCGTTTTTATATCATCCGCTCTGATTTCGCGACTGCCCCTACAATAATCGTGTTTTGGCGCAAAAAGTGGCTGGAATATATGGATAAATCAATGAAAAGCAGTATTTTTGCACCAACATATATATTCACTGTCCTGAGACAGCAAATACTGGACACGCTTTGGAAGTGGAGAAAAACACGGAAAACGGACAGTCAGCACTCTTGATGGAGGACATCAGGCGGCTGGGTATAATCAAAATCAATAACCCTAACAAACAAACCAGCGCATGAGAATCATCATCATTGGCGGCGTGGCTGGAGGCGCTACGGCAGCAGCACGCATAAGAAGACTGACAGAAGAGGCAGAAATTCTTCTGATAGAGAAAGGAAAGTACATCTCCTACGCCAACTGCGGACTTCCGTACTACATAGGCGGCATCATAGAGGAACGTGGGAAACTCTTCGTC
>SFLG01000068.1 GCA_004553485.1 Bacteroidales bacterium | reverse complement strand
GGCCGTGGCCGACCACCGCATCGCCGACTCGCGCTACAACTCGTACCTCTCCATCCTCAACGAGGACACCGCCGGCGACGCCGAGAAATACCGCAAGGGATACTGATCGCCCCGGACCTCGCCCCTACACAAAAAAACCTGAACCACATTACATATTTCCTTACGATGCGACGTGCGCGATATGGCGCTGATATACCAGGGCGGCACCATGCGCGTCGACTGGACGCCCGACCAGATAGCCCCATACGTCACCCACAAGTTTGCCGACGGCCGCGAGGAGTGGCTCTTCGATGGCTTCCTGTTCCTCGAGTTCAAGGACGGCAAAGGCTATACCTACTCGCCGGGCTACGACAAAAAAAATGCCACGCGCAAGCAGTGGGAGTGGTACCTCGACCGCCTCTTCGAGCCTGGCAAGAGCCTCAGCGCCCTCGACAGCGTGATTGGCGAGAAAAAGCGCGAGTTGGGCGACCCGGGCTTCCGCCACAAGGTGACGCTGACCTGCTTTGTGCCCATGCCGGGGCAGAAAGACTGGGGCGAGGTTGACGGCCGCGCCCTCGACTTCGACAGTCTTGCCGACAAAAAGACGGCGGCAAAGTGGTTCCTTGACCAGCTCACAGAGCGTTTCGCAAAGGCCGGGTATGACAACCTCGACCTGTGGGGAATTTACTGGATTGACGAGGACATGGTCAACACCGGCGATTTCCCCATGGAGATTTCGGAGTATGTGCACGGCAAAGGTCTGAAATTTGTGTGGATACCCTACTTCCGCGCCGAGGGCCACCAGCGCTGGCGCGACCTGGGCTTCGATATCGTCTACCATCAGCCCAACTATATGTTTACCAGCAACATACCCCTGTCGCGTCTCGACGAGGCAATCGATATTGCGCAAAAATACGGCATGGCGATGGAGTTCGAGGCCGACGAGCTGACGATGGTCGATGACAAGACAAGTCACCGCGCGCGCTGGACCGACTACGTCGAGGCCTTCCGCCGCCGCGGCGTCTTTGACCGGTCGCCTCTGGCCTATTACCTCGACAACCACATTCTGCTCGACATCGTAAACAACCCCACACCCGCCAACCGCGCCATGGCCGACACCCTCGCCGGCCACATCGTCGCCCGGCGCCACCGCGCTCAGCGGTGAAACATCTGGGCTATGCGGTCGAGGGTAAGCTGGCGGCAGACGGGCTGGCCGTCGGGGGTGTAGTTGGGTTCGCGTACCTTGAAGAGGTCGGTGACAATCTGACGCATCTCGTCGGCTGACAGTTTGCGGTTGGGCTGTATCGCCGCCATCCGCGCCATCGACAGGGCGATGCGGCAGCGGCGCTGCGACTCGGGGTCGCCGCCCGTTTCGGCCAGGTCGGCCACTATCGCCAGCAGCGTGTGACGCGGGTCGGCCTCGCCAAGGTCGGCGGGCATTCCCGTAATTTCCCATTTGCATGTATCGAGGTGCACGAGCCCGAAGCCGAGCCCGCGCAGCATGTCCTGTGCGGCGTCCATCACGGCCTCGTTGGCGGCGGTGACCTCTATGCTCTCGGCAAACAGCAGGTTCTGCATGGCCACGCTGCCGTCGGCGACAGTGGGCAGGATGCGGTCGAAGAGGATGCGCACGTGGGCGCGGTGCTGGTCGATTAGCAGCAGTCCCGAGCGCGATGTCGTCACTATCCACCTGTCACTTAACTGGAAGAGGTTGCCCTCGAAGTCGTCGCTGACAGCCAGGGCCTCGATGACGGGATGCTCGGTGCGCTCGCCGCCCGTGGGGGTGAAGGGCAGGGTGTCGCCGTCGTCGGGGGTGGCGAAGATGCTGCTGCTCACGGCTTTCTCGCCGGTGGCGTCAGACCCGGCGTTGTCGCCGAACGACAGGGAGGAAGACCGGGCGGTGAAATTTTCGTACAGCTTCTGCCAGTTGCCGTCGTTGAGCGCCGACGACTTTGCCGATGTCGCCTTGAGCGGGTCGAACAGCCGCGGGCTTTCGGGGGGCGGGCCGGCAGGCGCCTTCAGCTCGAACGGGTTGTAGGCCGAGATGTCCTCGTCGACGGGTGTGTTGTAACGTGGTTCGGCGTTGTCCTGCGGCATGGGCGGAATTTCGGGCACGTCGCCGCCCTCGAAGTCGATGGCGGGGCCGACGTTATAGCGGCCCAGGCCCTCGCGGACGGCGGCGGTGAGCACCTGCCAGATAACCTGTTCGTCCTCAAACTTTATCTCGTGCTTCTGGGGATGCACGTTGACGTCGATGCGCGACGGGTCGGTCTCGAAGTTGATGAAGTAGTTAGGCTGCTCCTTGTCCGAGATGAGGTCTTTGAAGCAGTTGAGCACGGCCTTGTGGAAGTAGGGGTGCTTCATGTTGCGGCCGTTGACAAAGAAATATTGCAGATGGGCACGCTGGCGTGCCGACGACGGCGCGCCCACGTATCCCGTGATTTTTACCAGCGGCGTCTCGGTCTGCACCGGTATCAGCGAGCGCTCGACGGTGTTGCCGAAGAGCTGGCCTATGCGCTGCGACAGCGGGGCGGCCTGGAACTGGTGGATGACCGTACCGTTGTGGGTGAACTTGAGGTTAAGGCCTAAGTTTACCAGCGAGAGGCGCTCGAACTCGTGTACGATATGCGACAGCTCCACCGGGTCCTTCTTGAGGAAGCGACGGCGCCCGGGCAGGTTGAAGAACAGGTTTTTCACCATCAGCGATGTGCCGGGACGGCAGGGCAGCGCCTCCTGGCTCTGCACGGCCGAAGCGCTGATAACCAGACGTGTACCCAACTGCTCGCCGTGGCGCATAGTGCGCATCTCTATCTCGCTGACGGCGGCGATACTGGGCAGAGCCTCGCCGCGGAAGCCCATCGTGTGCAGGGTGTACAGGTCGTCGGCCTTGCTGATTTTGGACGTCGCGTGGCGCTCGAAGGCCATGCGCGCGTCAGTCTCCGACATGCCTGAGCCGTTGTCGATGACGTGGATAAGCGTCTTGCCGGCGTCGCGGATATGTATCTCGATTGACGTCGCACCGGCATCCACCGAGTTCTCCACCAGCTCCTTAACCACCGAGGCGGGGCGCTGGATAACCTCTCCGGCGGCTATCTGGTTGGCGACGGAGTCGGGCAAAAGGTGTATGATGTCGGCAGTGGGCATATCGGTTTCAGAGATGTTTTGCGAATTGCAAAGATAGCGAAAATTGCCGACAAACCTACGTTGTCCCGTGTTAAAGTTGTAACTTTGCCGACGCAACGCGGCCATCGCCTTATTACTCATAGGCCATCGACAATGCCTAAGCTTCATTACTTTTATCCCGAAAACGACGGTGCCCTTGCCGCCGACAACCCCGGCTACACGGCATCGAAGGCGGCGGTTACGCTGCGCCGTTGCGGGTCGGTGCTCCCGTTGTGGACGGGCGATGCCGGCGACCGGTTTATCGACGCGGGGACAAACGTGGCGTGGCTCGAGGCCATGCGCGATGCCTTCGGCCGCGATGTCGCGCCCTTCGACGGCGACTGTGACGGCCTGTTGCCGTCGCCCTGGGGATGGTCCAGGCCCGTACGGCGCACCTACCTCGAGGCCGGGATGTCACCCGACCTTCTGCCCGACGACGCGCGGCTCGAGCGTATGCGTGCCCTCAGCCATCGCCGTACGGCCCTGCGCCTTGCCGAGGCTCTGCGCGAGACTTGCGCCGACATCCTCCTCGCCGGCACAGAGGCTTTTACGTCCGCCGAGGCGATGGAGGCCGTCGCACACTACGGCCGGGCGATGGTGAAGCTGCCGTGGTCGAGCAGCGGACGCGGCGTCACCGACAGTGACACCGTCCCGGCCGCCGACCTCGAGCGCAAGATCGCCGGCACAATCCGCCGCCAGGGCTCGGTGATGGTGCAGCCCTTCGTCGCCGAGGCTGTTGACTTCGGACTCCTATACGAGATGTGCGGGGGAGAGGCGCGCTACCTGGGTCTGTCGGTCTTTGACCACGACCGCCACTACACCTACACGGGCAGCGTGGTGGCCTCCGAGGGGCTGTTGCGTGACGAGCTTGCCCGCCGCGGCGTGGCCGTGCGCGAGGACGTCGTGGAAGCGACGGGCCGCCTGCTGTCGTCGCTGATCGGCACGGACTATGAGGGAGTGGTAGGTGTGGATATGTTGGGATGCCGCGGCAGCCGTGCCGTCGCCGTTGCCGAGATAAACCTCAGACGGACGATGGGCTACGTCGCCCTGCGTCTTGCCGCCGAGGTGCTTGCCCCCGGCCTGGTGGGGCGCTATGTCATCGGACCGTCCGCCGCTACGCCGTGGACACCGTCGGCGCCGACGCACGACCAGCTTTTCGGCGATGCCGTCGTCCGCGCCTCGCGTCTGTGTGCCGGCACGCTGCGCCTCAACGCCCCCGACCTGCCCATCGCCTTCACCCTGACCGTCTGAGCGCTTGCCCTTTTGTGTAAGACCTAAAAAGAGCCGGAGGGCAATCGCTGCCCACCGGCTCTACGGTATTCAATCAAACTATAATTGTGCCTTATTTGTCGAGCTTGCGCAGGAGGCTGCGGGTGGCCTCCTCAAGCTGGCTGTCGCGTCCGGCCTGGACGTCGGCGGGGTTGTTGTAGACCTCGATGTCGGGGTTGAGCTGCTTGTTCTCAAGGGGCTCGCCGTTGCGGTCGAGGCTGGTAACCTGCGGGATGCCGAAGACGAGGGTGGGGTCGACCTGTGTCTCCCACCATACGGCGGTCATTGTGCCGGGCACGGGAGCGCCGACGATGTCGCCGATTTTGAGGGTCTGGTAGACGTAGGGCGTGCCGTGGGCGTCAGAATAGTTGCTTTCGTTGACAAGCATAGCCGAGGGCTTGGTCCACTGCGAGAAGGGGTCCGAGCCGATGTAGCGTCCGCGGGGAGTGTAGCGCACATATTCCTTGCCGTTGAGCAGCAGGGCCACGTCGTTGTGCAGCCAACCGCCGCCGTTCCAGCGGGTGTCTACCACCACGGCCTCGCGGTTGCGGTATTTGCCGAGCAGCTTGCTGTATACCTCGCGGAAGGAGGGAGAGTCCATACCCTGGATGTGGACGTAGCCGATGCGGCCGCCGGAGATGGAGTCGACGTAGGCCTCGTTGCGCTCGACCCAGCGCTGGTAGAGCAGGTCGCTCTCGTAGTCGACGGGCTTGACGGTGATGTTGTCGACCTTGCCGTCGGTGCGGCGCAGGGTCAGGCGTACCTTCTTGCCGGCCTTGCCTTCGAGCAGACCGTTGAAGTCGGCGCCGGGGGCGATGGCGGTGCCGTCGATGGCGGTGATGACGTCGCCGGCCTTGACTTTGTCTTTCTTGGCCGACAGCGGTCCGCGGGGGAGGACTTCGGCGATGCGCACGCCCTCGCCCTGATAGCTGTCGTCGTAGAAGGCGCCGAGGCGGCCTGTCGACATGCGTGCGCCCTCTCCGCGGTAACGGCCGCCGGTGTGGCTGGCGTTGAGCTCGCCAAGGGCCTCGCTCATCAGTTCGGCAAAGTCGCGGCCGTTGTCGATGTCAGGCAGGAATTTGCGGTAGTCGGCGCCAACCTTCTTCCAGTCGGCGCCGTGCATGTTGACGTCGTGGAATTTGTCGGCGACTTGGCTTACCATGTGGTCGTAGATGTACTGGCGCTCGAGGCTGGGGTGACGGTCGTAGGGGGCCTCGAAGTCGATGTCCTCCTTCTTGCCGTCGGGAATGGAGACCTTGCTGAGGCCGCGGCCCGAGATGACGAAGAGGTTCTCGCCCTTGGCGTCGGGCTCGAAGCCGCCGCTGAGGCCGGGGACGAGCACCTTCACCTCGTCTTTGCGCAGGTCGCGCATCATCAGGTTGGTGCGGCCGTCGGCGTTGCGGGTGGTGTAGTAGAGTTTCGAGCCGTCCTCGCTGAGGTAGTAGTCGCCGGTGTAGCCCGACATGCCGGTGAGGCGTGCCGTGCGGTGGTGACGGTCGGCAAGGTCAAACTCGAGGTCCTTGACGGCGGGCTTGTCGTCCTTCTTGTCGTCTTTCTTGCCCTTTTTGTCTTTCTTGTCCTTCCTGCCTTTCTTGTCCTTGGAGTCGCCGTCGTCCTTTTTGTCGGCTTTCTCCTCCTCCTTGGCCAGGGCGGCCTCCTCCTCGGTGCGGTTGAACTCGTCCCAGGCGTCGCCGTTGAGCATCATCACCACGATGTCGGTGGTCTCGCCCCAGCTGCCGTGGCTGCGCATACCGTAGCGGCCCGTCTCGTAGGTGAGGGCGCGGCCGCCCATTGCCCAGCGCGGGTTGCCGTCGCTGTAGCCGCTCTCGGTGAGGTCGATGACCTCCGTGCCGTCGGCCTTGACGAGGGCGATGTCGGTGTTGTTCCAGCCGCCGGTGCCGATGTACGAGCACAGGAACCACTTCGAGTCGGGGCTCCAGGCAAAGGTGACGTCGCCGTCAGTATAGCTGTAGTTGTATTTGCCGTCGAGGGCGGTTGTCACCTTGCCCGTCTTGGGGTCGATGACGCTGACCTCGGTGCGGTCGAGCAGAAAGCCCACTTTTTTGCCGTCGGGGCTGTAGAGGGGCTGCTGGGCGGGCTTGCCGTCCTTGTCGATGTACAGGGGTGTCTCCACCAGGTCGGTGGCGTAGGCGAAGCTCTTTTCGTCGGGGTTCTTTATCGTTGTCCGGTACAGACCCCACTGGCCGTCGCGCTCGCTGTCGTAGACGAGGGTCTTGCCGTCGGGGGCATAGTCGACGTTGCGCTCCTGGCCGGGGGTGTTGGTTATGCGCTTGGTGGTCTTGTACTTGACCGAGGTGACGTAGACGTCGCCGCGGAGGACGAAGGCCACCTCCTTGCCGTCGGGCGAGGGCGAGACGGTGGTGGCGCCGTAGGTGAGCAGGCGCTTCTGCAGGTCGCGGTCGTAGTCGTCGGCAACGATGGTGACGTCGACCTTTTCGGGCTGTGCGCCGGGGGTGAGAACGTACAGGTTGCCGTCCCAGGTGAAGGCCAGGGTGCCGTTGTCGGCGGCGCTGAGCGAGCGTACGGGGAAGTCCTTGAAGGCGGTGAGCTGGCGCTCGCCGCTGCCGTCGAGGTTGCGCTCCCAGACGTTGAGGATGCCGTCTTTCTCGCTGATGTAGGCGAATTTGTCGTTACCGGTCCATACGGGGCTGTCGTCGTTGCCGTTGAAGTCGGTGAGCTTGGTGTATTTCTCGCCGTCCTTGAGCCAGATGTCGTGGGTGCCTGACGAGCGCTCGTGCTTGCGCAGCACGTCCTCGTAGCCCTTGCGGTCCTGGTACAGCAGACGGCCGTTGGCGTCGGCGCTGACGGCGTTCATCGTCACGTGGGCGTAGAAACGGGGACGCAGGTCGGGGCGGTTGACGTTGACGGTGTACATGGGCTGCGACACTGCGCTGGGGTGCAGGATGGCCTTGGGCGAGCCTATGCCCGTGGCCGAGATGAGCAGAGTTGAGTCGCTAAGCCAGGCGCGCGGCGTCTCGCTGCCGCTGTCGGTGGTGATTCGGCGTGCCGTGCCGCCCTGCGCGGGGATGGTGAAGATGTCCTGGCTGCCCGTGGCGCGGTCGCTGGCGAAGGCGATTGTCTTGCCGTCGGGGCTCCATAGCGGTGCCGTGTCGTACGACTCGTTGGTGGTGAGCTGACGTGCCTGACCGCCGCTTACGGGGATAGTCCAGATGTCACCTTTGTAGGTGAAAGCCAGAGTCTTGCCGTCAGGCGAGATGGCGGGATTGCGCAGCCACCCGGGAGTTACCGCTCCCTGTGCGGCCACCGCCCCTGCCAAGGCCGCGGCAAAAAGAATACCCTTTTTCATTTGAGATGCAATATTAATTATGTGTATGTGATGTTTTGGCTTTAAGTTTCAAATTTCAAAATTACTCATTTGCCGCCACCTATCACCCCGCCCCCGGGGTTAAACTTTGTTAAGAGCAATATGCGCCCCTCCGCCGGCCCCCCAGGCGGCCCTATTGCCGGCCCCCCAGGCGGCACCGTTATCGGTCGAGCTCGACCGATAACAGTGAGGGCCCCAACGGCCAGCCCCCCTTGGGCCCGGCTCGGCCGCCTTTGGCCCGGCCAGGGCCCGGCCAAAGGCCGGCCGGGTGAATAAGTTTGCGGAGGCGGGGGGCGTTTGCAAAAAAAATGTGTACTTTTGCGTGACATCTGTAAAATAGGTATAGAAGATGTCTGAGACAGAGACATAGGTTAAAAAGATATTCCAATTATTATGCCACTTTTCCGAACAAAGATAGGACTTATCGCCGCCACCGTCGGCTCGGCCGTCGGCCTGGGCACCGTGTGGCGTTTCCCCGCCGAGGTGCAGGGAAACGGCGGCGCGGCTTTTCTGATAGTGTATATTGCCTGCGTGTTCCTGTTGGGCATACCCATCATGGTGTCTGAGTTTGCCCTGGGCCGCGGCCTGCGCTCTGACGCCGTGGGCGTTTTCCGCAAGCAGGCCCCCGGCACGGCCTGGTGGACGGTAGGCGCCGGAGCCGTCCTGGCCTCGTTCCTCATTCTCTGTTTTTACATGGTGGTGGGCGGCTGGACCCTCGACTACCTTATGCAGAGCCTCGACGGCAGCCTCTTCGCCGGCTTCCGCCCCGAGGCCGGCACGACATTCGCCGACAGCTACTTCACCGATGTCAAGGACTCGATAGTGTGCTCCGACTGGGAGGCATCGCTTTATACGGCAGTCTTTGTCGGCCTCAACATCGTTGTCCTGTTGGGCGGCGTGCAGAGCGGTATCGAGCGCATGTCCAACATCGCCATGCCGCTGCTATTCGTCATCCTGCTGCTCTTCTGCGGCATCTCGTTGGCTCTGCCCGGCTCGCTCAAAGGCGTTGAGTTCTTCCTCACCCCCGACTTCAGCAAGATAACGCCCACGGTATGCATCAACGCCCTGGGACAGGCGATGTTCTCGCTCAGTCTGGCGATGGGCATCCTTATCACATACGCATCGTACTACTCCAACAGCACCAACCTGGGCCAGACGGCGGTGATAGTGTCGTCGCTGACACTCCTGGTGGCCATAATGATGGGCCTCATCATCTTCCCCGCCGTCAGCGCCTTCGGCCTTGAGGGCCACGGCGTTTCGGGCACGACACTGGTGTTCGTTACTCTGCCCGAAGTCTTTGCCGCACTGCCCTTCAGCTCGTTCTGGTCGGCCCTTTTCTTCCTGTTGCTGATGGTTGCCGCCCTCACCTCCACCGTCTCCATCGCCGAGGTGGTGATATGCTTCCTGCAGGAGCGCATGGGCTGCTCGCGCCGCCGCGCCGTGCTGGCCGTGCTGCTGCCCCTGATGGTGCTGGCATCGATCTGCGCCCTGTCTTTCGGTCCGCTCAAAGACTTCAAGATAGCCGGGCTGATAATGTTTGACGCCCTCGACCAGTTCACCAACAACATCATGCTGCCCCTCGTGGCCCTCGGCACCAGCCTCTATGTGGGCTGGGTGGCTCCGCGCGGCTTCCTGCGCGACCAGGTCACTAACGAAGGGCAGTACAAGCCCGGCTTTGCCAAAGCCTGTCAGCTTATACTGCGGTGGGTGGCTCCCGTGGCGATAATCACGATATTCCTGTCGAACATCCTCTGACCCATGTCAGCCAGGCAGCCCGTCTTCAGTCGCGAACGCATAGCCCTGCTGTCGGTATGCGTGGCGGCCATCTGTGCCATCCTGTGGTTCGCCATCCACGGGTCCGCCCCGGCACCTGCGCCGCGTCCCGTCGTCACCGCCACCCCGGCCCCGGCCGTCAAAGCCCCCGCCGACACCGCCAAGGCCGCGTCCAAAAAGCGTGTCAAAAAGGCCACGAAGGCCAAGACCCCCAAAGGCTACCATCCCCGCGAGCGCGACTACTTCAAGACCCCCGAAGAGGAGCTGCCGGCCGCCCCGAGGTAAAAAGCCAAGCCGTTAGGCCGCCTGTCACCTGTCCGGCACCCCCCCAAGGTAAAAATTGAAATTCAGAATCAAGGTTTATGTCAGCAGATACAAAACAGAAAAGATCGCAGTTTGTAACGCGAATGGGCGTTATCGCCGCCACCGTCGGCTCGTCGGTGGGTCTGGGCAATATCTGGCGCTTCCCGTACGAGTGCGGCAGCCACGGCGGCGCGGCCTTCATCCTGTGCTATGTCGCCTTCATCCTTTTGCTCGGCATCCCCGTGATATGCGCCGAGTTTGTCCTCGGACGCCAGTCGCGCAGCAACTTCTACGGCTGCTTCCGCCGTTTGGGAGCCTCGCGCCCGTGGCACTACGTGGGGTATATGGGCATTGTGTCGTCGCTGATGATACTGAGCTTTTACTCGGTGGTGGCCGGTTGGACGCTCGAATACCTGTGGCAGGCATGCACCGGCTCGCTGCTGGCCGAGGGCATCGACTATAACGGCATCTTCACCGAGTTCTCGTCGCACTCGTGGCGTCCGCTGTTTTGGACGCTCCTCTTCCTCGCCGTCAACCACTTTGTCGTGCGCGGCGGCGTGCAGAAGGGCATCGAGCGCGTGTCCAATATCCTTATGCCACTGCTTTTCGTTATCCTGCTGGTACTGAGCATCAACTCGCTGTTCATGCCCGGCGCCGCCGAGGCCCTGAGCTTTATGTTCTCGCCCGACTGGAGCGCCATCACGCCCAAGGTGGTGATAAGCGCGCTCGGACAGGCGTTTTTCTCGCTCTCGATAGGTCTGGGATGTATGCTCACCTATGCCTCGTATTTCAGCAAGGACACCCCGCTGCTGCGCAACGCCGGCATAACGGCCGGCCTGGACACGCTGGTGGCGGTGATGGCCGGCGTGCTCATCTTCCCGGCGGTGTTCACCTACGGCGTACAGCCCACCGAGGGCCCCACGCTGGTCTTCGAGGTCCTGCCCTCGATTTTCGCCTCGATGCCCGGCGGAGTATTGGTGGCCGTGCTGTTCTTCCTGATGTTGGTCGTGGCCTCGCTGACGTCGACCATCTCGATGAGCGAGATTTCGATAGCCTATTTTGTTGACGAGCGCAAATGGTCGCGCCGCCGCGCCTGCATCATCTCTACGGCCATCGCCGTCGTGGGCGGCACGCTGTGCACGCTGTCGTTTTCGGGCGTCAGCGACATCACCGTCGGCGGCCATACCATCAGCTTCTTTACCCTGTTCAACGATGTTTCGTCCAACATCTTCCTGCCCGTGGGCGGACTGCTGATAAGCATCTATGCCGGCTGGAAGCTGAGCGCCAAGCTGATGCGCGCGCAGCTCACCAACGATGGACTTCTGCGCCACGTCCCCGTCGGCCCGGTGGTCTTCCTGCTGCGCTGGGTCTGCCCCGTCGGCATCCTGATAATCCTCCTCGCCCCGCTGTTGGGCAGCTGGCTCTAAGAGCCCGTTCCCCCTAATTTCTGTTAACGCAGGGTCGCATATTTGGGGCGTCTTTCGATTTGTTCATCAGTCGTGTAGCTCGCTACACTCCTTCTTCACAAATCCATCC
>SFLG01000067.1 GCA_004553485.1 Bacteroidales bacterium | reverse complement strand
GGGTCAGTTGCCGACGGAGAGGACGGTGTAGTAGCGGTAGACGCCGTCCGAGTCGTAGTCGGGGAAGTAGCTCAGCGAGATATAGCTGTTGTTGTAGCCCCACCAGGTGGCCGTAACGCGGTCGCCGTTGATGTCTGAAGAGACGGGGACGCCATAGAGGTTGGTCATATAGCGGTACATCTGGTCGTAACGGGCGCGGTTGTAGCCGTAGGTGGAGTAGACAAACTCACTGCCCCGCAGGCTGTTGTTGATGTAGTTCAGCGTTGCGTTGGGCCAGTAGCAACCGTACTGGTTTACGCCCGTGAGGTATACCGACGAGGGGCCGTAGCCGGTGACGGTGTATCCGTCGTTCAGCAAGGCGTTCAGCGACAAGTTGAGGGCCGTGCCTATTGTTACGCCCAATATCGTCGACAGACGGGGGCCGCCGTGGTGGTGAACCCATCCGCGGGGCGGAACGGGCCTGTGCCACTTGTAGTAGTGATTATACATACCGTGGATGTGCGGCGGACGTTTGTGGTAAGGCGGACGCCAGTTGTGGTCGGGCTTGTGGCCGTAGTTGGGACGGTAGCCGTGGTCGGGCTTGTGGTTGTTCCCGCCGGGACGGTAGCCGTGGTCGGGCTTGTGGTTGTTCCCGCCGGGACGGTACCCGTGGTCGGGTTTGTGGTTGTTCCCGCCGGGACGATAACCGTGGTCGGGCTTGTGGTTGTTCCCGCCGGGACGATAACCGTTGTTGGGCTTGTGGTCGCGGTCGTATTTGTGGTCCTTGTCCTGCTTATGGTCTTTGTGGTCCTTGCGGTCGTGGCTCGACGAGTGGCTGACTGCGCCGCGCTGTTCGGTGCGATGTCCACCGCCGTAATTCTGACGTCCGCGGTTCTGCGAAAGCGACTGGGGAGCGCAGACCAGCCCACCTATTACTATTGCTGACAGTATGGAGTAAAATTTCTTCATAATCGGTAAATTTTGGACGTTGAACATCTAATTGAAAACACTCGGAGCATGCTCATTGTTGAAAGCCGGTCGAAAGCCGGTCGAAAGCCGGGATTGTGTAGCGTTGCGGGGTCTCTTTCCTGCGGCCTTTACATTTTGAGCCAATCGGGCGCCCAAGGTTTAACGATTTGTCCGAAATTTCCGTTTTTTACTAAATTCTTGCGCCTTTTTTCCAAAAAAGTGCCTTCGCGCAGCGGTTTTGGCGTCGAAATTCGTCCTAATGAATATTAATAATTGTAAACGAGGCATTAAAATTGGTGCGAGGCGAAAAATATTACATTAATTTGGTGTAAATTTGCATACACATTAAATAACGCTTTTACGTTACAGTAACCGACGCTCTTAAGTTACCGCTAACGGCCTCACACAAAAACCAATGGCTATCATGAAACAAGTCGAACGAATTCTCGCCGAGAAACTTCTGGGTATTTCCGCCATCAAACTGCAGCCCGACAACCCCTTCACCTGGGCAAGCGGCTGGAATTCGCCAATCTATCCCGACAACCGCAAGGCGCTGTCCTACCCCGCCGTGCGCACCTTCATCAAAATCGAGCTGGCACGCGTCATCGCCGAAAACATGCCCGAGGCAGAGTGTGTGGCCGGTGTAGCCACCGGAGCGATAGCCATGGGCGCTCTCGTCGCCGACGAGCTGGGGCTGCCGTACGTTTTTGTGCGCGACACGCCTAAAGACCACGGCCTCGAAAACATCATCGAGGGCACCGTCAAACTCGGCCAGAAGGTTGTCGTCGTCGAAGACCTTGTGTCAACCGGCAACGCCTCGCTCAAAGCCTGCGAGTCGCTGCGCCAGGCCGGATGCGAGGTGGCAGGCATGGTGTCGGTGTTCGACTTTGGCTTTCCCCACGCCGAAAAGGCCTTCCGCAAAGCCGGCGTAAAGCTTTACAGCCTCACCAACTTCAACGCCATGCTTGATGTCGCCCTCGCCACCCACTACATCAAGGAGGCCGACATACAGACCCTCAAGGAATGGCGCGACGACCCCGCCGAATGGGCCAAACGCTGACCCGTCCGGCAAAGGACGGTCTATCCCCTTAAAAACCATAAAACCAACACTATATGACAAAATATACAGGCAAGACATCGGTAGTGAATTTGCCCGCAGCCGAAATTTCGGACAAGTTCGCCGACATGTCCACCTTCAACGATAAGCTCGCCGGAATGCCCGAAGACGTGCGCAAGCACATGGGCGATCTGACCTTCACCAGCGACTCGGTGTGCATGGACACCAAACAGGCCGGAAAAGTCGTTTTCAAAGTCACCGAACGCGACGACCGGCACATCGTGCTGGCATGCTCTTTCCCCCTGCCCATCAGCCTCACCATCAACCTCTCCCCCGTCGCCGACGACGCCGCCAAGACCGAAGTGTCGACCGATGTCGACATCGAAATCCCCGCAATGCTGCGTCCCATAATCGGCCCGCAGATGCAAAAGGTGGCCGACCACTTCAGCACCGCCATGGGCAGCATCGCCAGCCTCTGACCCCGCACACCCAATGCCCTCCAAGCTCACACGCCTCGCTGCCCTCGCCACTGTCTTCGCCGCCGTCGCCCTCGGCACCGGCTGCGACCATATCGACGACACGCGCATCCCGGCCGTCCCTGTAAGCCTCACCTTCCGCGGACAGCACACCTGGGACGTCTACGGCGTGCACGGGGCCCTCGACTCGCGCCGCTTCATCAAAGAGCTGCACGAGCCCGCCGGGTTCTACTACGTGGTGTCGGACTGCACCGGCTTTGGCGGACTGCTGCTTGTGTGCGACGTCTATGGCGCGCCGGTGGTATACGACCTGTCGTGCCCCGTCGAGCAGAAGCGCGATGTGCGCATCTTCATCAACGACAAAAACGTGGCCGAGTGCCCCATTTGCCACAGCACCTACGCGGTGTTCGAGAACTTCGGCATGCCGCTCTCCGGACGCGCCGCCGAGTTCCACTGGGGCCTGACGCGCTACCGCATCGGCACAAACGGCGTCGACTGGACCATCACCCGCTGAGCGCCCGTCCGCGGCCCAACGTTGACGCGAAACCATCGGCACAACGTTGCCACGGCTCCAAATATTGATAAAGCGGCACCAAGTATTGTTAAAAGCAAAAACGATACTACCTGACAAAACAGTTTGAACATGACTGACGACTCGGTCTTCAAAAATACGACAGCATTATTCCACACCTTCGGCTGCAAGCTCAACTTCGCCGAGACATCGACGGTGGCACGCACCTTCGCCGAGGCCGGCATACGTCGTGTCCAGACGGGTGAGACGCCCGACTTCATCGTCGTCAACACGTGCTCGGTCACCGAGGTCGCCGACAAGAAGTGTCGCCAAGCCATACGGTCGCTGCACCGCCGCTACCCCGAGGCCGCCATCCTTGTGACGGGCTGCTACGCCCAGCTCAAAGCCGACGAGGTGGCCGCGCTCGATGGCGTGGCCGTGGTGGCCGGCACGGACAAGAAGGACCGGCTGCTGCAGTTTCTCAACGACTGGAAAGCCGACCACGAGAAGCATACCGAGGTCATCGACTTCCGCGAGATACGCGACTTTACGCCGTCGTGCTCGCGCGGCGACCGCACACGCTATTTCCTCAAGGTGCAGGACGGATGCGACTACTGGTGCTCTTACTGCACCATCCCCCGCGCCCGCGGACGCTCCCGCTCGGGCACGATAGCGCAGATGGTGGAGCAGGCACGCGCCGTCGCCGCCGAAGGAGGCAAGGAGATTGTCATCACCGGCGTCAACATCGGCGACTTCGGCAAAGGCACGGACGAGACCTTCGAGGGTCTGTGCCGCGCCCTGGACGAGGTGGAGGGCATCGAGCGATACCGCATATCGTCAATCGAGCCCAACCTCCTCACCGACTCGCTCATCGAGTTCTGCGCGACGTCAAAACGTTTCATGCCGCACTTCCACATCCCCCTGCAGTGCGGCTCGGACAAGGTGCTGGAGCTGATGCGCCGCCGCTACGACACAGCCCTCTTCCGCCACAAAATCGAAAAGGTGAAAGCGCTTATCCCCGACGCCTTCATCGGCATCGACCTCATAGTCGGCGCCCGCGGCGAGACGGACGAGTGTTTTGCCGAGAGCCTCGCCTTCTGCCGCTCGCTTCCCATTAGCCGCCTGCACGTCTTTGTCTATAGCGAGCGCCCCGGCACCCGCGCCCTCGAACTGGACGGCAAGGTGTCACCGGAGACAGCGCACAAGCGCACACAGCAGATGCTGCGCCTGAGCGAGGAAAAGCTGCGCGACTTCATGCAAGGCTACGTGGGCCAGGTGCGTCCCGCCCTGCTCGAGCACGCCAAGGCCGGGCATCCCATGTCGGGTTTCACCGACAACTACATACGCATACAGGTCGACGCCCCCGCGCAGCTCGACAACACTATCGTCAACGTGCGCCTCGATGCCGTCACCGACGACGGCGAGGCTATGCGCGCAACACTTGTCACCGAACAATGAAAGACTGCCGCGCCGACATAGCCTACCACCTGCTCCTGGGTCTTCTCTACCCCCTGGCCCTGCTGCCCCTGTCGGTGCTGTACGTCCTGGCCGACTGTCTGTACGTGCTGATATACCATGTGGTGCGATACCGGCGCCGGCTGGTGGAGGCAAACCTCGCGGCCTGCTTCCCCGACAAGACCGCGGCCGAGCGAAAGGCCGTATGCCGTCAGTTCTACCGCAACTTCGCCGACTACATCGTCGAGACCGTCAAGCTGCTGCACATCTCCGACGAGGAGGTCGAGCGCCGCTTCACGTGGTCGGGCCTCGAGCACATCACCCGTCCCCTCGACGAGAGCCGCTCAATAACGGCCTACTTTGCCCACTGCGGCAACTGGGAATGGGCTCCGTCGGTGACCCTGCACTGCCGGCGCGAGAAGGAGCAGGGCGACCTCTTCTGCCAGATTTACCGCCCCCTGCGCAGCAAGGCCTTTGACCGGCTGATGCTCAGGGTGCGCTCGCGCTTCGGCTCGATTTCCATACCCAAGAACTCGGCCCTGCGCAAGTTTGTCGAGATGCGCCGGCAGGGCATAGCCTCGGTGACGGGGTTTATGAGCGACCAGAAACCCAGCCACGGCGACGCCGGACACCTTGTTACCTTCCTCGGCCGCCCCACACTGGCCATCACCGGCACGGAGACGGTGGCGCGTCGCCTTGGTATGGCGGTGGTTTACTGGCATATAACCAAGCCGTCGCGCGGCCATTACCACATCGACGTCGTGCCCATGGCCGACAACGCCGCCGAGATGCCCGAGCACGCGCTGACCGAGCTGTACTACCGTCTGCTCGAAAAAAACATTGTCGAAAATCCCCCGATATGGCTGTGGTCGCACAACCGCTGGAAACATAAAATACCCGATGACACAGCAAAACACTGACAACCGCACGGACAACCGCACGGACAACGCCGCCAAGGAGGCTCCGCGTTGCGCCGTCATCATACTCAACTGGAACGGCGAGGCTCTGCTGCGCCGCTATCTGCCTTTCGTGGCCGCCAATACCGGCAGCTGCGGGACGGTAATCGTCGCCGACAACGGCTCCACCGACGGCTCGCTTGCCCTGCTCGCCTCGGACTTCCCCGGGGTGGAGGTGTGGCCGTTCGACCAGAACTACGGCTTTGCCGGCGGCTACAACCGCGCCCTCGCCCTCGCCGCCGAGAAGGGCTACGAATACACCGTCCTGCTCAACAGCGATGTCGAGACGCCGGACGGATGGCTCGAACCGCTCATTGACTTCCTCGACGCCCATCCCGATGTCGCCGCCGTCCAGCCCAAAATCCTTGCCGACACTCAGCGCGACACCTTCGAGTATGCCGGTGCCTCGGGCGGATTTATCGACAAACACGGCTTCCCCTACTGCCGCGGACGCATCCTTGGCACCTGCGAGAAGGACCACGGCCAGTACGACGACCCCATCCCCGTCTTCTGGGCCACCGGCGCGGCGCTGACAGTACGTACAAAGATATACCTCGAAGTGGGAGGCCTCGACGAGAAGTTCTTCGCCCACATGGAGGAGATAGACCTGTGCTGGCGCATGCTCCTTGCCGAATGGCAGATCTACGCCGTACCCACAAGCTATGTCTACCACCTCGGCGGCGGCTCGCTGCCCGCCTCCAACCCGCGCAAGACCTACCTTAATTTCCGCAACAACCTGCTGCTGTTGCACAAAAACCTGCCCGACAGCACGCGCCGCCGCAAACTCTTTGTGCGACGCGTGCTCGACACCGTCGCCTTTGCCAAGTTCGCCCTCACCTTCGACTTCGCCAACGCCCGGGCCGTCCTGCGCGCCCACCGCGACTTCCGCCGCATGCGTCCCGACTACACCGCGCACCCCGCCACCGACCTCCTCGACACCCGTCCCGACACCCGCCACAACATCCTCACCGCCTACTACCTCCGCTCCCGCCGCCACTTCTCCCAACTCTAACCCCACAAAGCACACCCGCCGGCCTAACCCGCCCCGCCCGCCGCAACAGGCCACCGCTGCGGGCAACAGCCGCGTGCCCGTCACGGTTATCGGTCGAGCTCGACCGATAACGGTAAGCACACACGCAGGCCCGCGCCGCAGCTGGCAAAAGCCGCGGTGCCGTCACTGCTATCGGTGTGGCGTCAGGGGAGGATGGGGGCGGTGTTGTGGGTGAGGTGGGCGATGGCGGTGTCGAGGATGGGGTCGCGGGAGGCGGCGAGGTCGGCGGGGGTCTGGGTGACGGAGATGTGGGGAGGAAGGCCGAACTCGGTGAGGCGACCCTGCGGGTCGTAGACGGGGCAGGCCGACATGCGCACGGTCCAGCCGATGGGCAGGTCGAACGACAGCGGCATGCCGCAGCCTCCGCCGGTGGTGTCGCCGATTTGGGTGATGTTGGGCAACAGCCGCATTATCGACACAAAATTATTGGCAGCGCTGAAGGTGCTGCGGTTTGTCAGCAGGGCCACCGGCTTGCCCCACAGCAGATGGCCGGACGGCGGCTCGAAATAGTATTCGTACGGCTCGGAGAAATCATTGTGCCCTTTACCCGTCTTGTGACATATCGACCCGGCAAGAGTGCGCTCGGTGATGAACCGCGACACCCACGTCTCGACATTGTCGATGCTGCCGCCGCCGTTGTCGCGCACATCGATTATCAGGCCGTCGCAAAGCGCCATGTAGTTGATGATGTAGTCGAGGTTGCCCTCGCCGATGCCACTGCTGAAGGTGGGGATGGAGATGTAACCGATATTCTGCGGCAGCACGGCATACGTCACGGCGCCAATCTGCTGCCCGCCGAAGTAGAGGTAGTTCTCCTCGACGATGCGTTGGTTGTAGTTCTGCGGATAGTCGCTCCACCACTTCTTATAATAAGATGTGCCGAAGGGCGAGGCCAGGTTGACGTGTCCGTCGCGCAGCTCGTTAACCATATCGGCGCACAGCCTGAACAGCTCGCGCTGCGTGCGGCACGACTCGACGCGCGGGGCGTAGGCACGGTACACCGAGTCCCAGTCCACGCCGCTCTCCTCAAAAAAGCAGTAGTGCTCGTCAAACAGCGTCCACAGCTGCTCGAAATTTCCCTTGCCCGTGTTTTCGTATTCGGGGATGGAGTGGCACGACGTCAGCGCCAGCGCCGCCGTCAGTATGGCGATATATGCCGAGGTTAATCTTTTCATTGCGGCGTCAGTATAGCGGTGAAACGATGGGGACATCCTGCCTGTAGCGCGGCGACAGCGACAGCCACTCGGTGGCAATGCCTATCACAAAGGCGTGGGTGATACGCCGCGACACAATGTCGGAGGCCTTTGTCGAGATTATATGGTTGCGATAACCCAGGCGCAGTGTCGTTCCGCCCAGGCGCAGGTCTGCCGTGAGCAGATTGTCCATATCAAAGTAATTGCCCCACCAGGCGGCGCGACACAGACCCGACCGCTCGCCCAGCCAAATCTCATAGTACAGCTGGCCGTAGTCGGGAGCGAAGAAGGCGCCCGTCACCGGCAGCGAGACCTCGTAGCGGAACACCACCGGCAGCCGTCCTATCGTGACCGGGTACGACGCTATGCCGCGGGCGTCTGCCAGCGGCGCATAGCCGCCCAGCGCAGGTCGACATTGGCGTTCCACATCACGGCGTTGCGCGTGGGGTTGTTGAGGACGCGGTCGACGTCGACGCGAACATCAAGCTGCATGATCCAGTTTTCGGGCGACGCCTTCATCGCCTGCATACGCTCGTAGGCCAGGCCGTAGTGCATACCTGAGTACCGCAGCGGCGTCAGGTAAGTGTCGGCAAGATGTGCCGAGCCCACCTCAGCCATATACGCCGACAGCACGGGGTGCAGAGGCTTAGGCTGCGGCACACTGTCACCGGTGCCGTCCACTCCGCGGGCCTGAGCCGCCATAGCGGACACCAGGCACAACGCCATCAGTAGTTTTCGCATAACAGTAAATTTTTGTGTTGCAGGCTTGCCCAAGACACCTCTGACAGCTCTAATACCTCTGATATCCTTATTCGTCGAAGAGGCGTTTCTGGCCGGTGATTTCGTCGCGCACCTCGTCGTCGGGGCGGTCGGGCTCGGGCTCCACGCCGCCCTCGCCGTCGCCGTTGACGGTCGCCTCGGCCACGGCCTGGTCCTCGACCACCGCCGTGTCGGGCTCAAGCTCGGTGACAGTGCCCAAGGTATAGGTAGTGAGGCGTTTGCCCTTGGCCTTGATGGACTTGACGGCGATGAACGTCGCGGCATCGACTGTCATAGGCTCGCGGAAACTGTCGCCGCCGCCGAAGCTTATCTCGAAGCGCGCGCCGGCATGGTCAGACAGCGCTATCAGCCGGTTGGCGGGATTTTCGCCCAGCCAGCGCTGCTTCCTTACCGAAGGCTCGAAGACAAACCTCTTCATATACGGATAGTCCTGGTTGTCGGCGTCGTAGAGCAGAACGGTGAAGATGTGCCCCGGGCGGAATTTCTCGATGCGCAGGATATTGTCCTCGTAGTGGTTCGTGGCCTCGTAGGTGGAGGTGTAGTAAGTGCCGTCCTTGAGGATTACCAGGATACGGTCGTCGCCCTGGAACTCGCCCAGCAGCTCGCCGCGGCCGTCGTAGTTGAGGCGCAGCACGTCCCAGTCGAACCACACCTTACGGCCTCCCAGGGTCGACGTGCCCTTCTCCTTGAGCGAGAAGCGGTGCACCTCGTTCTTGGTGACAAGGTTGCCCATCGACGCGCGGTTCTTGGCACGCAGCTCGCCAAAGTCAACGTCAAACTGCAGCGTTTTCAGCCTCAGCTTGGGCTTGAGCGTCACGCGCACCACCTCGGCCTCGCCGTTGGGGTTGGCCGAGAACCACACCACGCGGCTGCCGGGGACACGGTTGTCGGGGCGGTCCTGGGTGACATTGTACTCCTTGTCGCGGGTGACGCCGGTGACTATGAAGCGCTTCATGTAGTATGCGCCGCCCTTGCCGTTCTGGTAGATAACGTTGTAGTGCGTGCGGTTGTCGTTGCGCTTGAACACGCCCACATAGAGCACGTTCTTGCCCACAAAGAGCTTTTCGGCCACGCGCACGACCTTGTAGCGGCCGTCCTTGTAGAAGATGATGATGTCGTCGAGCGACGAGACATTCATCAGATATTCGGTGTCGCCGTCCTTTTTCAGCGCCGTGCCGATGAAGCCCTCGTTGCGGTCGATGTAGAGCTTCTCGTTGGCCTCGGCGACGGTGGCGGCCTCGATGGAGTTGAAGCTGCGCAGAATGGTGTGGCGCGGGTAGTTCTCGCCGTACTTCTTCTTCAGCCCGCGGTACCACTCGACGGTGAACTCGGTGATGTGCTCGATTTTGTCCTGAATGTCGGCAATGCGGTCGTTGTAGCCGGCGATGAGGCGGTCGGCGTCGTCCGAGCTGAACTTGAGGATGCGCTTCATCTTTATCTCGAACAGGCGCAGGATGTCGTCGCGGGTGACCTCGCGCAGCAGCTTTTTCTTTATCGGCTCAAGACGCGAGTCGACATAAGCAACGGCGGCGTCCATGTCGGGAGCCTGCTCATATTCCTTGGCCTTGTAGATGCGCTTTTCGATAAAGTAGCGCTCGAGACTTGCAAAGAACAGCATCTCGCGCACCTCGCCAAGCTCTATCTCCAGCTCGCGGCGCAAAATCTCGCGTGTATGCTCCACCGAGCTGCGCAACACGTCGCTCACCGAGACAAAGCGCGGCTTGCGGTCCTCGATGATGCAGCAGTTGGGCGAAATCTTGACCTGGCAGTCGGTGAAAGCGTAGAGGGCGTCGATGGTCTTGTCCGACGACGTGCCGGGCTGCAGATGGATGATGATGCGCGGCTCGCGCGCGGTGAGGTTTTCGATGTTGCGCACCTTGATTTTGCCCTTCTCCATGGCCTGGATGATGGAGGCGATGAGGGTGTTGGTGGTCTTGCCATACGGAATTTCGGTGATGGCGAGGGTGCGGTTGTCCACCTTCTCTATTTTGGCGCGTATCTGCAGCGAGCCGCCGCGGGCGCCGTCGTTGTAGCGCGACACGTCAATCATGCCGCCGGTGACGAAGTCGGGATATAGCGCGAACTCCTCGCCGTGGAGGTATGCCACGGCGGCGTCGAGAATCTCGTTGAAGTTATGCGGCAGGATTTTCGACGAAAGGCCCACGGCGATGCCTTCGGCCCCCTGTGCCAGCAGCAGCGGGAACTTTGCGGGGAGGGTGACGGGCTCGTTCTTGCGGCCGTCGTAGCTGAGCATCCAGTCGGTCACCTTGGGGCTGTATAGGACGTCGAGGGCAAACTGCGACAGGCGTGCCTCGATGTAACGGCCGGCAGCCGCCGGGGCTCCGGTGAGGATATTGCCCCAGTTACCCTGTGTCTCCACCAGCAGGTCTTTCTGACCCAACTGCACGAGGGCGTCGTTGATCGACGCGTCGCCGTGAGGGTGGTACTGCATGGTGGCGCCGACGATGTTGGCCACCTTGTTGAAGCGGCCGTCGTCGAGGGTCTTCATGGTGTGCAGGATGCGGCGCTGCACGGGCTTCAGGCCGTCCTCGAGGTGCGGCACGGCGCGCTCGAGGATGACGTACGAGGCGTATTCGAGAAACCAGTTCTGGTACATTCCCTGCAGCAGATGCCGGGGCGGTGTGCCGCCGCTGACGTACGGCAGGGCCGAAATGTGGCCCGGCTCGTCGGCATCACCGTCGGCGGACCCGTCGGCAGTGCCGTCCACCGGCTCCATCTCGGGCGTATCGCCGTCGACGGCCTCGGCGGCCTGGCCCTCTTCGGTGACGGTATCCTCGGCCTCGGCGGCGGCAGCCTGCTCTTCGGCTATCACACCGTCGTTCTCCATTGCGTTTTTGCCACGGAGATCTTTCTCTTCGTCAGGATTTTCCTTGCTCATTTACAAATATTCTGACCCCCGCGACACACCTTGTCGCCGAACTGTATCGCTGTGCAAAGGGTCGTTGAGGTGATTTTAATAATTGGTTTTTATCTTTTGCCGAAGACCCTGTCGTTGAGGATGCCGGACAGCGCGCGGGCGTCGCGCGCCGACTGGGACGACTTGAGGTATTCGGCGATTGACTCGGTATGGCGGACGTTGTGTATGTCGGTGCCGAGGTAGTCGACAAAGCCTTTGTCGATAAGCGACTCGGCGAATTTGCGTATCTGTTTGCCGTAGTACCCGGCCAGACTGAGCACGTTGATCTGGAACGGGACGTTGGCGTGGAGCTGGGCGAGGCGCTCGGGGCGCTCGTGGTAGTAGATAAACCGCTCGGGGTGCACCAGGATGGGGCTGAAGCCGCGCACCTTAAGCTGGAAGATGGTGTTGTCCAGGTCCCACGGCTCCTGCACAAAGGCATTCTCGATAAGGACGTACTTGTCGTCGTTGACGGGAACGGTTATCAGGCTGCCTTTGTCGAAGTTGTCGGTGAATAGGCCGTCGATGCGGTTTTCGGACGAGTAGAACACCTCCATGTCGTCCAGCCCGCCCTCGGCCTTCATCTTGTCCAGTAGCGTGCGGTAGGCCGGCTCGAGGGTCGACCGGTCGTTTTCAAAGGTGACCTCGGTGACGTGCGGCGACGCTATTATGCGGCGCAGACCCAGGTCATGCATACGGCTTATCACCTCCAGCGAGGCATCGGCGTCGGGGCATCCGTCGTCAACGCCGGGGATGACGTGGCAGTGTATATCGGTCTCGAACCACAGCTGGCCCGCGCCTTTTGAACGGCTAAAAAAACTGAACATGCTGGAAAAATATTTTACAGGCTGTGTTACAGCGCTTTATATTAGAACTAATAATATATAACGTAGTGCCGGGCGCAATGTTCACCCTCCGCGGCAGCGCCCCGGACGGCCTCTTTGCGGGCAACTCGGGTACAAATTTACTGATTTTTTGGCAAAAAAATACAGAAAAAATTCTTTATTTCAAAAAAAATACAATAACTTTGCGACTGTTCCCGCAAATGTTGCCAAACGTTAACCGGGCACACACATAACATCTATGTTTACGCCGCCTTTCCCTCGCAGGATGTACGGCGACATCCCTATCGAAAATTCCATTAAAAAACACAACAAAACCATTTACCTATGGCAAACCGCAAACTGAAAATCCGCGACCTCACCCTGCGTGACGGTCAGCAGTCGTTGTTCGCTACTCGCCTGAGCCAGGCCGAGATAGACAAGCTGCTCCCTTACTACGAAAATGCCGGCTTCTACATCATGGAAGTCTGGGGCGGCGCCGTCCCCGACTCGGTGATGCGCTATCTCGACGAGAGCCCCTGGACACGCCTCCGCACCATCTCCGAGACCATGAAGGGCAAGAGCCTGCTGTCCGCCCTCTCGCGCGGCCGCAACCTGTTCGGATACAAACCCTACCCCGACTTCGTCCTCAAAGGCTTCTACGAGGAGGCAATCAAGAACGGCCTTAACGTGATGCGTATCTTCGACGCCCTCAACGACATCGACAATGTCAAGGAGTCGATTAAGCTCATCAACGGTCTGGGCGGCATCGCCGACGGCGCCGTATGCTACACCGTCGATCCCAAGTACGTGCCCACCACGCACACCGAGACCATCGAGAAGAAGTCGTTCTTCGGCCTCATCAAAAAGACCGAGACCATCGAGGTACAGGATCCCGAGCCCGAGAAGATCTTCACCACCGAATACTTCGTCGAGAAGGCCAAGGCCATGGAGGCCCTCGGCGCCAAGATCATCACCCTCAAGGACATGGCCGGCCTGGTTACTCCCCAGCGCGCCGCCGACATCATCGGCCGCCTCAAACAGGAGGTGAAGGTCCCCGTCGACTTCCACACCCACTGCACACCCGGCTACGGCCTGGCTTCGTCGGTGATGGCAATCATCAACGGTGTCGACATCCTCGACACCAACATCTGGTGGTTCGGCGGAGGCTCGGCCGCTCCCTCCATCGAGCTGGTCTACCTCTTCTGCCAGAAACTCGGCGTAAAGCTTGAGGTGAACATGGAGGCCGTAGGCGAAATCCGCGACCACCTGCGTGGTGCCCGCGAGAGCCTCGCCGCCTTCGACATGAACAAAGACCACTTCCCCAAGGCCTTCGACCCCCTCAAGGACAAGCTCCCCGCCGACATCGAGGCTCAGCTCGACCGCGCCGTAGCCGCCGCCAAGGCCGCCGACTACGACACCCTGCTCGACGCCTGCCACGCCATCGAGGCCTACTTCGGCTTCCCCAAGCCCAACGAGCTCGTCAAGAACGCCGAGGTCCCCGGCGGCATGTACTCCAACATGGTTGCACAGCTCAAGGCCCTCAACGCCTCGGACAAGCTGGAAGCAGCGATGAAGCTCATCCCCATGGTTCGCCGCGACGCCGGTCTGGTGCCCCTGGTAACACCCACAAGCCAGATCGTCGGCTCGCAGGCCGTGATGGTAGCCATCGACCGCGCAAGCGGCCGTCCCGACTACTCCACCAAGTCCAACGAGTTCACCGCCCTCGTCAAGGGTGAGTACGGCCACACCCCCGTGCCCGTCAAGGCCGAATTCCGCGAGAAAATCACCGGCAGCCCCGTCGAAGTGGCTTACGACACCACCACCTACAAGCGTCCCGAGAACCCCGAGCTGGCCGAATTCGGCGGCGTCAAACTCGCTAAGAACAACGAGGAGGCCCTGCTGCTCGAGCTGCTCCCCAACGTCGCCAACACATACCTGCGCAAACGCCGCAAGGAGGAGTACGACGCCAAGAAGGCCACCGAGGCTCCCGCTGCCGCCGAAGCTGCCGCCGAGGCAAAAGTGGACATGAACGCCCCCATCACCGGTCCCGTCCTGACAGTGCCCATGCCCGGCACCATCGTCGAGATCAAGGTTAAGCCCGGCGACACCGTCAAGAAAGGCGAGACCGTACTCATCTACGAGGCCATGAAGATGGAGAACGACCTTGAGGCCGACAAAGCCGGCACCGTCAAGCGCATCTTCGTCAACCCCGGCCAGGCCGTCGCCGCCGATGCCGTCGTCGTAGAATTTGAATAACCTCCCGGAGAATAACCTCCCGGAGAGTAATATCTCATAGAATAACCTCCCGGCCGTTGCCCCCGCGGCACCGGCCTCACATCCCACCACACAGGCCGACGCCCACCGCGCCGGCCTGTGCCATACCCCCCCCCAATCGGCATTAGACTAATTAGACCAATTAGACTAATTGGCCCAATTGGGACGAGGGGACCCCCTCAAATGGCGCTATGGGGGCGGGGCTTGTGTTAAAGTATGTTAAGTTTTGGCCGAATGTGGTAGCTCGTCGGGCTCATAACCCGGAGGTCGTTGGTTCGAGTCCAGCCTCCGCCACAAAGCAAAAAGCCATTCCCTTTCAGGGAGTGGCTTTTTAATTATCTGCAAACCTGCGGCGCGGTATTGGCAAGCCCGCGGCGCGGTGTTGGCAAGCCGGAGGCTTGCAAGGTTGGCAGGCCGATTGGGCCTCTGATAACTCTGATAACTCTGATAACTCTAATAGCTCTGATACCCCCTACCGCGCAGCGCCAATACCGCAAGCGCAGCTTGCCAATACTTCCCCCTTCATACAATTATCACATTTCTAATGCCCTTAATTAAAAAAACTGTGCCTGCCCAAAAAAGGTTGACTGTTTTTAGTTTCTGTCCTGATTAGTTGACCCCTGTTACGTCAGAAGCAGTCGTTGGGGCCACTTGTTGACGGGATCCGAAA
>SFLG01000066.1 GCA_004553485.1 Bacteroidales bacterium | reverse complement strand
TGTTGCAGGCCTGGACGACGCCGGTGACGCCGGTGGCGGCAAGCAGGACGATGATTACCCACATCATTGTCATCTGGCGCTTGAGGTTGCGGAACATGAAAATTCCGGCGCCAATGAGCAGTACGGAGACAATGGCCATTATGTAGGGCGCGATAAATTCGCTCGACATAAGCTCTTTGCCGTTGACGGTGCCGACGGGCATGAACAGGTATACAACCATCAGTATCAGTGCTGCCAGCAGCAAAAGTGTCTGTTTTCTTTGGATTACCATAGATGTATGTTTTTTGATTTCGGGCGTTGTGAAGAGGGGGCGCTTTGTGATAGATTTTACAGTATCTTATTTTTTCAGCGAATAGAGCAGGGCGTCGGTCACCATCGCTATTGTGCGGGGTTCAACCCCGGCTACCTTCAGTGCCTCGGTATCGTTTTTAATGTCGGCGAGGAGCGACTCGGTGTTGCCGTGTTTGAGGCTTAGGGCCTCGGTGTAGCGTGCGATGGCGTCCTTGTACTGGCCGCGGGCCATGCGCAGGTGGCCGGCATTGAGCAGGTCGGTCGCCGTGGGGGCCTGGTTTAGGATGCGGTCGTAGTACTTCTGGCTGTCGTCGAAGCGCCGTGCCAGGAACAGCGTCCATGCGAGGGGTCGCCAGGCGCGTGTGCCCTTCGAGTCGAGGTATTCGGCCTTGTAGAACTGTTTTATGGCCTCGTCGTAAAGGTGCTGACGCAGGAGGATGAAGCCCGAGCGGAGCGCGTATTCGACGCTTTCAGGGTCGAGTTTGGACAGCCGGTCGTAGTAGTCGGCGGCCTGGGCGAGCTCGCCCTGCGCGCTGTATACGCTTGCTATGCGCGACAGCAGCCACTTGCTGTCCGGGGTGAAAATTTCGGCCTGATGGTAGTATTCAAGCGCTTTTTCGACATCGCCGAGGCGCTCGCAGGCATAGCCGAGCTTCTGGAAAACCGGTCCGTCCGGCCCGGCCACCTTGTCGAGGCGGTCGAAGGCGTGGGCGGCGTCCTGCCAGTATTCGTAGCGGAAGAACAGCTCGGCCACCACGCGCAGCAGCTCGGCGTCCCCGAAGGCGTAGTCGAGAGCCGACACCTCGAGCAGGTTGACCCCCTCGCTGAACGGGTTGTAGAACTCGCCCTTGCGGCGGAACAGGTTGTAGAAGCGATAGAGGTTGCGCATATATCCGCTGAGGGTGCGGCGCCGCAGGTCGTCCGGGGTGCCGGCGTCGAGGGCTGTCGTCATCTCCTCCATAAGCTGGCCGCTCTGGCTCTTGAACTGCGTGAGCATGAGCTCCTGCTGCTCCTTGGGCACCATCGACAGCGACAGGAAGAACGAGTATTTGTCGCTCGAGCACAGCACGGGCAGGCGCTCAACAAAGCGTGCCAGAGTGTCGGGCAGGGGCGATTTGGCCACGTCGGTGCGTCCGGCCTCGAAGGGGATGAACCAGTTGGATATTTCGGTGAAGAAGGGGAAGCTCTTGAGGTGCGAGAAGGTGCTCATAAACACGTCGGCGCCCTCCTGCTGCAGCTCGGTCAGCTCGCGCAGCTTGTCGGCGATGTTGCTCTTTGCCAGAATTTCCTCCCACTCCGGGTTGGCGGTGGGGTCGGCCGGGTCGAGGTCGCCCTTGCTGATGTTGTCGATAATCTGCGTGCGCATCTTCATCATGCCGGGGATAATCTCCTCCTGCATGGTGCGGTTTATGCGCTCGGTGTAGCGTGTGCGGATGAGCTCGAGGAAGGCCAGGCGCAGGTCGTTCTGCCAGCGCGGGACAGTGCGCAGGGCGTCGAGACGCCGGCGGGTGGTGCCGGGCAGCGGGCGCTTGCGGTACTTGAACAGCGTGAGCAGGATACCGGTGAGGGCCATGCTTGTCAGGTCGTAGGCGTTGACGCGCTCGTCGCCCTCGTCGGTGATGGCGCTGACACCGGTGGTGTAGATCTCGATCAGGGCATCCAGACGCGCCGCGTCGAAATATTCCATCAGCCCCAGCGTCAGCCCGGTGACCAGCAGCGACTTGATGCGCTGGGGCGTGGCGGGGTCGAGGGCGCGAAGCACCACGGCGTCGGCAGCCTCGAAGGGCATGTCGGTCCACAGCACCCTGAAGATGTTTGTCTCCAGCCGTTCCAGCTCGCGCCGCTCGCGCGTGTCGCCGTTCTCCGCGCCGGCGGCCACGGCGGTGGCGTAGGCGTTCTGCCACTGGTCGAGCATCGCCGTCAGCGAGGGCTTGCGCATCTGCGACACGCGCAGACTGCTGAAGTAGAGCGTCGGCTCCTCGGGCAGACGCAGACGGCGCGTCAGCCGGTCGAGGATGCCGTAGATGCCCGACACTATCGCCGTGTACATCTCGTCGCGGCTCGGGTCGGCCGAGCCGTCGGTGAGGTACTGCAGCATGTAGGCGTAGCTTTGCTCGATGCGGTTTATCTCGTCGGTAATCTCCCATAGCATCTGCGACTCTGTGGTGTTGCGCAGCAGAGCCAGGGCATCGCGGATGCGGCCGCTGACGACTTTTTTGACGACGCGGTCGCTTATATTGTTTATTTCGGATTGTGTCATAAAAACTGTTTCAAAACTTGTCAGTTGTACAGAACGGACGTGCCCGTGGCACAGGTAATCTATGGTGTTGGGCGGGGCGGTCTGTTGCTATACAACAATTGAGGAGTGCTTTTTGTGTTTGCGTGCAATTTTTATGCCAAATCGGGAGCGAGATTTTCGCATAATGTTAAAAATTCGGCTCTTTGGCCGTCAGGGACAGCGTCGAGGGGTATGGAGATGTGGCTGTAGCGCGGTTTTTTGAAGTATATCGTCACCGCTTTGTACCCCGCCTCCACACTTTTTATGTCGGCGGAGGTGATGGTCTGCGGCTCGATGTGCCGCTCGCCGTGGTAGGTGACGGTGATGGCTCCGTCGGTCAGCTCCACCGTCTTGGGCTCGAGCGAGCGCAGTGCCTCGGGCGAGAAGGCGTAGTAATAATATACCAGAAGCACCAACCCGGGGTAGAGCATGAACAGCAGCATAAAGGCCACGAAAATCCACACAGCCTCCCATGCCGCGGCCACAAAACAGGCGACGACCGGGGTGAGCCAGGCCCACCACCGGTGCCACAGTATCTGCACGACCACGCGGCGCACGTATGCTGACGGGGTGCCGCTGAAGATGTCGGTGCGGACGGTCATCTGCCTGGTAACTGGTTGGTTGCGCTTACAGGTTGTAGAACTCGGTGAAGGCGCGGATGGTGTACTCCTGGTCCTTGAGCGAGGCTGTCTCGCGCACCGAGTGCATGGCCCAGACGGGAGCGCCCATGTCGACGCCGCGCAGAGGCATCTGCGAGGTCAGGATGTTGCCGAGGGTCGAGCCGCCGGCAACGTCGCTGTGGTTGACGAAATACTGGCAGGGGACGCCGGCTTTGGCGCATATCGAGGCAAAAACGGAGGCCGAGTCGGCGTCGGTCATATACTTGCAGTTGGCGTTGATTTTGATGACGGGGCCGTCGCCGAGCACGGGGTGGTTGGTGGGGTCCTGCTTCTCGACGTAGTTGGGATGGACGCCGTGGCCGTTGTCGGCGCTGATCATAAACGATTTTGCCAGCGCGCGCAGGTAGTTGTCCTCGCCGGCGCCGAGGCTGATGTTGAGCCGGCGCAGGATGGTGTCGAGGATGGGCGAGCCGGCGCCCTGTTTGGTGCCCGAACCGGTCTCCTCGTTGTCGAAAATCGCCATCACGCGTGTGGCGGCGCTGTCGGGGCGGGCTGCCAGTAGGGCGCTCATGGCGGCGTGGGCCATCGACAGGTCGTCGATGCGGCCGCTCTGGATAAAGTCGCCGAAGGCTCCCGTCACGGTAGCCTTGGTGGTGTCGTAGAGCGAGAGGTCGAAGTCGAGGATTTCGTCGACATCGACACCGAGCTCGGCGGCGACGGTGCGCTTCAGCCATCCCTTGGGCTCCTCGCCCTCGGGCAGACGGCCCACAACGGGCAGCATATCCTTTTGCTTGGACAGGGGGTTGCCCTCGTTGACGGCGCGGTTGAAGTGTATAGCAAGGTGGGGGATGGTGAGCATGGGACGGTCGAAGCAGACGGTGACGGCGGTGGGGTTGAGTACGTCGTCAGAGCGCAGGATGACGCGTCCGGCCAGCGAGAGGGGACGGTCGAACCAGGTGTAGAGGATGGGGCCGCCGTAGACCTCGGTGTTGAGACGGAGCATGCGCCCTTCGCCCATCATCTCGCATCCGGGTTTGACGCGGAAGCAGGGCGAGTCGCTGTGGGCCGAAACGATGTGGAACGACGACGGCTGCGGGTCGGTGCCGACAATCACGGCAAAGATGGCGCTCGAGTTCTGCACCACGTAGTATTTTCCGCCGGGCTCTACCTCCCACCTGTCGCGCAGGTCGAGGCGGGTGAAGCCGGCTTTGTCGAGTTCGATCTGTATGGTTTTGACAGCCAGGAAGTTTACGGGCGAGCTGTCGAGAAATTCTTTGAGGGTCATGGTATAGCTGTAAGTTTTGTGGGTGAATTGCGTGTTAGGGGAGGTCAGCGGTAGCGGACGGCGTTGACGGCGCGGAGGACGTTGCAGAGGGTGCGGGCCCAGTACTGTGCGAAGTCCTCGCGCAGGGTCTCGGTGGCCTCTTCGACAAGCTCGGTGGGCGCCTCGCGCACGGTCTCGAGGTAGTTGTAGAACACCTGGAAGAGGTCGGCGCAGCCCTCGGCCACGCTGGCGCTGATGGGGGTGTCAGAGTATTTCATGTCCTCCTCGAAGACGTCGAGGTAGGTGTCGTCCTCGCCCATCACCGACTCTATGCCGCAGCGCACCGAGTCGTAGTAGTCCTCGTCGAGGGCCTCCTGCATGTACATGTCCGAGCCGTCGGGGCTCTGGCGCACGTCGCCGACGGCGATGTAGATGCGGGGGAGGAGACGCAGGATGGCGTCGATGAAGCCGTCGCGGCCAAGCTCGCGGGCCTGTTCGGCGGTGTGGCAGTATTCGTTGCACAGTGCAATCAGCGTCAGGGTGTTGTTGCTGAGCTGTCGGTTGTCCATAAGGGAAAATTTTTGTTGAGGAGAGGTTGTGTGTGGAGGGGTTATTTGCGGTAGAGCCGGTTGTCGGTGATGTAGGTGAAGACCCCCGGCGGCAGAAAGACTGTCATGTCCTTGCCGTCGGCAATGGCGGCGCGGATGAAGGTGCTCGAGATGTCGGCGACGGGCGCCTTGGCCAATGTCATGCCGGGGCGTGTCATCTCTGCGGTGACGTCGTAGCCGGGACGCGGGTAGACGATGACGCCGTAGTCGGCCAGAATGCGCCCGGGGTCGCGCCAGCGGTCGAACACCAGCCAGTTGTCCGAGCCGATGATGAGCTTGAAGCGCTTGTCCGGGTAGCGGCGCGCCAGCTCGTCGAGGGTGTCGATGGTGTAGGAAGGACGGGGCATCGCCAGCTCAATGTCGCAGACCTCGGCTCCGGCCAGCCCTTTGGCCGCGATGTCGAGCATGGCTAGGCGCTCGGTGTCGGCAATGAGTCCCGACGCCTGTTTGAGCGGATTGAGCGGCGACAGCGTGAGCCATACCTTGTCGACGTATCCCCATTGGCTGAGGTATGACGCCAGCATGAGATGGCCGATGTGCACGGGGTTGAACGAGCCGCCGAGGATGCCTATCGTCTCTTTCATCGCCGTCACTCGGCCTTGGGGCATACGGGCTTGTGCAGGAACGAGCTGATGGCCGACTCGGTGGCGGCGACGGCGACGGGGAGGTCGTCGTTGACGATGCGGAGGTCGAACTGCGGGGCGTGGTCGATTTCGTAGCGGGCTTTGCCGATACGCTCGGCGATGACCTCGGGGGCGTCGGTGCCGCGTTTCTCAAGGCGCTTCTGCAAGGTGTCGATGTCGGGCGGGAGGATGAAGATGGTGATGGCGCGGTCGCCGAACTGCTTTTTGACGTTGAGGGCGCCGTTGACGTCGATGTCGAGGATGATGTTCTCGCCCTTCTCGATGGCGTTGGTGAGCTCGCTGCGCAGGGTGCCGTAATAGCGACCGGGGTAGACCTGCTCCCACTCGACAAACTCGCCGGCGGCGATGGCGTCGCGGAACTGGTCGGTGGTGAGGAAGTGGTAGTTGACGCCGTCCTGCTCGCCCTGCCGGGGTGCGCGGTTGGTGGCCGATACCGAGAAGCGCAGGGGCAGCTCGCCTGTGCCGAGGATAGAGTTGATGATTGTCGACTTGCCGCAGCCCGAGGGGGCCGAAATGACAACTATTTTACCTTTTTCAGACATATTTGAGAGAGGTGGTTGTTTTGGGGGTGGATATTTATTGGGACGGATGAGGTGCGCGGTGTAATGTATGTGACTTATGTGTGGAATAATACATTACATTACGTTGAGGACCTGCTCTTTGATTTGTTCGAGCTGGTCTTTCATGCGCACTACCAGGTTCTGCATCTCGGCCTGGTTGCTTTTTGACCCGAGGGTGTTGATTTCGCGGCCCATCTCCTGGGCGATGAAGCCGAGTTTCTTGCCCTGGCCGGGAGCGGGCTGCCGCATGGTCTCCATAAAATAGGAGAGGTGCTGTCCCAGGCGCTGCTTCTCCTCGGTGACGTCGAGTTTTTCGATGTAGAAAATCATCTCCTGCTCGAGGCGTCCTTTGTCGTACTCCACGGCGGGGATTTTGGTCAGGCCGTCGGCCAGGCGCGCCTTGATGCGGTCGATGCGCTCGGTCTCGTATCTGGGTACCTCGCTGAGCAGTTCGCCGATGATGCGTATTCGCTCGGCAAAGAACTCTTCGAGGCGTATGCCCTCGGCGCGGCGGTAGGTCATCAGGGCCTCTGTGGCCTCGGCGACGGCTTTTGTCAGGGCAGACGTCTCGTCGTCATCGGCGACCTTGTCGTTGTCGGCGGCCATTGTCTCGGTGAAGCGTGTCATCAGGCTCCACCAGTCGGCGGGCTCGGGGATGCCGACGGTGCGGCTGGCCTCGGTGACGGCGTGTTTTATGCGTGTCATAGCGTCGGTGTCAAACGAGACGGCGGCCGACGAGCCGGTGCGCTCGATGGCGACACACATATCCACCTTGCCGCGCTCGAGGCGTGAGACGACAAGGCCGCGCAGCTCAAGCTCGACGCTGCGGTAGCATGAGGGCATGCGCACGTTCATGTCGAACTGCTTTGAGTTCAGCGACTTGATTTCTACGGTGATTTTTTTGTCAGGCAATTCGGCCGTTGCTTTGCCGAACCCCGTCATTGAAAGTATCATTGTCAGTATCGTGTTAGCGGGCCATGGCGGCCCTCGTGGTTACACCCACAAAGATACTAAAAATCTGCTCAAATCGGTGATATCAGACCTAAAAATGATGTTATAGGGGGTGGGGAAGGCGTTGGGGGCTTAGAGCTGTTAGGGACTTTAAGGTTATTAGGGGCTTGGTGGGTGGGGTGGGGCTTATTTCTGGAAAATTTTGAGCACCTTGTCGCGGTTGGCGCCTAACTCGATGGCTTTCTTGGCGTCGGCGTGGGCCTCCTGGGGCAGATAGCGCTTGTGGTTGAGCAGGGCACGGTAGTAGTATAGCTCGGGGTCGGAAGAGAAGCGAGCAAGGCCCTCGCCGATGACCTTGCCGGCCTCGTCGAGGTTGTCGAGCGAAATCAGGCAGCCCGCCAGGGCCGAGTAATATTCGGGTAGCTTGTCCTTGTCGAGCAGACGCCGGTACAGCGAGGCGGCCTCGACGTCGTTGCCGGTCATGGCGTACATGGTGGCATTGGCGAGGAGGGTCTTGCTCCATAGGGGGACGATGCGGTCGAGGACGGCAAAGTCGGCCTTGGCCGTCGGCAGGTCGCCCCGGTAGAGCGCCATCATGCCGTGGGTGAAGCGGGCGTCGCAGTTGAGCGAGTCGATGTCGATAATGGTGCCGTATTCTTTGAACGCCTCGTCGTCGCGGCCCATGCCGATGAGCACGCGGGCGCGGTTCTCGTGCGCGCCAATCAACTTGGGCGCGCGCTCCACGGCGACATTCAGCGTCACCAGGGCCAGCGAGTCCTGTTCATTATAATAATATATCATGCCCAAGTTGGACAGCAGGGCCACGTTGAGCGGATTGTGGGGCTCGATACCCATCGCCTCCACCAGCCGCAGGCCGGCGGCCTCGTAGTCGTGGTTGGCAAGCGCCTCCTCGCTTTGTCCGATGAGCAGGAAGTAGGGGCGCTCCTCCAGGCCCAGCGTGTCCTTTTTGTCGCTGTGCTCGATTTCGCTGAACTTCATCTCGGGGTTGCGGCTCTGCCCGAATACCGACGGGAAGACGAGGAAGACAAGCAGCAATATGGCGAAAAGTCGTGGTAATTTCATAAGGAAAGTCCGGGTAATTTTATAAACGTAAATTGAAAGTTGTAGCTAAAG
>SFLG01000065.1 GCA_004553485.1 Bacteroidales bacterium | reverse complement strand
CGGAAGCCGAGGGTGCCCTCGATGCCCTGCCACTGCGTGATACTGGCTTGCACGGAGCGATACAGCGCGCCGGTGTCGCGGATGCCGAGCAGCAGGATTCGGTCCTGCCATATCTCGACCATCTTGTCCTGCCAGGATTTCGGATACATCTCGTCCATGGCGCGCCTCCTATTGTGCCCACTCCTCTGGGCGGTACTGCAGGTCAGTAGGCTCGTCGATGGCAAGCATGAAGTACAGGCCGGTGCAGCCGTTGAGAAAGTTGCCTCCCAATTCCCGGCTGCGCACATTGGCCACATCGAGGTAGGTCAGGCGGTTGCTAAGGTCATCAGCGTCGTGGATCATCCTGGAATGGAATTGTCGCAGCAGCTCGCGGCACAGGTCCATCTTCTCCAGCTGGTCTCCCAGCCGGCGCACATCGTAGCGATGCAGCAGGAATACGGTGAAGACGCGGCGCTTGTACCATCCGCCGCCGCGCTGCACGGTACTCTCCTCGCAGATGTCGTCTGCACAGACAAATGCGCGGGATGTCCGCAGGCGGTCCAGTACGCCATCGAGGGAAGAGATGCCGGCACAGTGGCAGGCGGTAAATCCTGCAGCGGACGCAGCGCGGCACTCGCGCGTCAGCGTCTCTATGTAATTGTGGAAGTCGAACATAATATTATATTGTATTTATAGTCACTATAGAAACTATAGTCACTATAGAAACTATAGCCACTATAGCCAATATCTCTCCATCATCGATACTTCGCCTGCTCCTTGGTGATGTCGCCTCCTGTCAGCGCGCGGATCTGTGCCAGCATCGCCTCGCGCATGTCTGTCGCAGCCGCTGTGTCTGCATCGCCTGCTCCCTGGTAGAGGTGGCTGTGCTCGCGCGCCATCATGGTGAAGAGTCCGGTGAGCCAATGCAGGACGGTGAGTTGTTCCGCCGGTGTGAGCGGCTCTGTATCCTGCATGCCCTCGTAGAGGATGCATGCAGCGCGGCGCAGGATTGGCTCGGCACGCTCTGCGGCTTCCGGGTTATTCGCTACCTCTGCCGTGGCCTGCAGGTATAGGCGAAAGTAATTGGATAGCTGCAGGTACATGCCGAAGGGTGTGGCAGACAGCCGGCACGCGGACCTGCAGCCCATTCTTCAGCACGACGAAGGCTGTATCCGCCCTCGTCACGGGCGACAGGCCACTCCACTTCAGCGCAAGCAGTATCTTCACGTCTGCAGCCGGAAGCCCTGTGGCCTGCATTCCAAGCACTTCTGCCAGCCTATCCCCATCGATTTCCTCCCAGGAAGTGGGCAGCGTGATATTTATTTCTGGAATTTGCATAAAAAAAACGGGGGAAATTATTGTGGTACAATAGGAAGTTAGTACATTTGCATCGGGAGTGTACATAGCTTTCGCGTAGTTCCGAATTGGTAAGATAGCGAGATTGTACGCTCTCTTTTTTTTACTCAAAGTTTGACACCACTCCTAATAAATAATGCACCGTCTATATCGACACAAATTGGATTCTTCGCGGAGTTAAATGTAGTCTCATACCGCATCATACGATAGGTAAAATACTTTATAATTCTATTTGGTTTGCCGTTCCTGTCGACTTGGAAGAATCGCGACCAGAATCCACGGCGACGAACGTATATCCAACCTCCATTCTTAAAAATACGCTTCGTCCTCTTTTCTCGGAGCAAGACTGAAGTCTTGTAAAATGTATCAATAGATCCATTCTCTCGAAAGTACGGGAGTGCGGTGAAGACCGCTCTACCTGATTGAATGGCGTAATTGGGTGAAACCATTTCCACGTTATCGTACAGATCCTCAACAAACTTGAAACGGAAATCAGGACTGTATATGCTTACGCAATCTGACAAAATAAATATGGCGGAAGCTTCGACATTAATAAAATTCTTAATGAGGACAATCGAGAGAGAGACGGTATCATCCGGGTTGTCGATCAGGTAACTGGCCTCTCTATGAAGCATACTATTGTTTTTATTTTTGAAAAAAACAATACAAGATCTTATATAATCATCATTAGTTACCCCTGTGAGATTCTCGCAGAGAATGGATAGATTTTCATACAATTTACTCAGGTCATCCGGAACGTGAACGAATAGATTATTATCCCTGAACACATACGCCATCCCGGCTCTCGGATGTATCGGCACAGCCTTGTGTATGACGCCTCGGAATTTCCCATTGAGTGTGCCAGGCACGCGCACCGGGCGCAGCTCGCCATTACGCATCGCGGGTACGATGTCGCCCTTTTGCATGACGTAGGGCTTTCCGGCGAAGAGGTCCTCGGGCGAGATGCCTCCGCCGGATTTTGTCAGATTTGCCGTATCGAGCGTCACCTGCTCCACCTCGAGGTCGGGCACTGCACCATCGTCCTCCTCCGTGGAGTATTCCACGAGCGTAAAAGCCGGCTTCGCATCTACAATGGTCTGCCCCTCCTGTCCCTCATTCTCCACGAGCGTCAGGACGTACTCGCCAAGGCGCTGCAGCTGGGATGCACGCAGCGTGATTATGGCGGTATTGCCCGAGGACTCGAAGGGTACTTCCACACGTCGGCGCGTATAGTCCGACAGGTATAGCTTCAGATTGCGCCCGTCGAGCGCTTTCTCTTCGCCGTTGGTCAGGATGGTCCACCGCAGGCAGATGTCTTTCCCAATTCTTATTTTCATATTTCTAAGTTTTTTCGCAAAAATAACCAGGCAATTGCGGTAAACAAAAGACAGCCACGAGGCGGTATGCAGTCCTCGTGGCTGTGCGTGGTAGAGATTTACGCGCCGAAGAAGAAACAGCTGTCTTCGGCCTTGTTCTCGTAGGGGATGAAATGGTCGGCGGCGTACTTGCTGGAGTCCCGATATTCGGGCAGGTCCTCGGCGCGCAGATTGAGGAAGCTCTGCAGGTTCTCCCGCAGCGTGCGGGTGGCTGCACCGAGGCGCATGACGATGGCTGCCATGAGGTAGCGCACCTTGTCGCAGAGCGCAGCGCGCATATCGGCCGGGTCGATAGCGTCTTGATTGCGGAGTAGCCAGTCCATCTGCTCTTGCGAGATGATCTTCGCCACATCTGCCTGTGCGGCATCGATGTTGGCGCGCAGCGCGTCATATTCCTCATCGAATACGTGGGAATTGTTGGCGGTTGTGATGCCATGGCTCCTGCATAGGCTCGGTGTCCACAGAAGCGATGTGCGGAGCTGCGGGCCGAAGTTATCCCGCCACTTCTCGTTCTTGACGAGTTCCCCGAGCAGTGCATCGCGTGCCACACTCTTCTCCTGCCGCAGCTGCTCGCGCAGACGGTCTACTCGTTCACGGCTGGCGGGTGCCAGGTTCTGATTGCTGACAACTGCGAAGCCGCTCTCCGTCAGCACGAGGTCCACGTGTGGCAGCGCATCGAAAGCAGCCGATTGGTAGACGAATGCCTCCAGCCGTGGCGTGTCCTCGAAATCCTCCGGCACGTGCAGCTGTGTCTCGGCCTCGCGTAGGTAGCGCTCCATGTAGGGCAGGATGGCGTCGTAGGTGCGAGGCTCGCTGTCGCGGAATGCCGGCACGTAGTCCTGAAATGCAGTTTGACTAAGTGTGATCATCATAATGTAGTCTGTTTTGCGTCAGTTTTCTTGTCCAGTGTCGTCAGCAGGATGAGCGGCACCTCGGGCACCACATCATCCCATCCATTGTACTCGCACACCAGCTCGATAGGACGGAGGAGCAGGTGGTGGAAGCTCTTCTCGAGTGCCTGCTTCATGGTGAACAGCTCGCGCTTGTCGCTGCCCGAATTGTTCGTCTGACTCTTGCCGGGCACAGCGCCGACGAGATTGGGGTGCGTATTGTCGGCATAACACAGGGTATTGGCAGCCACGTTGATGTCGTCGGCATAGTCGCCGCCCTCCTTGCTGCCCTCGATGTTGACGACACGGATATCGCGCACCTCGTGTCCATTGGGGTCGACGTAGTACCCAGTTATCCACGCCTTGCCGGAGTTGTGCACACCGGCCACGAAGTCGCGGATTTTCTCGCGCTCCTTCTTCAGTCGCTCGCGCTGCTTCAGCGGGTCGGTGATGCGCTCCTCCGACAGGATCTTCGTCCAGTAGTTCCGCTCCACCTCTATCTGGTACTTCACCGATGCGTGATTCTTGATCTTCGCAATCTTCTGCGCAGAGATCAGGCGCTTCTCGTAGTAGCTTCCGCCGCGGAACATGGCGGCGTAGTAGGGCACCGGATAGTACTGGCAGCCCACGGTGGGGAAGCGCAGCATCATGGCGAATTTCCGCTGGCGCGTACGCTCCAGTGTGCGGCCATCGCTTCCCGGCTCGCGTCCCATCCGCACCATCAAGTCGCCGATGGGGTCGCGTTCATCGAGCAGGGGGATGCGCTCCACCGACTGCGGCGGCTGCCCCGGGTAATTCCAATTGGCGTAGTAGACGTGGCGGATTTTTCCTGCCCGCGTGGCCCGCTGCAGGCGGCAGTAGCAGGCATCCTTGTGCACGAGGCGATTGATGCGCCGGCCATCGGCACTGAGAATGATGACGCAGACGGAGAAGAAGAAGTGCTTCATGTCGGTGGCCTGCTCGAGGAAGTAGGTGCGCAGTGCGTTCCGCCGCTCGAAGTGGCGGGCATCTGCATTCCGCGTGGGCTTGTGCTCCATGTCGCATAGCGTCAGCCCTGCGCCATAGCAGGTCAGTACGTTGAAGAATTTGTTCTGCGCCGTCACCTCGTCCGAGCCGACGAGATTGCGGATGTGGTAGGGCAGGCGATTGTCCGCGCCCCAGGGGGCGAATGTCTCGCCGCTCCATCCCGGCACCGGGCGGAACTGCATGCGGTAGTCGTCGAAGATGCCGGTGGTATCCTCCACGGTGGTGATGGCAGCCTGTACACCGGATGGGCCGAGGTCCAGGATTTCAGGCTGTACCATTTCGCTGACTACCTCGAATTGGTCTTGTGTGCTCATAGATGTGAGATGGTGTTATTAGCTAATTCCTGTTTTCTTCTCGAGTGCAGAGATGCGGGCGTAGATGTTGTCCAGATGTCCCTGGATTTCCTCGTAGTGTTCGGCGATATTTGCCGTGGCTTCCTTCAGTTCTTGGAAGAGAGCGGCGGTCATGACGCCGGCTCGCGCCTCCGAGGCAGGAAGCAGATAGAATTTGTTCTGTGCGCCGGAGACGGGATTCGGATACTTCACTTTCACAGAGTCAGGACCCTGCGCATTGTCCTCGATGATGAGGAAATTGAACAGATTGGCATAGTCTGTCTTGGAGAGAAGCCCGTCCGTCGTCCTCGAGGCGACCGGCAGCTGCACGTCCCGGCTGACCGTCTGTGTGTAGTCCTTGAGCTGTATCTTCCTTGTGGCAGCATCGTATCCGATGTAATGCGGAGCGGTGCGCTCGAGCTGCGTGGGTGTGGTGGTGTCGTCCGCATTGCCCGTTGCGCCGGACACATTGCGCCGCCACTGCGCCTTGTCGGTGAAGACCAGCTGCGCCGTCTCGTTCACCCCATTCGGCCACTGTATAATGAGCGTGGTGCGCAGGGCACTGACACCGTTAATCTGGAATCGGATGAAGCTGATGTTCCGATTGCCGGCGATTTCACTGCGTGCCGCCAAGGCAAGTCCTGCGTCATAGCTCTCCACGAGGCCGAGGTCCATCATCATCTGGGCGGGGTACATGGATAGCTTGCCAGTGTGTTTATCCAGGAGTACACCATGGTCCGTGATTTCCATCTGCTGATCGTCTAATTCATCCCGCATGGTGGCGCCGGCGCGCTTCAGCTCCGCGATCTCCTGCCTGTGCAGTGTGACATCGCGCAGCATATCGTCGCTTCGACTTTCGACTTCACCGACACGCTGCTCTACGGCTGTGTGATTTTCCACAACTTCGACGAGTACACTGCCCACGCGCTCGGCAGTATTCTGGTACTCGGTTACTTCATCGCGTATGTCGATGGCGCGCTCCAATAATGTCTTTGCCATAATACTATAGGAAGAAATAGGGGTGAGAATTGAGGGTGAGGGTCAGGGTGTAGGCGGCGGTGTCCGAGGTCCGCGCCGGGTGTGCCGAGGTGGTGAGCAGCATGGGGTGTGGCGGCAGGTGGCGTCCCAGCAGCAGCCGTGTGCCATCGGCCGTGGTCAGCAGGAAGGCGTAATCGCCACCGGGCAGGTAGGGAGGCAGGCCCGGAAGGGTGGCATCCAGCTTCGTCGTGCAGGCGCGGATGCCGCTGTCGCTCTCCTCGCTGACCTCCATCTTCGCCAGCCCCTGGATAGGGAGGACGCGCCACGGCATGGTGCCGCGGGCGAAGGCCATCCTGCCATCTTCGTCATAATCGGCGAAGGCAAGGTGGTGTGCCGGACAATACTGGATGCGGGTGATGTAGTGGAGCACTTTTTTGGAATTAGGAATTAGGAATTAGGAATTAGGAATTAGCCGCCCGAAATAGCCTCAGGAATTAGGTAGTTCCTCTGCATCGACAGGTGTGGCCTCGATATTGTATTTTTCGAGTAGGCGGCGGGCACGCTCGGCCACATTTGGGATGCGCTCGAATCCTGCCACAGAGGGGTCGGACGTGATGGCGAATTGCTGCGGTACGATGAGCGAGTAGTCAGGGCCGAGCTTCTCGTCACGGTCCAGACGGGTGTACTTGCCCAGGGCGGCCACAGCGGCGGCGAAGGCACGCGGGTCATCCTTGCGCCGCGCAAACTCAAATGCCTCTTCGCAGCGCTGGATGAAGAGGTGCTGGTACCACTGCCGGCTCGTTTTGTTGATGTCGCCGATGCAGATGCGCAGGTAGGCCATGTCCTCGTAGGCCACGCTGACGCGGATGCCGAATTTCTCGATGAGCGCATCGACGATGGCCTTGTCGCGCAGAGATGGATTGGCCAGCCAGTAGGTGTACATCGTCCTGAGCCGCATGATGCGCTGCCTCTCGGGTGTGGCCACCTTGGCAGCGGCAAACTCCTCTTCGCTGGCGAATAGCAATTGCTTGGCTCTCTCTACCTTTTCCGGCTTTATCATAATGGAACGATTTCTTAGTTTAAAAGGGGTGCGGTGTCTCACGACGGCGCACCCCCACACATCAATCAAAGTAAACCTTAAATTAACTTAACCTCATAAACTAAACTATGCGTATGAAAAAAGTGGTGTCAGCATTTCAGCCCGAGCGCCGCGAGTGCTGTGCGGTACTCGGGGGACAGGTTCTGGCCGGCGCCGAGGAGGAAGTCCACGCGCTGCTGCATCTTCACGAGCAGCAGGGTGCGGCCTTCTCCTTCGGGCATCTCGGCGAGGCGCTTCCGATTGCTCGATATGAACTTGCGCGCGGCGCTGACGGAACGAGGGTCGGCCACAGGCTGCACCGTGTCACTCGCCGACGGCTGTTCTGCTACAGGAGCAGGATCCTTGGAGGCAGCATCCTTGCATGGCTGCCAATTGTCATAGGCCTGCCAATTGCTGCGATAGGTGCGGTCCAGCTCGGCCAGCTGCACCAGGTACTCGTAGCGGTCGCACGAGCTGGCCTTCTCCATGCCCTTGAGCGTCTCGAAGGTCTGCCGGAGTTTCCGGAATACTTCGCCGTTCCGCTCGTAGAGGTCTTGCACCTCCTGCGGCAGGCTGTCGTGGTCGGCTCGCTTCCCATGCCGCGGAGCAGCTGTGTCGGCAGCTGCCTGCTGCATGGTGGTGCGGTCCATACGCTCCACCTCGGCGGTGGTCAGGCCGGCGAGACGGATGCGCAGGTACTTCGCCAGCTCGCGGTCCAGCTTCTTGTCGTTGCGCCGGCGGCGCAGAGATGCATGGAGGAAGCGATTGCGATTGAGCCGCAGGAGCAGGTCGGTACCGGCGATGTAGTCGCGGGACTCCGTGTCCATCGCCAGGTACTCCTGTATCTGTTTGGTGAGTGTTTCGTCGAGCATATCGGATAGGTTTTTATAGGATTTATAGAGACTATAGGGACTATAGCCACTATAGCTTACGCGGCGGGCTCGCCGGTGGTGGCATCGATGGTGCCCTCGTCCGTCTCGATGGTGCCTACATAGTAGGGAGCAGGACAGACGTCCGTAGCTTCCACGTCGACAGTCGTGCCGAAGTCGCCGGTCACGCCCTCGCCGGTGTCCTGCTTGGGTTTGCTGTCAGTGGGGAACGCCTCGGAGCCGATTACGCGGAACTTGCCATTGCGCACCTGCACGAGGTAGACCATGTCGTCAGCATTCACCTCGCGGGCGAAGCCGGTGGCTGCCTCATTCGTCTCAGGGTGCGCGATGCTGATCTTGTTGATGAATGTGCGTGCAGGGTGGTCTCCCTGGCTCTCGCTCTCGATCTTGCCCTTGTTGTTGACAAGGTCGATGAATTTCCACTTCTTGTCGCCGGCGAGGGTGAAGCTGCCATCGTAGGTGGCCAGCTTGGCCATATTCTCGGCTGCTGTCTCGGGCAGCTTCGGCCACTTCACGATGTCCCTCTTCGAGATGAAGTAGATACGGGTGCGGATGCCGGGCAATACGACTTTGCCCTTGCAAAACTCGAGGCTCTCGTACAGCGCAGCGTTGGTGCAATTGGTTGCCATAGGTGTGTGATTTTATTAGTTAGCGGATTAGTAGGAATGGCTATAGTCGCTATAGACTCTATAGACACTATAGAAAACTATAGCCACTATAGCCAGGGAAGAGAGAGGTCACGCGGAGAGCTTGCCCACGAACAGACGCTCCTTGCTGATGCTTTCGAACTGGCAGCCGAAGTACATCGTTGCCACGAAGTAGAGAAGGAACGGGTGGTACTTCTCAATGCTGATGTTCTCGGCTGCGAGACCGTCGCCGTAGCCGTAGACCATATTGCCCTTCGTCGACAGGTGCAGGAAGCTCGAGCCCTTCTTGCCGGCCAGGGGAACAAGCTCGCAAAGATTGTCCGTGCCCTCCAGGAACGTCTTCTTGTACTCGCTGTTGTAGGGAACGGAGCCGAATGTCTGGAGGTAGTCGCGATTGTAGGCCGTGTAGACATTTCCGGGGATGAAAAGCTTCGTGGGCACAGCCTTCAGGTTGTCGTCAGCAGCCTCGTAGAAGTTCATCAGCATATCGACCGCATTCGTGCTGTCGATGGCCTCGCCGAAATTGTAGAGGTTGCCGGCTCCCTCGGCGATGGCAGTTCCGTCGATTTCCTTCTGCGTGATTGTGTCGAATCCATCGAAGAGCTCAGCCGTCGTCTTTCCGGCGTCATTGCGCTTGGCGGAGAAGATGGCGCTGTTCAGTTTTCCGCCAAGCTTCATGGCCAGGTAATTGAGCACCTGCTGCGAGATGTCGGCATTGGCGAGACTTTCGCCCTGTGCCTGCAGCTGGCCATAGACCGTCTTGGCCACAGAATTCGGATCGAAGGACTTGACAACGCTGCCCAGATAGGTCTCGAGGACGCGAGGCTTGACGCTCATATCCGTGTCATCGATGCGCTTGGGGTCGTAAGGCCCGAGGTCGATGTCGCCACTGAGCTCGCCCACTACGTCACGTCCGGCCACACCTGGGCGCGGCGTCATGTGCTGCAGGGTGGCCATCGCCGAGATGATGGGCATAATGAGCAGCTCACGGCGATATGTGATGGCAGATTTTTTCAGGCTCTCGTCTGTGATAATGATTTTTGCCATGGTGTAATGTGTTGGTTAATGGTTAG
>SFLG01000007.1 GCA_004553485.1 Bacteroidales bacterium | reverse complement strand
TGGGCTTCCTCCCCGGCGATATGAAGGACAAGATTGACCCTTACCTGCAGCCGCTCTACGACGCCCTGGAGGACATGATACCGCCCGTCAAGCTGCGCGAATACATGGACACCAAGGTGATACAGATAGCCCCCCTGGCCTTTATGCGCGGCCGCACCCTCAACGACGCCGTGATAGTGCTCGACGAGGCGCAGAACACCACCGTGCACCAGATCAAGATGTTTATGACGCGCCTTGGTATGGGCTCGAAGATGATTATCACCGGCGACATCACCCAGATTGACCTGCCGCGCTCGACACAGTCGGGCCTTATACACGCCCTGCGCGTGCTCGAGAATGTCAAGGGCGTGGGCAAGGTGGAGTTTACCAAAAAGGACATCGTGCGCCACCACCTCGTGCAGCGCATTGTCGAGGCCTACGAGCGCTGGGACGCCGACCACAAGGACAGCGACGGCAAGCCCGCCGTACCCCGTACCTTCCTGACGCCGGACGCCGAGGACGGTTTTGCATAACCCCCTTGATACAAGAATACTATGAGCGAAGAGAAGGTAGAGAAGATTACCCCGTACGCAGGCGACGACGCCAAGCACAATCAGGTGCGGCGGATGTTTGACTCGATAGCCCCGGCCTACGACACGATGAACACGCTTATGACGCTGGGCATCGACCGCCGCTGGCGCCGCAAGACCGTTGCCGAGGCTGTCGGCGGCCACCCGTCGCGCATCCTCGACATCGCCACCGGCACCGGCGATCTCGCCATCGCCCTGGCGCGTGCGGCCGGTGACGCCACGGTGTCGGGAGTGGATCTCAGCGAGGGCATGATCGAGGTGGGACGGCACAAGGTGGCCGAGGCTGGCCTTGCCGACCGCATCAGCCTCTCCGTCGCCGACGCCCTGGAGCTGCCCTTCGACAACGACAGCTTCGACGTCATCACCGTGGCCTTCGGCGTGCGCAACTTCGAGCACCTCGCCGAGGGCTATGCCGAGATGCTGCGTGTGCTGCGTCCGGGCGGCCGCCTGTGCGTGCTCGAGCTTACCCCGCCGTCGTCGGCGCTGGTCAAGCCGTTCTACGCCGCCTACACCCGCGGCGTCATCCCCCTTGTTGGCAAGATCGTCTCGGGCGATTCGGACGCCTACACCTACCTGCCGCGCTCGATAGCTGCCGTCCCCGCCCGCGCCGCCATGACGGCCCTCATCACCGGCGCCGGCTTCAGCAACGCGGCCTACCGCCCGTTCACCTTCGGCGTGTGCACCCTCTACACCGCCACCAAGCCCTAACGCCCGGCGCCCGCCTGCCCCGGCCCGGCCGCCGGCCGCGCGTGCCCCGGCGTGCGTCAGCACTGTTATCGGGGCCATAAACAGCAAGGCGGTGCGTCAATTTTGACGCACCGCCTTGCTGTTGTGGGGCTTGGCGTTGTGGCCCGTGGTGCCGGGGGCGCTCAGGCCTGGGCACGACGGCGTTTGAGCTTTTTGCCGAAGAGCTGCGAGGCTTTGAGACGGAGGACGCCGAAGAAGGCTTCGCTGAAGATGCCGCCGCTCATCTTGGAGGTGCCGAGGACGCGGTTTACAAAGACGATGGGCACCTCGACAACCTTGTAGTCGAGGCGGTGGGCGGTAAACTTCATCTCAATCTGGAAGGCATAGCCCTTGAATCGTATCTTGTCAAGGTCGATGTTGTCGAGGACGTCGCGGCTGTAGCAGACAAAACCGGCGGTGGTGTCGTGCACGGGCATGCGGGTGACAAAGCGCACATATTTTGATGCGAAGTACGACATCAGCACGCGTCCCATGGGCCAGTTTACCACGTTTACGCCGGTGAGGTAGCGGCTGCCCACGGCGACGTCGCCCTCGCCCGAGACCACGGCTTGGCGCAGTTTGAGCAGGTCGGCGGGGGCGTGCGAGAAGTCGGCGTCCATCTCGCATATCTGCTTGTATTGCGGATGCTCGAGGGCCCACTTGAAGCCTTCGATGTAGGCGGTGCCCAGGCCCAGCTTGCCGGCGCGCTCGATGATATGCACGCGTCCCGGGTTAGCGGCCATTTTTTCTTTGACGATGGCGGCGGTGCCGTCGGGCGAGTTGTCGTCGATGACGAGGATGTCAAAGTGTTGGCCCTCCAGCGCCAGCACGGCGTCGATGATTGCCGCGGCGTTCTCGCGCTCGTTGTACATGGGGATGATTACCAGAGAATCGGGCATATCTTAATAGCTGTTTTATGTTGTGTCTTTAAAAAGTCGGTGCACAGCGTTAAAACGCGGTGCACCGACAGTTAGTTCATTGTAATTGCACCTGTGAGGCTGACGGCATTGTCAAAAGCGGGTGTGAGGCAGCGAGGTTGCTGCCGGGGCAGTGAGGGTTGTGACAGAAGTCAGGGCTGAATTTTCAGAGTCGTCCTTTTTGTCGTCTTTTTTGTCACCCTCTTTGGCAGCGGGGTGCTTGGCGTTGTAGCGGGCGTTGAGGCCGTCGATGACTTCCTTGGTGATGTCGAGGGCGGGGTTGAAGTAGAAGCCGGAGCCCATGCCGAAGTTCGAGCTGTAGTAGAGGATGGCGTCGTACTTCTTATCCTTGTTGTATTCGACGATGAAAGAGGTAAGTTCTTCGTTGAGCTGCTTGTTGAGCTTGTCGGCGCTGCTTTCGGCCTCTTTGCTGAGCTCGTTCATCTTTACGCGTGCCGACTGCTGGGCCTTGTAGAGCTCCTGCTCGTCAGCGCGGAACGATGCCTCGCTGAGGTAGCCGTTGTTCTGGGCTTTCTGCTGGATGGTTGCGGCCTTGTTCTGGAGGTCGTTCTCGTACTGGCTGCCGCGGCGGGCCAGGTTGCTCTGTATCTCGGCTATCTCGCGGCTGCTTGTCTCGATGAATTTGCAGTATTTAGCAACGGTGTCGATGTCGATGTAGCGGATATTGCTGGTAGTCTCGTGACCATCGCCGAGGTGGGCGCCGGCAACGTTTTTCAGGGAGTCTTCCTTTTTGTCGTCCTTGTCGCCTTTGCCACATGCGGTCAGCGATGTTACACCAAGAGCCATAAGCAGCGCGGCGGCTGCGATATTAAAGATTTTCATGAAAAAAGCTATAAATAATGTGATTTATTAAATTTTTATCGGTTTTGGGTTGGGGCGTCGGTGCGTCCCGGGTTGTTTATCGGTTTCGGTTGAGCCGTTTGCGCAGCTCGGGATTGTCGTGGACGTGCCCCGAGGGGAATTTGCCGCCCTTTTTGAACAGCACTTTTACGCCCAAAAGAATAAAAGCCGCCGCGACGAGGGCCACGGACAGTGCTAATGTGATTACAGCTGTGCCGGTATTGTTCATGGCAGTGCTTGCAGTGTGGCCCTTGCCTCTGCGATAGTGCGCCGGGCCGTTTTGCGAGTGCAAATATATAAAACTAAAAGCGAATTTTGGCCCTAAGTAAATTTTATTTTGTAACTTAGTGGGCGAAAAGGGCGTCTTTTAACAATAATTTTCTTTTTGACGCTTTTGTTAACCTCGCGGCGTGTGGCACCATGCCGGTCTTTCCCTATCTTTGCAACTGACAAACCAAAGACACCTCAACAGACAAACCAAAGACACCGCAACGGACAAACCAAAGACACCGCAACGGACAAACCAAGGATAAACTATCAAATATTTACAATATGACAATTCACGATCTTAAACCCGCCGAAGTGTTCGGCATCTTCCACGAAATCACTCAGGTTCCGCGTCCCTCCAAGAAGGAGGGCAAGATACGCCAGTGGCTGCTTGACTTTGCCAAGAAGCATGACATCGAGGTAACAACCGACGCCGTCGGCAACGTGGCCATGTTTGTCCCCGCCACTCCCGGCCACGAAGACGCTCCCGGTGTGATACTCCAGGCCCACATGGACATGGTTTGCGAGAGCAACAACAAGGACTTCGACTTCGAGAACACCCCCATCACCACCATCGTTGACGGCGACTGGCTGCACGCCGACGGCACCACCCTCGGCGCCGACAACGGCATCGGCATCGCCGGCGCCCTTGCCGCCCTCACCGACAAGACCCTGGTGCACGGCCCGCTCGAAGGCCTGTTCACCGTAGACGAGGAGACGGGCCTCACCGGCGCCAACAACATCGGCGACGGCATGATCAAGGGCGAGATGCTGCTCAACCTCGACTCGGAGGACGACGCCGAGATTTTCGTGGGCTGCGCCGGCGGTATCGACACCACCTGCCTGTTCACCTACAAGCCCGAGATGACTCCGGCCGACTACCACTACTTCCGCTTCAACCTCGAGAAGGGCCTGGGCGGCCACTCGGGCAGCGACATCAACCAGGGCCGCGCCAACGCCGTGCAGCTTATGGCACGCTTCCTGTGGACCGTGGGCAAGGAGTACGAGCTGTCGGTATGCGAGCTCGACGGCGGCAACCTGCGCAACGCCATCCCGCGCGCCGCACACTGCGTCTTCGGCGTGCCCCGCTCGCACAAGGAGGAGGTGGTTGCCATGTTCAACGTCTTTGTCGCCGACGTGCAGAACGAGTACAAGGGCCTCGAGACCACTCTTGAGATGACCCTCACCACCGCCGAGAAGCCCGAGCTTGCCATCGACAAGGCCACCGGCCTCAACATCGTCAGCGCCCTCTACGCCTGCCCCCACGGCGTAATCTCGATGAGCCGCGAGCTGGAGGGCCTGGTAGAGACCTCGACCAACCTCGCCAGCGTGAAGATGCAGCCCGACAACGGCGTGCTCGTCGTCACCAGCCAGCGCAGCTCGGTAGAGAGCCGCAAGTTCGACATCGCCAACCGCGTCGAGGCCATCTTCACTATGGCCGGCGCCGCCGTCGCGCACGGCGAGGGCTATGTGGGCTGGCAGCCCAACCTCAACTCGCGCATCATGCACATCGCCAGCGACGCCTATGAGGAGCTGTACGGTGTCAAGCCCGCCATCAAGGCCATCCACGCCGGCCTCGAGTGCGGCCTGTTCCTCACCAAGTTCCCCGGCCTCGACATGGTATCGTTCGGTCCCACGCTGCAGAACGTGCACTCGCCCTCCGAGCGCATGTACATCCCCGCTGTAGAGCGCTACTGGGGCCAGCTCCGCCGCACCATCGAAAAGGTGGCCGAGCTGAAAAAGTAACCCGTCCAACACCGGCAGCCGTCGTGGATGCAGCGATTTGCATCCGGCGGCTGCCGTTTTTCTCTCCTGACCGAAAAATTTTATTCCATGAAAACTAACATCAAGACATCGGCGACCAATAACACAAAAGCGCGCGGCAAGGAGCTGCGAGCCAAACAGACGTTTGAAAATCAGACGTATGGCAAACGGCTGTGCCCGGGCTGGATGATTGCCCTTGTGTCGCTGCTCTGCACCGCACTGGTGGCCGGGGCAGGCCCTGTCGCCGTGGAGAGCGACAGCGTTAAGGCCGTGGAGACCGACAGCGTTAAGGCCGTGGAGAGCGACAGCGTTAAGGCCGTCGAGACCGTGTCGTACGAGCACATCCCCGACCGGCTCACCGATGAGGACTTCCGCGAGGTGGCCGAGGAGCTGGGAGTGGAGGTCGCTGCCATCAAGGCTGTTGTGGAAATCGAGGCCGGTGCCAAACACGAGGGCTTCTGGGCCAACGGCAAGCCCATTATCAACTTCGACCTGTCGATGTTCCGCAAATTCGCCGCCCGCAACAAAATCAACCTGTCGCGCTACCAGCGCAGCCACGCTGTCGTTTTCGCCAAGCCCAACCGCGCGCGCTACGGCAGCTACCAGGCCGCCCAGCAGGCACGTCTCGACGCCGCCCGCACCATCGACGACAAGACGGCGATAGAGGGGACGTTCTGGGGAATGTTTCAGCTTGGCGGCTTCAACTGGAAGGTCTGCGGCACCTCGTCGCCCGACGAGTTTGTGCGCCTGATGTCGCGGTCGGAGCGCGACCAGCTTGAGCTGTTTGCCGAGTTTATACGCGAGACGGGTATGCTGCCCTTGCTCAAAGCCAAAAACTGGTCGGCCTTTGCCCGCCGCTTCAACGGCCCCTCCTACGCCCGTCGCGGCTACCACACCCGCCTTGCCCGCGCCTACGCCAAGTACAAAGCCAAAAAGTAACCCGCTTAACTATAATAGCTAAGGTAGCTAAAGTAGCTGATATGGCTATTTTGGCTGAATGGCTGTGCGCCGGTGTTTATTTTTTCTGGTAGGCGGTGGGGGAGATGCCGGTGAGGTGCTTGAAGTATTTGCCGAAGGCGCTCTGGTTGCTGAAGTTGAGGGCGTAGGCCACCTGCTGCACGTTTTTGCCCGAGAAGCGCAGGAGGTTCTTGGCCTCGGTGATGACGAAGTCGTTGATCCACTGTGTGGCCGAGCGGCCCGTGGCCTCTTTGACGAGCAGCGTAAGGTATTTGGGGGTGATGTACAGCTGTTCGGCATAGAACGACAGCGAGCGGTGCTGCGTATAGTTGAGGTGCACCAGGCGCATGAAGTCGTGCACGTAGGTCGAGCGGCGCGGCGTGGAGGCATTCTCGTCGGGCAACTTGCTCAGGCGCTTGAAGTTGATGCTCAAAATCTGGTAGAAGGCTCCGGCCAGCAGCGACCGTGCCACGTTGGTGGTGAACACCGTCGACTCGGGCTCGCGGGCGTTGAGGTCGAGCAGGTCTATGAATTTTATGAGCTTGTTGGTGTCGTCGTCGCTGACCGACAGGACGGGCGTCTGCTTCTCGATTAGCGAGCGTATGTTGATGGTATTGAGGTCGATGTTGACGTCGAGCAGAAACTCCTGGCTGACGAAGAGCACGTACAGGTCGAGGCGCGACAGGTCGTTGCCCGGCGTCTTTATCAGCATGCGGGGCGAGATTACCAGCAGGCTGTTCGACTTGACGTGGTAGGGTATCATGTTGAGCTCGACATCCATCGAGCCGCGTCGGCACAGCATAATGGTCATGCAGGACATGCGCATCGGCTTTTCGAGCGGCTCCAGCGGGCGCGCAATGCCCTTCAGGCGGGCCACCATATATTTGTCTTCGAGGCGGCTGAAAGTCGTGGCAAAGGCGTCGAGCTTGCCCAGGTTGTTAAGGGTCAGGTAGTTTTCCATACGTCGGAGGAGGGGGAGGGTCAGGATTTTTTGTCGTGGAGATGAACGTCGAGCTGCGGGAAGGGGAACGAGATGCCGCAGGCGGGCAGCTCGGTGTACAGGCGTTCGTTGATGCGGTAATATACCTCCCAGTATTTTGCAGAGGTAGTCCAAGCGCGCACCTTGATGTCGACGCTACTGTCGGCCATCTTGTCGAGCACCACTGTCGGCTCGCGGTTTACCTTTTCGAGGTGCACGGTCTTGTTGGCACGGTCGACAACCTTGGCGACCTTGTTGAGGCCGCGGACGTGCAGGATACGGCGCCACCACGAAGGGGGCTTTTGCAAGTAGTCGGGGATGCCGTCGCCGTCTTCGTCGATGAGCTCTTTGTCTATTACTTCGGGCAGCGGGGGCAGGCCGTCGGCGGCGCGGGCGGCGTTTTCGCGGTCGCGTTTGTCGTCCTCGATAAACATGCGCACGATTTCGGGCTCTTCCTCAAGCATGTTGAGGATGTACTCGCGGGCGACCTGGAACGAGTCGCCGTACGAGATGCTGACGCTCCACTCTACGCGGCGATATTCTTCTCTGCTCCAGTTGTTTATCGAGCCGGTGGAGAGGCTGCCGTTGGGCAGGATTATCGACTTGTTGTCGAAGGTGTTTATGATTGTGCTGAAAATCTGTATCTCGGTGACGGTGCCGGCATATCCCTGCGTCTCGATGTAGTCGCCCACTTTGTAGGGCTTGAGCAGGAGAATGAGCACGCCGCCGGCAAAGTTCTGCAGCGTACCGCTCAGTGCCATACCGATGGCCACGCCGGCCGAGGCAAAGAGGGCCAGGAACGATGACGTCTCCAGTCCCAGGATGCCGATGACGGTTACCAGCAGGATGAAGTAGAGGATTATTCGTACCAGGCTGAGCAGGAAGGTGGTCAGCGACGGGTCGACGGCGCGCCGCAGCAGCATGCGGCTGAGGAAGCGGTGTATCTTCTTGATTATGAATTTGCCAAGATAAAACACCAGAATTGCTATGGTCAACTGGATGCAGAATTGCACGAGGTACTGCATAATCCGGTCGAGCAGCATATTGAGGGGCTGTGTTTTCAGCGCCGCCAGGCCTTCGTTGATATTGGAGATGGCTTTGGCGGAGTCGGCGGGTTGGGCCGCGGCGGCAATATTCAGCAGAATAGACGGAAGGGTCATAAACAGAGTGTCAGAAAACGGACGGGAGAGTATGGAGTTATGGTTTAATTTACCAATATTTGGCAAATTGTGCCACAAAGATAACTTAAAAGAGCCACATATCCAACGGCTCCCCCGCGCCACCGAGCATATTTTTGTATTTTTTACATTCGCCGCGGGGGAGGGGGTGTCGCGTCGGGCGTTTCCCTATCGCGGCTGAATTTCCATGATTGGGCACCGGCTTGGGGTCGTGGTTCGGGAAGGACGTTAGGGTCTTTAAGGACTTTAAGGTCATTAAGGTCGTTAGGGGCGTTCGGGTCTTTAAGGACTTTAAGGTCATTAAGGTCTTTAGGGGCGTTCGGGGCTTTGGGGGTAATACGCGCCAATAGCAAAAGCGCTGTGCCGAGGGGCACAGCGCTGATACTATCGTAATAGGGGATGTGGGGGTCGGTGGCTTACTTTACGGCAGCTTCGAGGTCGGCGCCGGCTTTGAATTTAACAGCCTTGTGAGCGGCGATCTTGATGGCTTCCTTGGTGCGGGGGTTGATGCCGGTGCGCTCGCCCTTTTCAACAACGGCGAAGGTGCCGAAACCGATCAGAGCAACCTTGTCACCCTCGGCGAGAGCCTTGGTAACAGCTTCTACAGTAGCGTCGAGAGCGGCTTTAGCCTGTACTTTGGTGAGGCCGGCCTTTTCGGCGATTGCGGCAACGAGTTCGTTTTTGTTCATAATCTGGAATTTTAAGGTTTATAGATTGTTGGTAAAAAGTAATATCGGGCCGAAAATTTATCAAATCGACCGGGCGTGTGCACGGTGCCTTCTCAAAATGTTTGGCAAACATACTAAAAAACATTGATATTCACCAAAAAAGAAAGAAAAAAATCGCAAAAAACGTGCATTTTGTCTATTTGGCCCCTCTTTTCAGGCCCTTTAAACCCCTTTTTGCTTGGTTTTCGATAGTTTGGACCTGACGGGAAGGATGGGTCGGATGAGCCCAAAGTGCCGGATGGGACAATGAGGCCAAGGGGGTTAATTTGTCCATTTAGGCTAATTGGTCTAATTGATCTAATGAGCCTACCGGGTACCCCTTGGAAAATTAAAAGCGGGGGCGCCACCCGGCCGTCGGGCACGGTGACAGGCGCTCTCACGCGCGCCTACATAATTAAAAAAAGTGAAAACCGCCGCCAACGCTCCGCATTGCGGCGAAAAGGCCGTATCTTTGCACATTAAATAATAAACGCAAAGCTTAAAATTTAATCAAACATAAAAGCACTAAGTGTGCCGTCACTGCCGCGCGATGGTACAATACCGCACGTAGCGCCAATACCGCACGAAGTGCCAATACTGCGCCGTAGGCGCCAACGCTTAAACTTGTTTTTCTCGTGTTTCGCAACCTGCCTCCCATCACTAAGAATTTGTTGATAATCAATGCGATTATCTTTGTGGCGATGACGTTGGTGCCCAGGATTGGCGCCAACATCGACCTCTATTGCGCGCTCCGCTACCCGGAGAGCCCCGGTTTCCACTTCTGGGAGCCGCTGACATATATGTTTATCCACGGCGACTTCACCCACCTGTTTTTCAATATGTTCGCCCTGCTGATGTTCGGCGGCATAATAGAGTGGACGCTTGGCAGCAAACGTTTTCTTGTCTACTACCTCAGCTGCGGCATCGGCGCGGCCTTCATCCAGTTCGGCATCTTTGCCCTGATGCTGATAAAGTACCACGACATTTTCACTGCTGCCGAGTACTCGCAGATTATCGATGAAGGCTGGACGGCGTTGCTTCAAAACAAGGTCTTCATTGACCCGACGGCGGCCAGCCTGTCGGGCCTGGTAAACACCGGCACCGTCGGCGCCTCCGGTGCCATCTTCGGTGTGCTGTTGGCGTTCGGAATGCTCTACCCCGACCGCGAGATGTTTCTGATGTTCATCCCCGTGCCCATCAAGGCCAAGTGGATGGTGACCGGCTATGCCGTCATCGAGCTGCTGCTCGGCGTGGGCGGTGTGGCCGACGGCGTGGCCCACTTCTGCCACCTCGGCGGAATGATTTTTGGCTTCGGATTGCTGTATTACTGGAAAAAACGCGGAACCTTCAACGGGTGGTACTGATGCCCCCCGTCAACGATACAGACTATACAGATGAGCAACGGTATCAATAAATTCATCGACGGCGCCCGCCGCCTTGGCGGCCTGGAGCTGTGGGGGCTGATGGCAGCCAACCTCGCCGTCTTTCTTGTCATCCGCATTGCCGTATGGTTCGGCGTCTCCACCGTGGACGTTGTGCGGCTGACGGCCCTGCCGTCCTATCCCGCCGCGGCCCTTACCGCGCCCTGGACGCTGTTCACCTATATGTTTACCCAGTGGGACTTCATGCACCTGCTCAGCAATATGCTGTGGCTGTGGCTGTTCGGCATGATGGCCGTGCGTCTCGGCATCACCGGGCGGCAGATTTTGGCCGCCTATATAGCTGGCGGACTGGTGGCCGGCGTGACCTTTGTGGCTGCCGGCGCGCTGGGCATGACGGGTGTGCTGATACTTATCGGCTCGAGCAGCTCGGTGCTGTCCGTCGTCGCCATGACGGGCATAATGCGCGGCCGCTTCAAGGTGCAGCTGATGCTGCTGGGCGAGATGGAGGTGCGCTGGCTGTCGCTGGTGGTGATAGTGCTGGTGATGCTTACCTCGTCGGCCATCCAGGATGCCGGAGTGGTGGCCGCCCACGCCGCCGGCGCGCTTGCCGGAGTGCTTGTCGCTCTGTACCTAACACGCCGCACGGCCTCGGCCGGAAACAGGCCGAACTTCTACGGCGACCGTGACGCCGGCCCCCGCGGCAGCGCCTACGGCCCGTACCCCCGCCGCGGCCTCACACCGGCCGAACAGGCCGAGCTGGACCGTCTGCTCGACGATGTCCGCCGCCACGGCTACGCCGGCATCACCCCCGCGCAGCGTGCCCGACTGTTTGAATTGTCCTCACATATAAAATAAACGCATATAAGATAAACGTATCCCGATGTATAGACGGATAGCCTCCATAAGCCTGCTGGTGATAACGGCAGTGACGGGTGTGGGCCTGATATTCTCGGCCTGGGCCGGGTGCATCGACCCGCGCACGTGGCCGTTGGCGGCGGTGGTGGCCATGACGGCACCGATTTTCGCCTTCGTCATGCTCGCCCTGCTGCTTGTCGACCTGGTATGGAGCAAGCTCGCCGCCCTGGTGGCTGTGCTGTGCATGGTGGCCGGCTATCCCGCCTACGTCGACAACTTCCCCTTCCACCCCGGCCCGCACAAGCTCACCGAGGCCGAGAAGCCCCGGAGCTGGACGCTGCTGACATACAACGTGCACAACTATGCGCCTGTGGACATGGTCTACCCCGACTCGCTCAACCCGATGTTCTCCTACATCATCAACAGCAACGCCGACGTGGTGGCCATCGAAGAGGCTGAGTACCACTGCGCCTGGGACCATCACTGCATCACGCAGGGTCAGATCGACTCGGTGGCCGCCCTTTACCCGCATATAATGCGCGACGCCGAGGGCATCACGCTGCTGAGCAAGTTCCCCGTCCGGGTCCACCACGATACGGTGACCGAGAATGCCGACAGCACCGTGTCGTGCGCCACCTACAGCCTCGACATCCACGGCGAGCGCGTGTCGCTGTTTGTGGTGCACCTGCAGAGCATCGGCCTCACCGCCGACGACAAGCAGATGTTCCGCGAGATGACCAGCATCCGTGGCAAGGAGCGCCCCAGCGTGGGCGAGGTGCGCTCGCAGCTTGTGGGCAAGCTGTCGGCGGCAGCGGCTAAGCGTGCCGACCAGGCCGACGCCCTCGTACACGATATAAAGGTCTACGGCGGCACCAACGCCGTGCTGTGCGGCGACTTCAACGACGTGCCCGGCTGCTGGGCCCTCCGCCGCTTGCATGAGTGCGGCATGCGCGAGGTCTACCCCGAGGTGGGCATGGGATACATGAGCACCTACAACCGCAACCGCTTCTGGTTCCGCATCGACCATGTGCTGTACCGGGGCAACCTGCGGCCCGTGTCGATGGAGCGCGGCAAAACCGCCTCGTCAGACCACTACCCGCTGCTCACCACCTTCGTTTTTGATTAAATTCACATTCTCAAATTTCAAGAATTTGAAGATGTGAGGTTTATAAGTTTATGAGTTTATAGGTATATACAATATACATCACAACAATCTTCTCCACGCCAATTTTTAACCATACATATCACCCAACAATGAAAAAGATTTTAACGGGCGCCGTGGCCCTGTGCCTGGCCTTGCCACCTTTGGCTGCCCAAAACACCTCCAGCGACGTGAAACAGAACAATCCGTTCCTTCAGGAGTACACCACTCCCTACCAGATTCCGCCCTTCAGCCTCATCAAGAACGAGCACTACCTGCCCGCCCTTAAGGAGGGCATCAGCCGCCACAACGCCGAGATTGCCGCCATCGCAGGCAACCCCGAGGCTCCCACCTTTGCCAACACCGTGCTGGCCCTCGACCGCGCCGGCGCACTCGTCGAGCGCGTGGTGATGGTCTATGCCGCACTGTCCGAGTCCAACTCCAGCCCCGAGCTCCAGGCCGTGGCCGAGGAGTTCGAGCCCCTGCTGGCTGCCCACTCCGACGAGGTGTCGATGAACCCCGCCCTCTTTGCCCGTGTAAAGAAACTCTATGACTCGCGCGACAAGCTCGGCCTCGACAGTGACCAGAAGCTGATGCTGGAGCACCTCTACAAAGACTTTGTGCGCTCGGGCGCCCTGCTCGACGAGAAGGGCCAGGCCGAGCTCAAGGCTATCAACGGCGAGCTGGCCGACCTTTACCTTAAGTTCAACAAGAACCTGCTTGCCGCCACCAACGACTTCCAGATTGTCGTCGACGACAAGGCCGAGCTTGCCGGTCTGCCCCAGAGCAACATCGACGTCGCCGCCGACGAGGCCCGCGCCCGCGGCCTCGAGGGCAAGTACGTGCTCACCCTGCACGCTCCCAGCCGCCTGCCCGTGCTGCAGTATGCCAACAACCGCGACCTGCGTCGCCGCATGTACCAGGGCTACACCACGCTGGCCTCGTCGGGACAGTACGACAACCGTCCCGTCATCAGCAAAATCCTCCAGGCCCGCTCCAAAAAGGCCCGTCTGCTCGGCTTCAAGGACTACGGCTCGTTCATGACCGACAACGTCATGGCCGGCAGCGTCAAGGCCGCCGAAGACCTGCTGATGCAAATCTGGGGTCCCGCCGTCAAGCGCGCCAACGAGGAGGTGCGCGAGATGCAGGCCCTGGCCGACAAAGAGAAGGCCGGTATAAAAATCGCCCCATGGGACTATGCCTACTACAACGAGAAGGTACGCCGCAAAAAGTACAACCTCGACGAGGCCAAGGTGCGCGCCTACTTTGCCGTCGACAGCGTGCGCAACGGCATCTTCACCATGGCCGAGAAGCTTTATAACATCAAGTTCACCGAAAAGACCGACTGGCCCAAATACTACGACGAGGTCAAGGTCTACGACGTCACCGACGCCACCAACGGCGAGCACATCGCCGTGTTCATGACCGACTACTTCCCCCGCGCCTCGAAGCGCCAGGGTGCCTGGATGAGCGAGTTCAAGGGCTCGTGGGTCAACGACGACGGCACCGCCGACCGCCCCGTCATCTACAACGTGGGCAACTTTAGCAAGCCCACCGGCGACACCCCCTCGCTGCTCACCATCGACGAGGTGGAGACAATGTTCCACGAGTTTGGCCACGGCCTGCACGGCATGCTGTCGCGCGCCCGCTACAAAGGCCAGGCCGGCACCAACGTCGACCGCGACTTTGTCGAGCTCCCCAGCCAGATTCACGAGCACTGGGCCTTCCACCCCGACATGCTGAAGCTCTATGCCCGCCACTGGCAGACCGGCGAGGTCATCCCCGCCGACATGGTGAAGAAGCTGCAGGAAGCCTCGACCCACAACATGGGCTTCCGCACCACCGAGCTGGTGGGCGCCGCCCTGCTCGACCTGCAGTACGGCAAGCTCAACCCCGAGGGCGAGACCGATGTCGAGGCCTTTGAGAACGCCGTCAGCAAGCAGCTGGGCATGCCCGCCGAAATTACCTACCGCTACCGCTCGCCCTACTTCAAGCACATCTTCGGCAGCGACGGATACGCCTCGGGCTACTACACCTACCTGTGGGCCGAAGTCCTTGACTGCGACGGCTTTGAGAAATTTGCCGAAAACGGCATCTTCGACCCCGCCACCGCCAAGTCGTTCCGCGAGAACATCCTCGAGAAGGGCGGCTCGGTAGAGCCCATGGAGCTGTATCTGCGCTTCCGCGGCCACAAGCCCGAAGTGAAGGCCCTGCTCAAAAAGCGTGGCCTCGACGCCGCCAACTGACCGGCCCACCGCGCCGACTGAAAGCGCAGCGGATCTGACATTATTCCGCGTCTTGTAAAATCCCGCCGTTCTGCCTTTGTGCACATATTTTCATTACGGCTTGAAAAAAAACTGACCCCGGCCAAACCTTTTGGCGGGGGTCAGTTGTTATATGGTAAAGACAAAGCTCTTTACGTTTAAACTTTTAACATTTTAATCTATAAAACAATGAGAACCGTACACGTTATCCTTGCTTTGGCAGGCGCCGCAGCCGCCGGAGCACTTGCCGGCCTGCTGCTGGCCCCCCGCAAAGGTGAAGAAACCCGCAAAAATGTCTGCGACTTTGTCCTCTCACACGCTCCCGGCCTGAAAGACCGCCGTCTCGAGCGTCTGGCCAACCAGATTGCCCGCGAGGTAAAGGAAGAGGTGAGGTGACCGACGTCACTGCCGGCTGATGCCCAAAGCCATACGACAAAAAGCAGGCCTCGGCCGAACAATTCGGCCCGGCTATTGTTCAAAAAGCAAACAGACAACAGCAGCAGGGCAACGGCCCTGACCGAGACTAACTCTTTTTCATTCTCTTCTCTCTCTCTACTTCAAAACGCTAAGGAAACAGCGGCCGCCGCGGGTGCCAGCATGGGCCGGCCCTCACCGGACCGGAATCGTCCACGCTTCAATTAGACACCTGTGGCGGCTGTTTTTCCTTGCCGGCGGCAAAGGCCGTCCAGCGCAATTCGTCACACAGGCTTAGAAACACACACACTAACAAAAAGATATACAGCTATGAAACCCGCACTCGTATTTCTTAGCGGCGCCGCCGTAGGCGCCATCGCCGCCCTCCTGCTCGCTCCCGACAACGGAGCCGCCAACCGTGCCCGCCTTTACAACTTCCTCAAGCAGCGCGGCCTTATCCCTCCCCAGCTCGAAAGCCTCGTCGGCGGTGATGGCGAAGACATAAGCGCCCTGATGGCACAGATTACAGCCGAAATTGACGAAGACGAGGCGAAGTAGTCCGATATTGCGGCAGGGACGCTGCTAACAGCGTCCCCCGACAAGCCGGACACCCCCTTGCCCACCTGAAATGTCGGCCGCGCCGATGTGGACGCTGCCAAAAACGCCAAGGCAGGAGGGGGACGGGCGTCAGGCCGGGAGATTTCCTCCGAAAAACCAAACGCCGGGGATGTTCGCAGCCTTCGGCAACAATTCATCCATTGACAGTATGCAGCACGAATCGCCTCTTTCTTCTTTAGGCTCGCTTTACACAGGGGTCAAGCTCCTGCTGGGACTGCAGATCGAAAATCTGCGGCTCAAGCTAACCGAAAAAATCACCATCCTGCTGGCCATGGTGGCCTTCTACGCCGTGGTCATGGCTTTGGGACTGGTTTTCTTCGTCTTTGTGTCGCTGGCACTGAGCGACCTGCTGGCCACCGTCCTGCCCCCGTACATCGCCTACATGATTCTGGCGCTGGTGTACGTGCTGGCCTTTGTGCTGATTTGCCTGCTGAGGCGTCAGATTTTCATCGACCCCATCGCGCGGTTTATGTCGCGCCTGTTGGTGGAGTTCCCCGAGGACGAACGCAAGATTATCAACCACGAACTAATAACAAAGGAAGATGGCACGGACACGGTTAGGAATAACCAATAACAAATGGGAGGGCTACACCCTCGAGGAGCTGCGCTGCCAGCGCGCCCTCGCCCAGGCCCGCATCATCGTGGCCGAGCACGATGTCGACCGCAATGTGGTGCGCCTCAAGGCCACCCTCACAGGCGAACACCCCAACATGGGCCGCTCGACGCTGGGGCGTATGCTTAGCGTGCTGTCCTACCTCGACTGGGTAATCCTCGGCGTAAGCTTAGTGCGAAAAGTAGCACCTTTTTTTTCGCATAAGAAAGACTGCAGATAGACGGCTTGCCAACAGCGTCTGCCGCACTTTTCAGCACCGGTTTCATATCCCCGGCGCACGCCATAACCCCGCTGACCCCCTTGTCGGTTTGCGGGGTTTTGCTTATCTTTGTACGTGTTGTCGCAACCCCGCGCAACGCATCCCGGACGTAACCCCCCAATCAGCACAGACACTGTCACGATATGCAACCTTTTGTACATCTGCACGTACACTCGCAGTACTCGCTGCTCGACGGCCAGGCCTCGATTGATGCCCTGGTCGACAAAGCAATAGCCGACGGCATGCCCGGCCTGGCCATCACCGACCACGGCAACATGTACGGTATCAAGGAGTTCTTCAATACCGTCAACAAAAAGAACGGCAAGCTGGCCGAGGGACAGAAGCCCTTCAAGCCTATCTTCGGCTGCGAGATGTATGTCGCCGAAAAGGATTTGCACGAGCATGTCGACAGGCACGACATCGGCCGTCACCTCATCGTGCTGGCCAAGAACAAGACGGGCTACAAAAACCTTATCAAGCTGGTGTCGCAGGCCTGGACCGAGGGCTTCTACATGCACCCCCGTACCGACCGGCAGGCCATCGCCGCCCACAAGGAGGGCCTGATCATCGCCTCGGCCTGTCTCGGCGGCGAAATACCCAAGCTGCTGGCCGCCGGCGACGACGACGAGGCCGACCGCCGCGTGCGCTGGTGGAAGGAGCTGATGGGCGACGACTACTACATCGAGCTGCAGCGCCACAAGGCCACCGCCGTGCGCGCCAACCACGAGTGCTACGAGATACAGAAGGCCATCGAGCCCAAGCTCATCGCCCTGGCCCGCAAATACGACATCAAGCTCATCTGCACCAACGACGTCCACTTTGTCAACGCCGAGGACGCCGAGGCCCACGACCGCCTGATATGCCTGTCCACCAACAAGTACGTCGACGAGGACAACCGCATGTTCTACACCAAGCAGGAGTGGATGAAGAGCACCGCCGAGATGAACGACCTCTTCGCCGACATCCCCGAGGCCATCGCCAACACCGTAGAGGTGCTCGACAAGGTCGAACCGTACACCATCGACCACGCCCCCATCATGCCCTTCTTCGAGATCCCCGCCGACTTCGGCACCGAGGAGGAGTACCGCAGCCGCCTTACCGAGAAGGACCTCTTTGACGAGTTCACCCAGGACGAGAACGGCAACGTGGTGATGAGTCGGGAGGATGCCGAGAAAAAGATTGCCAAGCTGGGCGGGTACGAGAAGCTGTACCGCATAAAGTTCGAGGCCGACTACCTGTCAAAACTGGCCTACGAGGGCGCCGAGCGCCGTTACGGCTCGCCCCTGTCGCCCGAGCTGAAGGAACGCATAAAGTTCGAGCTGCACATTATGAAGACGATGGGTTTCCCCGGATACTTCCTCATCGTGCAGGACTTCATAAACGTCGCCCGCAACAAACTGGGCGTCAGCGTCGGCCCCGGCCGTGGCTCGGCGGCGGGCTCGTGCGTGGCTTACTGCCTGGGCATCACGCAGATCGACCCGGTGAAGTACGACCTGCTGTTCGAGCGTTTCCTCAACCCCGACCGCATCTCGCTGCCCGATATCGACATCGACTTCGACGACGACGGACGTGCCGACGTGCTGCGCTACGTCACCGAGCACTACGGCGCCGAAAAGGTGGCGCACATCATCACCTACGGCACCATGGCCACCAAGATGGCCATCAAGGACGTGGCCCGTGTCGAACGCCTCAGCGTGGCCGAGTCGAACCGCCTGGCCAAGCTCGTCCCCGACCACATGCCCGTCGACGAGAAGGGCAAGGAGTACAAGACAAACCTCAAGAACTGCTTCAAGTACGTGCCCGACTTCGGCCAGGAGCTGCGCAGCCCCGACCCGCTGGTGCGCGAGACGCTGAAGTTTGCCGAGCAGCTCGAGGGCAACGTGCGCAATACCGGCGTGCACGCCTGCGGCGTGATTATTTGCCGCGACGACATCACCGACTGGGTGCCCGTCTCGACCGCCACCGATAAAAACGACGGCAAGGTGCTGGTGACACAGTACGAGGGACGCGTCATCGAGGAGACGGGACTGATCAAGATGGACTTCCTGGGCCTGAAGACGCTGTCGATACTCAAGGAGGCTGTGGCAAACGTCAAACGCACCCGCGGCATAGACATCGACCTCGACAAAATTCCCATCGACGACCCCAAGACCTACCAGCTGTACTGCGAGGGCCGCACAATCGGCACCTTCCAGTTTGAGTCGCCCGGTATGCAGAAGTACCTGCGCGAGCTGCAGCCGTCAACCTTCGAGGACCTCATCGCCATGAACGCCCTCTATCGTCCGGGCCCCATGGACTACATCCCCGACTTTATCAAGCGCAAGCACGGCGAGAGCCCCATCGTCTACGACATCCCCGAGATGGACAAGTACCTCAAGGACACCTACGGCGTCACCGTCTACCAGGAGCAGGTGATGCTGCTGTCGCGTCTGCTGGCAAACTTTACCCGCGGCGAGAGCGACACGCTGCGCAAGGCCATGGGTAAGAAGCTAATCGACAAGATGAACCACCTCAAGGGCAAGTTCATGGAGGGCGGCCAGAAAAACGGCCACAAGCCCGAAGTGCTCGACAAGATATGGAAGGACTGGGAAAAATTCGCCTCGTACGCCTTCAACAAGAGCCACGCCACCTGCTACAGCTGGGTGGCCTTCCAGACGGCCTACCTCAAGGCCAACTACCCCAGCGAATACATGGCCGCCGTGCTGTCGCGCAACCTCTCTGACCTGGGCAAGCTGACGGTGTTTATGGACGAGTGCCGCTCGATGGGCATCTCGGTCCTCGGCCCCGATGTCAACGAGTCGTTCGCCACATTCGGCGTCAACAGCAAGGGCGACATCCGCTTCGGCCTGTCGGCAATCAAGGGCGTGGGCAAGAACGTTGTCGACGCCATCATCGAGGCGCGCGGCGACAAACCCTTTGCCGACATCTACGACTTTGTCGAGCGTGTGGCCCCCGGCGCCATCAACCGGCGCACCTTCGAGAACCTGGCCTACGCCGGTGCCCTTGACTGCTTCGAGGGTGTCAAGCGCGAGGACTACTTCGAGCCCAACGCCCGCGGCGAGACACTGGCCGAGCAACTTGTGCGATACGGTCAGCGCTACCGTCAGAACTCCAACGACCTGATGGGCTCGCTCTTCGGCGACGACTTCGGCGCCGAAATGGCCGCCGAGGCCCGCCCGCCCATCAAGCCGGCCCAGATATGGCCCGACATCGTGCGCCTGAGCCGCGAGCGCGACCTGGTGGGCATGTATCTGTCGGCACATCCCCTCGCCCCGTATTATATGGAGCTGAAATACGGCTGCCGCACAAACCTGGCCGGCCTGAAGGACATCGAGCCCGAGGAGGGGCTTGAGGTGACCTTCGGCGGCATGGTGGCGCAGTTCGACGTCAAGCTGACAAAGAAGGGCACCGAGTTCGGCATCCTCAAACTCGAGGACGAGAGCGGGACGACGGAGCTGCGCATGTTTGGCCGCACCTTTATCGACTTTGCCCGCTTCTGCCGCCCGATGGCACCCCTGCTTGTGACAGGACGCTGGCAGCGACGGTTCCGCGACTCGGACATCTCGTTCGAGATTGTCAGCATACGCCCCCTCGACGACATCAAGGGCAAGCTCATCCGCGGCATAACCATACAGCTCACCCCCGAGCAGTGCACACGCGAGACCCTCGACATCCTCAAGGAGCACATCGCTTCGGAGACCACCAACCGCGGCATACTGAAGCTGCGCGTCTACGACCCGCGCCTCAACCGCCACATCACCCTGGCCTCGGCAAAGCATATCCCCGTCAACCGCAAGCTAATCCAGCTGCTCGAGTCGATGGACATAGCATATACCGTCGACGCCGAAAACGTGCAGAACATCAGTGCCTGAGCGCTTCGGGCCCCGTCGCCCCGTAAAAATGAACAAATTACAAACTAAATAACCAACAAACCAAAATGGCACAAGAATTTAACGACTCAAACATCAAGGAAATCATCGCCACCGGCAAGCCCGTGATGGTGGACTTCTGGGCAACCTGGTGCGGCCCCTGCCGCGCAATGTCGCCCGTCATCGACCAGCTGGCTGAGGAATATGCCGGCCGCGTCGAAATCGGCAAGTACAACTGCGACGAGGAAAACGACTTTGCCTCCGACAACCGCGTGATGTCGCTGCCCACCCTGCTGTTCTTCAAGAACGGCCAGCCCACGCCCATCCGCCTCGCCGGCGGCCAGAGCATCGACAACCTGCGCAAGGCCCTCGACAAACTGCTCGAGCTTTGACAGCCCGCCTAAGCTCGGCCGGCTAATATAGCTACCATAGCTGCCGCAGCTATACGGCGCCCGCCACCTACGCGACGCACCCCGCCAGACCAGTCGGGGTGCGTCGCGTGTCATATCTGTCAGTCGGGGCTGTCACTGCCAAAATGGCCTTTTTATGCGCCTTTGACCTCTTGCGAAACTATTTGGCACAGGAATTGTTTACTTAGTGAATGACCGGCGGGCTGCACAAGTCCGGCGGGATGTTTCAACGAATCAATTAACAAATAAACATAACTAAACACTTTAATTATTATGGGAAAGATAATAGGTATAGACCTTGGCACCACCAACTCGTGTGTAGCCGTTCTTGAGGGTAACGACCCCGTAGTTATTCCCAACAGCGAAGGCCGCAACACCACTCCCTCGGTAGTGGCATTTGTTGATGGCGGCGAGCGCAAGGTAGGCGATCCTGCCAAGCGTCAGGCAATCACCAACCCCACCCGTACCATCTACTCGATCAAGCGCTTCATGGGCGAGACTTACGATCAGGTTCAGAAAGAAATAGAGCGCGTGCCCTACAAAGTAGTGCGCGGCGACAACAATACACCCCGTATCGACATCGACGGACGTCAGTACACCCCGCAGGAGATTTCGGCAATGATTCTTCAGAAGATGAAAAAGACTGCCGAAGACTATCTTGGCCAGCAGGTTACCGAGGCCGTCATCACCGTCCCCGCTTACTTTAACGACTCGCAGCGTCAGGCCACCAAGGAGGCCGGCGAAATCGCAGGTCTGACTGTACGCCGTATCGTCAACGAGCCCACCGCAGCCGCCCTGGCTTACGGCCTCGACAAAGCCAACAAGGACCAGAAGATCGCTGTCTTCGACCTTGGCGGCGGTACATTCGATATCTCAATCCTCGAGCTCGGCGACGGCGTATTCGAGGTTAAGTCGACCAACGGCGACACCCACCTCGGCGGCGACGACTTTGACCACGTCATCATCGACTGGCTGGCCGACGAGTTCCAGAAGGACGAGGGCGTAGACCTCCGTCAGGACCCCATGGCCATGCAGCGCCTCAAAGAGGCTGCCGAGAAAGCCAAAATCGAGCTTTCGTCGACCACCTCTACCGAAATCAACCTGCCGTACATCATGCCCGTAAACGGTGTACCCAAGCACCTGGTAAAGACCCTTACCCGCGCCAAGTTCGAGCAGCTGGCCGACCGCCTCATCCAGGCAACCCTCGGCCCCTGCGAGCAGGCTCTTAAGGACGCCGGCTTGACTGCCGCCGACATCAACGAGGTTATCCTCGTGGGTGGTTCGACACGTATCCCCGCAGTCCAGCAGGTCGTAGAGAAATTCTTCGGCAAGGCTCCCTCAAAGGGTGTCAACCCCGACGAGGTTGTCGCCGTCGGCGCAGCCATCCAGGGCGGTGTCCTCTCGGGCGACGTCAAGGACGTGCTTCTGCTCGACGTAGTGCCCCTGTCGGTAGGTATCGAGACCCTCGGCGGCGTAATGACCAAGCTCATCGAGGCAAACACCACCATTCCTACCCGCAAGAGCGAGACCTTCTCGACCGCCGCTGACAACCAGCCTTCGGTAGAAATCAACGTCCTCCAGGGCGAACGCCCCATGGCCAAGGATGACAAGCTCCTGGGCAAATTCCACCTCGACGGCATCGCTCCCGCACCCCGCGGCATACCTCAGATCGAGGTAACCTTCGAGATCGACGCAAACGGCATCCTCAACGTCACCGCAAAGGATAAAGCCACCGGCAAGGAGCAGAGCATTCGCATCGAAGCCTCGTCAGGCCTCACCGACGCCGAAATCCAGCGCATGAAACAGGAAGCCGAGGCCAACGCCGCCAGCGACGCCAAGGAGAAAGAGCGTGTCGACAAACTCAACCACGCCGACGCCATCATCTTCCAGACCGAGAAGCAGCTCGGCGAGCTCGGCGACAAGATTCCCGCCGACAAGAAGGCCGCCATCGAGGCCGCCGTCGCCAAGCTGAAAGACGCCCACAAGGCACAGGACCTCAGCGCCATCGACGCCGCCATCAAGGAAATCGAAACCACCTTCGGCGCCGCCCAGCAGGACATCCTCAACGCCCAGGCTCAGGCCCAGGCCCAGCAGCAGCCCGGCGCCGACACCTCAGCCAACGCCCACACCACCTCCCCCGACGACCACGTCACCGACGTCGACTTCGAGGAAGTGAAATAACCCCGCCTCAGAGCCTCCCGGCCGGCTGAGATAGCCAAAGTAGCTATAATAGCTAATGTAGCTAAAAGCCCCTCGGAGGCAAAGAAGCAATCCATCATTTGACTCTAAAAACCGCAAAGGAGTGCAGACGAAAGCTGCACTCCTTTGCGGTTTTTTTGCCAATAAGTTATAAGATGATGTGGCGTGTCGTCGGCCGGGGCCGTTCGGTAGTGGCCGCGGGGGCCGCTGTGGTCGCGGGGGGGCCGGTCGGTGGGCGGTCAGTGGGTTTTGATGTCGGGGAGGGTGTCGGGGTGGTGTGAGTTTTTCTTGAAGCGGCCGGGACGGACGACGATGTAGATGATGGCCGGCAGCGACGCTACGGCAGAAATCCAGTAGAATACCGTGTAGGCTGTGGTGTGGTCTAAGGCGATGTAGAGGCTGCCGGTGAGGCAGCTGCGGATGAAGTTGGGGATGAAGAAGAAGCCGTGCAAGATGCCGAAAAACCAGTCGTATGTGTGCATGGTGTCTATCTGACATATCAACCATGTCAGATAGAAGCTTATTATCATTACCGAGCAAAAACGGGATAGCATTAGTTTTTCGATTTCGGCCAAAGCGTCATTATGTGCCACAAAGATGTGCAAAGATACGAAATATTTTCTGTTTTGGGCGTTAAAAACGCGCAATTATGCGTCAATAGGCGGGCCGAATGGTGCGCCGAAACTATTGTTTGGTGTGTGCCAATGGGTTAGATCCCGAGGTAGTGGTGGCGCTCGGCGGGGGAAAGGCGCTCGATAGCGTTTGCGTCCGAGAGGGTACTTCGTCTTGGCAATGTGTCTATGCCGACATGATGCAGCTTGCGAACCTCGGCTGTCATAGATGTCTCTATCTTACGTAGCGAGTCGAAACGCTGGATTACGGCATAGAGTATCGTCAGCAGATGTGTATAGCCATCGAAACTCTTGACATACTTCTCTCCGCCGTGTTTGCGGCTGATTTCAACTATATTTTCACGGTCGAGTGATTTTATAAGCTGACCATATATCGGCTGTCCGAAAAAATTACTACTTTTGGGCATTGGTTAATTTGGTTTTTGGCGAAACAAAAATAACCATTTAGGGCCGATTCCTGCAAATGGATTCAGGCCTAATTTTCATCTCTCTCTAAAAAGTTTAGCGGACAGTAATAATATTCAAAATATTATCCGTTTATTTGCATTTGAATATAAACAGCTTCAAAATCCTGCATATGAAAACCCGATTGGCACTCCTTTTTAGTATTGTTTTTTCGGTGCTGAATATTTCAGCAGAAGTTCCCCAAAAAGCAATCCCTTTCATTCTCGACTCACATATATATATACAAGGGGTAATTGCCGACACAATTCCTGTGTCGCTGATATACGATACAGGGGCGGACAGACTGTATATGGATAAAGACTATATGGATTTATCCACATTCGGCAAGTTGCCGTTCCGTAAAGCGCGTGCTAAAATGGGAGGTGCAGGAAATGACGGAGTAAAGACTGTTCCCATCATAATAGACACGATACCTCTGCAAATGGGCGATGTCGTACACAAAGAGCGTATTACCCCTATAATCAATTTACGAGAGATTTTGGGACGACATGCGGACGGGATGATAGGCAACAACGCTGTATTTGATAAGCCGTTGTTGGTGAATTATACTGATGGATACCTACTATCAATTGACAGTCTTACTCCTGAGATGCTTGATGGATACACAAAACTCCCTGCACAATTCAATAACAATAGAATTGATATTGAATGTGAGTTAAAAATTGACTCCATTCAACGTGTAATAGGCACTTTCCGTCTTGATTTAGGTTGCGGTAGCACTATAATTCTGACAAATGCGGCAAGAAAAGGTATTGATTTAACCGGTAAACCGCAGGCAATCTGCTATTACTCAAATATGGGAGTCGGTGGCGACGGTTCAGAAGTGAATTTCAGAGCGGAATCATTTAAGTTCCTTGACGAATTGTATAACATAGTTATATCTGCATCGTATAATACGGAGGGAGCTTTGTCCTCCGACCGTGCTTATTTGGGAATTATTGGCAATGATATATTGTGCCATTATGACTTGATAATCGATGCTCCCAATAATATGCTGTATGCTCGAAGAAATGGCAATACAGACACCTCATACCAAAAGAGTTCAAAGATACAAATGGGTTATGTTGATAGAACGGATATTGGTGATGGTTGGATTGTGAGCAGCATTTATAATGATGGAATCGCCCAAAAAGCAGGATTCGAGATAGGAGATGAGGTCCTGTCTATAAATGGCAGACTGGTTAAAGAAATCTCGTGGGAGGAACAGCGCAAAGGTCTCGGCTTAACAGGGCCGACCACTTACGAGGTCAAGAAAAAGAGCGGTGAAATTGTAAGCTATATTCTCAATATAGACAAGGAAATCATATAAATCCACCCCGGCCCGTCGGTGATAAACGTGTAGTGGTGGTCGGGCATCGTCATCAGGGCAAAGGTGGCGATGATGCGGCCCTTCTCGTCTTCGATGACGTAGCTGTCCCCGCGTGATATGTCGTTGACCACCAGCTTTATATCCGGCGACGACGAGCCCCACTGAGTGGGATTGCCGTTGGCCGCCATATACCGGCGCGCAGCCTCGAAGACCTCGGTCATCCTCGGCAAATCGCCCTCGACCGCCCGGCGGACAACCAGCCCGTCCCCCGCCTTACCTTTCACATCATACTTTACCATACCCCAAAGTTACAAAACTTTCCCGACCCCCGAAATATGGGTCAAACCGTCAATACGGCGCAAAATACAGTTCGGGCTTATGCACCGCACTTTCAGCAAGGATGTTAGGCAAAATCAGTTTGATGTTTTTTTCTTGGGTTTGGTGGCGGGGTCGGGGAGGAGGGAGGGATCGCCGTGGAGGCCCATGCGGGTGCCGAGGTCGAGGAGGAAGTCGATGGCGGCCTGGCGGGTGGGCTCGATTTCGCAGTCTTTGCTGACGCGGGTGAGCTCTTTCATCAGCGTGCCCACCTCGCGGCCCTGGGGGAGGCCGAACATGGCCATGATGTCGAAGCCGTCGAGGGCGGGGCGGAAGGCGCGGTCGAGGTCGAGGGCGCGCACGGCGCGGATCTTCTCGTCGACGATGTCGAAGTTTTCGAGGAAGCGCTGTTTCTTTTCGAGGTTCTTGCTGGTGATGTCGGCGCGGGCGAGAATCATCAGGTCCTCAAGGTCTTCCTCGGCGTAGTTTGCCAGACGTCGCACGGCGCTGTCGGTGACCTCGTCCTCTACCAGGGCGATGGGGCGCATGTGCAGCTCGACCAGCTTCTGCACCTTGCGCATCTCCTCGCCCAAGGGCAGACCCAGGCGGCGGAAGATGCGTGGTACCATCTTGGAGCCGACGAAGTTGTGGTTGTGGAAGGTCCAGCCGTTTTTTGCATCCCACTGCTTGGTGACGGGTTTGCCGATGTCGTGGAGCAGGGCGCCCCAGCGTGTCCAGATGTCGGAGGTGCGGGCCGCCACGTTGTCGAGGACCTCGAGGGTGTGGTAGAAGTTGTCCTTGTGGCCGCGGCCGTGGCGTGTCTCCACGCCGCTCATCGCCTCCAGCTCGGGCAGGACGTAAGGCAGCACGCCGGTCTTCATCATCAGCACAAAGCCGATGGACGGCTTGGGCGAGGCCATGATTTTCTGCAGCTCGTCCTTGATGCGCTCGTGGGCGAGGATGGTCATGCGCCCGGCGTTGCGCGCCATGGCCATGAGTGTCTCCGGGGCGATGCGGAAGCCCAGCTGGGTGGCGAAGCGCACGGCGCGGAGGATGCGAAGCGGGTCGTCGCTGAAGGTGATGTCCGGGTCGAGCGGCGTGCGTATTATCCCCGCCTTAAGGTCGTCGAGGCCGTTGTAGTTGTCGACAAGCGCGCCAAAGCGGTCGGCGTTGATGCACAGGGCCATGGCGTTGATGGTGAAGTCGCGGCGGGCGATGTCCTCGTCGAGCGTGCCGTCCTCGACGATGGGGTTGCGGCTGTTGCGGTCGTAGCTCTCGCGGCGGGCACCCACAAACTCGAGCTCGGTGCCGTGCCAGGCCAGGCGGGCGGTGCCGAAGCTCTTGAACACCGTCACTTTGATATGCTGTCCCAGCGCGCGTGCCGAGGCGCGTGCCAGGTCGATGCCCGAGCCCACCGTCACAAAGTCGATGTCCTTGGAAGGTCGGCCGAGCAGCAGGTCGCGCACAAACCCGCCCACCACGTAGGCCTCGCGGCCCATGCCGTCGGCCACGCGGCCTATGGTGTGGAAAATGGGTTTGTCGATAAGTTGCTTGTATTCAGACATGTTGGGGATAATGATTGCGGGGAAGGGGGGATAACCGTTCAGCTGACGAGCGTGATAAGCTCCTCGGGGGCGTTTGTCAGCCTGCGCATCGGGCCGTCATCGGTGACGGCGCAGGTGTTCTCGATGCCTACGGCGCCGACGTCGGGGATGACGAACTTGGGCTCGATGGCCAGGACGTTGCCGACCTCGAGGATGCTGTCGGTCTTGAGCGATATCACGGGCAGCTCGTTGAGGGCGATGCCCAGGCCGTGTCCGACAAACGAGGCCTGGCTGTTGTGGCCCATGAACAGGTTGGGCGCGCCGGCCTTGGCGGCCATGTCGAGGGCCTTGCGGCACAGGTCGCTGCACCGTACGCCGGGACGGGCCATGTCCTCGATGGTGTGGCAGATGTCGCAGCTGAGCTTGTGCAGGTCGATGGCGCGCTGAGGCAGGTTGCCGACGGCGAAGGTGCGCGTCATGTCGGTCATGTAACCGTTGAAGACGCCGTTGGTGTCCACCATCACCGACATCCCCGCGCGCAGGACGGTGCCGTCGGCGCCGACGGGGAGGGCGGGGGAGGTGCCGGCGCCGCCGAGGGCGAAGTCGTAGGGCGACGGCTCGTCGGCGTTGCGTCCGGCAAGCACGCTGCCCATGTTGATCTCCATGCTCTGGCCGACGGTGCGGATGATGCCCAGACCGCCCTCGAGGCGCGTCACGCGCTCGATCTCGATCTGCAGCTCAACGTCCGACATGCCTTCGTGGTACAAGTGCGGGATGCGGCTGTACACGCGGTCGTGGCGCATGCCGCAGACGGCAATCTGCTGTATCTCGTAGGCCGTTTTTACGGCTCGTGCGCTCAGCATCACCGAGTCGGCGTTGCCGAAGGAGTCGACACCGAGGGCGGCGGCGAGGCGCATCACCGTGGCGTAGGACGTCTGCATAAGCTCGAGGCCGAGCTTTGACGGGCGGCCGAGGCCCTCGCGGTCGATGATTTCGAGGATGTTCTCGGGCTTGTGGATATGGTGCACGGACTTGCCCTCGAGGATGGACGGGCGGCGCACAAAGTAGCTGACCCGGCCGTCGGGGCCGATGTAGATGTAGCCGTCGAAGATGCGGCCCGTGATGTAGAATTTGTTGGCGTTGTCGCAAAGGAGCATGCTCTCTAAGCCGGCCTTGGCCATGTATTTGAGTACGCGGGCAAGTCTCTCGCCGTGCTCCTGCTCTGGCAGAATCACCATTCGCGTGCGGTCGATGTCTTGGGGTGCTTTCATAACGTATGAATTTATAGCTTTTAGTCTGACAGGCGGTTTGCCACCGGTGGCACCGAGGTGAGCCGGGCAAACGAGTCAATCACGTAGTCGGGGTTTTCGGCATGACCGAAGCCGTATCGGCACCAAATCATGCCCGTGCCGGCGCTGCGGGCGGCCTTCTCGTCGGTAGCGGTGTCGCCCACATAGTATGGGCTGTTCATATTATAACGCTCAACCAGGGTCCTTATGTTCGCGTCTTTCGGCAGCCCGTTGGCGCCGTTCGACAGCCAGGCGATGAAAAAGTGGCGCAGGCCGGTGAAGGTCAGGAAGTTCTCGAGCCCTTCGGCGCCGCAGTTGCTGACCATGAACAGGGGGATGCGTCCGTGCAGCCGCTCCAGCGTCCCGCGCACGTCGGGGTAGAGTTTTCCGCCCAGGCGCGGCATCATCTCGGCCTCGTTGCGCATCAGAATTTCCAGCAGGCCGGGCTTGTGGCCCTCCGCACCGGGGATTAGCGCGGGCAGGATGACGTCGAGGGGTTTGCCCATCTGCGCTATCAGCTCGTCACGTGTCACCGGTGCGCGGTGTATGCCGCACTCGGCGATGGTGGCGTTCCAAATTTTGACGTACGAGTCCACGGCATCCCACAGGGTGCCGTCCATATCGAATATCAAACCGTCGCAAGAGAGCGGCGCCTTACAATTAGTCATAAGCCGAAATAAAGTTAGGTCAGAAGTGGAGGTTGCCGGGCGAGGCGGTGGTCGCAATAGGGCAAATTAGTCTAATTAGCCCAATTAGCCCAATTGCCCTACAAAAAGGTTAGGCCTATCTGCTCGAGCTCGGGCACGGTGTCCATGCGCATGATGTGGCGCAGGTGCACCTTTGTGCCGGGGACGATGCGCCGCCGCGGGGTGATGGTGTCGGTGAACTGATACGACGAGCCGTTGCCCGAGCCATACCAGTGGCCGAAGGTGTCGGCAAGGCGCACCTCGAGGGTGTCGAGGGCCGGCACAGTGTCGCCGGCGTCGTACGACATCTCCATCCACAGGTTGGAGTACGGGTAGTTGGCCGTATGGCGCACGCCCACCACGACGCGTCCCACCTCGAGGGTGTCGGCGTCGTCGTTGTTGAAGGTCAGCGTGTCGGCGTAGGCCCAGCCGCCGTTGTCGAGGGTGTGCCACTGCGACAGGCGGTACGACGGGCGGTCGCACGAGGCGGCCGTCAGCAGGGCTGCCGCGGCGGCGAGGACGGGCAAAAATCGCATCGGTTTCATAATTCCGTGTCTGGCTTGGGGCCCGGCTGTCCGCCCTGGCGTTTTTTCTTGTTGCGCGAGGGCCCGGGCTTGTTGTCCTTCGGGGCGGCGTTGTTGCGGGGCTCGGCGTTGGCCTGGCCTTTGTCCTTGTTCTGGCCGCCCTTCTTTTTCTTCTTGCGGCGCTTGTTGTCGAAGCGTGTCAGCTCGTCCTGGTCGAGGAGGTCGTTGTATGCGTCCTTGGGGCTGGGGGCGTCCTTCTCGCGCTGCAGGGTGGCGGGCTTTTCGCCGGCCTCGTTCATGCGTATGATCTCGAACACGCGCTCGGGATCGAGGGTGACCAGGTTGGCGGCGATGTTCTTGTCGGACGAGTAGGTGATTTCGCGGCGGAAGACATCGGTCTTGAAGTGGTAGAAGGTGGCGTCCTGAGTCTCGAGGCGCACATTCTTGGGCGGCAGGTTGCGCGAGGCCTCCATATATGCGTCAACCTCGAAGTTGAGGCAGCACTTCAGCTTTGCGCACTGTCCGGCAAGCTTTTGCGGGTTGAGCGAGATGTCCTGTATGCGGGCGGCACCGGTGGCCACGCTGCTGAAGTTGGACATCCACGAGGCGCAGCACAGGGGGCGTCCGCAGGGACCGATGCCGCCGATGCGGCCGGCCTCCTGGCGCGCGCCTATCTGCTTCATCTCGATGCGCACGCGGAAGTTCTCGGCCAGCACCTTGATGAGCTGGCGGAAGTCGACGCGCTCGTCGGCGATGTAGTAGAAGATGGCCTTGTTGCCGTCGCCCTGAAACTCGACGTCGCCGATTTTCATGTTGAGGTTGAGGTCTTCGGCAATCTTGCGTGCGCGTATCATCGTGTCCTCCTCGCGCGCCTTTGCCTCCTCGTACTTTTCGAGGTCGGCGGGTTTGGCGAGGCGGAAGACGCTGCGTATCTCGGCGTTGGGCTTGACAAAGGCTTTGCGCATCTGCAGGCGCACCAGCGCGCCCACCATTGTCACGCGGCCGATGTCGTGTCCGGGCTGTGCCTCCACGGCCACCATGTCGCCCACTTTGAGGGGCAGGGCGGCGCTGTTGCGGTAAAAGCCCTTGCGGGTGTTCTTGAACTGCACCTCCACGATGTCGTCGTCGGCATATCCGCCGGGGACGTCCCACAGCCAGTTGTAGCTTTGCAGGTGTCCGCGTGGAGCGGGGCGCACGTCGCAGCGGCTGCATACGCGTCGCGACCCTTCGGCCTCGGCGTCGACGTCGGCCACGGCCGAGCGGTCGTCGTCGTTGTCGGCGCGCAGTGGCTCGACGGCCTCGGCGTCGACCTCGACGGTGACGGCGTCCGACTCCACGGCAGCGGCGTCGGCGGCTTCGTCCTTGGCGGCAACAGCGTCGGTCTCAACGGCTTCGGGCTTGCTGTCGTGCGGGGCGGGTGCCTGGCCGGGGGCGGTGTTTATATTGTTTTCTTCGGTCATTGAAGGATGACTTTCGGCGTTGGGTTATTTGGCGAAGGCAACCGAGCGTGTCTCGCGTATTACGGTAATCTTGACCTGGCCGGGGTAGGTGAGCTCGTCCTGGATGCGGCGAGCTATCTCGGCGCTGAGCTTTTCGGTCTCGTTGTCGTCGATTTTGTCGGCGCCGACTATCACGCGCAGCTCTCGACCGGCCTGGATGGCGTAGGTCTTGACCACGCCGGGGTAGCTGAGGGCCAGCTGCTCTAGGTCCTTGAGGCGCTTGATGTATGCCTCCACCACTTCGCGGCGTGCGCCGGGACGAGCGCCGGAGATGGCGTCGCAGACCTGGACGATGGGCGCCAGCAGCGATGTCTGCTCTATCTCGTCGTGGTGGGCGCCGATGGCGTTGCAGATTTCGGGCTTCTCCTTGTACTTCTCGGCAAGCTTCATGCCCAGCAGTGCGTGCGGCAGCTCGGGCTCCTCGTCGGGCACTTTGCCTATGTCGTGGAGCAGGCCGGCGCGGCGCGCCTTCTTGGGGTTGAGGCCGAGCTCGCTGGCCATGATGGCGCAGAGGTTGGCCGTCTCGCGCGAGTGCTGGAGCAGGTTCTGGCCGTAGCTCGAGCGGTATTTCATCTTACCCACCAGGCGGATGAGGTCGGGGTGCAGACCGTGGATGCCGAGGTCGATGGCCGTGCGCTTGCCGGTCTCGATAATCTCTTCCTCAATCTGCTTGCGCACCTTTGCCACCACCTCCTCGATGCGGGCGGGGTGGATGCGGCCGTCGGCGACGAGCTGGTGCAGGGCAAGGCGTGCCACCTCGCGGCGCACGGGGTCGAAGCCTGACAGTACGATGGCCTCCGGGGTGTCATCGACAATAATCTCGATGCCGGTGGCGGCCTCCAGGGCGCGGATGTTGCGGCCCTCGCGGCCGATGATGCGGCCTTTGATTTCGTCCGAGTCGATGTGGAACACTGTCACCGAGTTCTCGATGGCGGTTTCGGTGGCGGTGCGCTGGATGGTCTGGATGATTATGCGCTTGGCCTCTTTGTTGGCGTTGATGCGGGCATCGTCCATAATGTCGTTGATGTAGGCAGCGGCGGCAGTCTTGGCCTCGTCCTTGAGCGACTCGACGAGCTTCTCCTTGGCCTCTTCGGACGACATCCCCGAGATGTGCTCGAGGGTCTCGCGGGCGTTGGCGGTGAGGGCGTCCAGCTCGGATTTCTTTACTTCGAGAGCGGCAAATCCGTCGTCGAGGCGACGGCGTTCCTGGTCTATCTCGTTGCGCATGCGCTGGTTCTCGCCCTGCTGCTGGTTGAGGGTGAGCTCGCGCTGCTTCTGACGGGCCTCGGCCTGCTGCACCTTTGCCATGCGCTGGTTGGCGGCCTTTTCGGCGTCGCCGGTAATCTGCATGGCCTGTTCGCGGCCTTCAAGAATTTTGCCTTTCTTCAAGTCCTCGCCTTCGCGTTCGGCGTCGGCGATAATCTGTTTTGCGCGGGTGTGCGCCATGTTGCGCTGCACAAGCACCGTGCCCAGGATGGCCAGGCAGACGGCGACAACCGCTATTGCTAATGTTGCTATTAATGGCATATTATAAACTGTTTAAAATCTGGTTGTTAAATGTGATGTCTATTTAAGTCTTATGTCAGTAATCGTTTGTAAAAAAGGGTGCTTTGGTATGGTTTAAGTTTGGTATTATGATGATTGAAATATTTTGTTAAGTGGTTGAAAATGTTAAGGATGCGGGGTGTGCTGAAACAGCACGTCCACGGAAGCCTCTGCTGCCGTGGTGCGGGATGTGGACGGAATGTCCGTGCGATAGATAAATGAAAGAGGGGCTGACCCGTCGACGGGGCGTGGCGCGAGGCCGTCCTGCGGGCTAAGCCCGTGGCTGTCAGCTCTGAGCCGCGGGGGTGCCCCCGTCGTTATCGGTCGGTGTCGATTTGCTTTCGGCCGGTACAAGTTCGAGCAGTCGGTCCAACTCGGCTTCAAAGCGTTTCAGCTCGCTGTCCTGCAGGCTGAGGGCCTGCTGCTGTTCGAGATACAGCTTGGCAAACTGAAAGGCTGTGCGCGCTGTCTGCTCAGAGACTGATTCGCCCGAGAACATACGCTTCATACCGTCAAGCACATAGTTGACATAGTGCTCAGCTTTGCGTATGAGCTCTTCCTCGGCCGGGTCGATGTTCATCGACATGCGCTTGTGGTCGCCGATTTTTATCGATATGTTTTGTTTACGGTTCTCTTCCATTTGTGTTACAAGGCCTTAGACATCCTTGGCGTCGTGTTGTGAAGGGTTTTTTGCGGCGCGTCAGGTGTTTAGGTCGGCGATGCAGCGGTCTATCTCCCGCACTAATTCCGCAACCATGTCGCGGGTAGACTCCAACTCGGAAAAATTGGGAGCGATAGCAGACGAGATTTCAAGATATTCGCTGCGTGTCTCCAGTTTTTCGAGACGACTGTCACGGTCGGCCACCTGTTTTTCAAGCTCGGCGACGCGCTCCTTCAGGCTGTTGTTCTGGTCAAGCAAAGCCTGGTACCGCGCCGCCAGAAAACGATGTTTTTCGGCTATACGTGACAGTGTTTCTTGAAGTTCCTTTGCCATAGGTTGCAAATTTCCACAAATATAGCAAAAAAAATTTAAACCTCAGTACCAAACCGCCAAAAAACGCGCAACATCCCCCCGAATGCCCCCCAATTGGCCCTATAAGACTAATTAGACCAATAAGTCCAACCGGCCCCATAGCACAGCACCGGCCGCCGCGCAGCAGTGTTTTACTGCCGCGCGGCGGCCAATACCGCTGGCAACGCCTGCCAATACCGCGCCGAAGGCGCCGATACTGCAAACAGCAGGATTGCCATTACTTGGGATTGGCGGACACGCCGTCAATCCCACAGATATTTGTACTTTTCGATCAGGCGCAGGAAGCTGAGGTCGTCGCGGAGGAGGGCAACGGTGCAGAGGCCGTCGTTGAGCGTCATCCATTCGTAGTAGTTGGCATAGCCAAGCTCCATTGCCTTGTGGGCCAGGGCGATGGCGCGCTCGTTGTCGCCGGCGACGGTGTAGAAGCAGGCGCCCATGTAGTGGACGAAGCCGTCCTTGTCAGGGACGGTGGCGAGGATGTTCTCGATCCATTTCACGGCCTGTTCGCGGTCGCCGTTAAGGAGCTGGGCAAAGCCCTTGAGCGAGCGCACGTTGTCGAGGTCCCAGCCTTCGAGGTCGACAACCTTGCCGTAGAAGCCGGCGGCGGCGACGGGCTGGTTGAGGTGCTTGCCCAAAACCCAGGCGCGTAGCATCAGCAACTCGGGCGAGTCGGGATTGTCGAGCGAGGCCTCGCCGAAGAGGTCGGCGGCCTCCTGCCACTTGCCTTCGCCGGCGCGGCACAGGCCCATCTCGACCAGCGCCTCGTTTGAGCCGCCGTTCATCACCGAAGCTTTGAGGGCGATGTCGAAGGCCTCGGCGGGACGGCCTAAGGCGCGCAGTATCTGCGCCTTGAGGATGAAGTGACCGGCCGAGTTGGCGTCCATCGAGATGGCAGTCTCGACATTCTGCAGCGCCTCGTCGTAGCGGCCGAGGGCAAGCTGGCACTCGGCCATCGAGGCGTAGATGCCGTGGTAGTTGTACAACTGCTTGTCGTTGATGGCCTTAAAGTCGTCCAGGGCGGCCTTGTAGTTGTAGTGGGCCTGGGCGATGACGCCGCGGATGTAGGGGAACATGCCCACGCGCGGAGCCTGCTGTATTGCCGACGTAAGTCCGGCGATGACAGTGGGATAGTCGCTCTTGCCCAGGTCGACGAGGTGCTGGATGGCGCGCGAGTCGTCCGAGTTTATCGAGACGGCGAGGACGAGGTCGTCGACGGCGTCGCGTGTCAGGCCCATCTGCTTGCGCACGTCGGCGCGGCGCACATAGTATTCCGAGTTGTTGGGGTCCATCGCCACGGCCTGGTCGAGCAGCTCGTTGGCGGTGCCGAGGTTGTTCTCCTTGACGGCGATACGCGCCAGGCCCACAAGAGCGTCCGGGCTGCGCTGGTTGATGCGCTGCAGGCGTTTGTAGTCGGCCGACGCCTCGTCGTAGCGTCCCAGGCTGTACAGCGTGTTGGCGCGCAGGTAGAGGGCGACGTAGCTCGACGGCATCAGCGCTACGGCCGAGTTGAGGTCGTTGAGGGCCTCGGCGTTGCGGCCGGTCTCGGTGTAGATGTTGGCGCGCAGGAGCAGGGCATCAAAGCGCTCGGCCTTTTTGTTCTCGGGGATGTATTTGAGCGCGTTGTCGACGTCGTTGAGGCTGCGCAGGTACTCGTTGTGCATGTAGTATTCGTTGGCACGTGCCATCCATGTCTCCCAGTCGGACGGGTCCTCCTGCAGCTGTTTTTCGTATACCTGGAGCACTGCGCGTGTCATCGGGTTGTCTATACCGCGCTGGGCGTGTGCCGACAGGGTCAGGACGAGGGCCGCGGCGGCGGCAAATGTGCGTATTCGCATAGGTTGATTGTTTTTTGGGGAAATGCAATGTTGGTGTATATGCGCCCGTGCCGGATGTCCCGTGCCGGGCGGACTGTCATTTGAACGAGTTGATTGTCGAGCGGATGGCCGACAGATGCTCGAGCAGCTCGGGCAGCTGGTGCAGGGGCAGCATGTTTGCGCCGTCGCTCTTTGCCACCGCGGGGTTCTGGTGCGTCTCGATAAAGATGCCGTCGCATCCCGCCGCAACAGATGCCCGCGCTATGGTCTCTATCATCTCGGGGCGGCCTCCCGTCACGCCTCCGGCGGTGTTGGGCTGCTGCAGCGAGTGGGTGACGTCGACGATGACGGGCACGCCGGTCTGCTTCATCTCGGGTATGCCGCGCATGTCGACGATGAGGTCGCCGTAGCCGAAGGTAGTGCCGCGTTCGGTGAGGGCAATCTGTGTGCCTCCGGCGGCGCGAACCTTATCGACGGCAAAGCGCATCGACGAGGGTGCCAGGAACTGTCCCTTCTTGATATTCACCATCTTGCCGGTCTTGGCCGCTGCCACCAGTAGGTCGGTTTGGCGGCAGAGGAAGGCCGGAATCTGCAGGATGTCGACGTACTCGGCGGCCATTTCGGCCTCCTCGGGCAGGTGGATGTCGGTGACGACGGGTACGCCGAACTCGGCGCTCACCTTTGCCAGCACCTTCAGCGCCTTTTCATCGCCGATGCCGGTGAACGAGTCGATGCGCGAGCGGTTGGCCTTGCGGTAGCTGCCTTTGAAGACGTAGGGGATGCCCAGGCGGCTGCACAGCGGCACAACCTTCGACGCGATGTCGAGTGCCATGTCCTCGCCCTCGATTACGCAGGGGCCGGCCAGCAGGAAAAAGTTGCCGACGGGCGACGACTGGAGGTATGATAGAGTGTCCATTGGGTTTGTTGTTTAGAGCCCGTTCCCCTAATTTATGTTAACGCAGGGCGGGCAGCTTTTGAGCAGATTTGTCGTTGAGGTGAAGGAGTTATGGGGGTCCATAACGACTGAACCGAAACGGCGAAGATGCCAAAAGGTGTTCGCGAAGGCAGTAACATTAATGGAATGGGGCATTTTAATGTTAAATTTTATTATTTGATAACGTGTGACTTGTATTTTATATTTGCTTTGGCATCGCATCTTTTGGGCATCTTTCGATTTGTTCATCAGTCGTGTAGCTCGCTACACTCCATCTTCACAAATCAAAATCCATCCCAAAATATGCGACCCTGCGTTAACAGAAATTGGG